>NZ_JBEOVA010000055.1:0-37800 GCF_040295225.1 Streptomyces sp. NPDC002896 | reverse complement strand
TTCGCTGCCTCGTGCGGCGGGGCCCCGCTATCGATCATCAAGGAGTACATCGACAACCAGAAGCGCCCCGACTGAGGTCAACAGTGCGGACCCGTGGGAACCTGCGCGTCAGAGCAGTCCAGAGAAGCGCTTCCTCCCGGGCGTGAACGACTCCGTTGGGAAAGGCGCAAAGCGGTTCTCGTGATCAGGTCATGCCGCAAGGGCAAGCCGGGCGAGGTGGGAGACACGGGTCGCGCCGAGTGGGGTGCCATTCAGCCAGGCGTCGACGCGGGTGATGTTGAGGGCGGTGGCGCAGAGGACGTTCGCGAGATGGGTCTTGCTCTGACCTCGGTAGGGGGTGCGCCGCAGGCGGGTGCGGCGGACGGCCTGGGAGATGGTGCCTTCCACCCCGGCTCGCGCGTCGTAGCGCTTTTTCCACGCGTCTGTTTGATGCTCCGCGCGTCGTTGTTCCAGGATCTGTTGCTGTTCTTGGGGCAGCAGGGTCAGGCTGCGGCCCCACTTGCCGTTGGCCGCTTTGGTGCACCTCGCTCTGAGCGGGCACGGGTCGCAGTCGGCGAGTGCGAAATGCACCCGGACGAGGGGGGTGCCGCTGGCTTTGCGCTGGTCGGACCAGCTGACGCTGGCCGCGCCGCCGGGGCAGGTGACCTTCCGGGCGTCCCAGTCCGTGGTGAAGGCGGCCTGGGTCAGGTCCGGTGCCTGCGCGTCGCGCCCGCTGTGGTGGGTATCCATGCCGACCGGTCCGAGCAGGTCGATGCCGTGCTCGTCGCGGGCGGCCAGGATGTGGGCGGCGGTGACGTATCCGGCGTCCACCACATGCTCGCGTGGCGCCAGCTTCCGCCGGGCCAGATGCTGGTGGACGACCGCGGTGACCTCGGTGTCGTTGACGGTGGCGTTCGTGGTCTCCACGTTCGTGATGAGATGCGGGTCATCCAACTCGCAGGTCTCGCTCAGGTGGACCTTGTAGCCGCACCAGCCCGACCCGCGCTTGATGCCGTAGTGGGCGTCGGTGTCATAGGGCGAGGACAGCCGATCTCTGGCCGGCGGGAGGTCCTTGCCCTCCCGCCAGTGCACCCCCTGCCCGTCCCGGTGGTACTGCTCCGCCCAGGCCCGGCGCAGGATGCGCACCGCGGGGACCTCACGCAGCCACAGCGGAGCATCCGCGTGATCGATGGCGTCCAGGACGGCGAACCCGTCCCGGCCGACCTGTTCGGCCCATTCCCGGCGGACGTTGTCGCCTTTAGGGAATCGGTAGTTGTCGACCTTGACCCCGTAGCGCTCCACCCACCCGGGGCTGGTCAACCCACCCAGCCAGTCGGGGGCGGCCGCGGCCAGTGCCTCCAGCGCCGCCCGCAGCGTCTCACCGACGAACTCCATCCGGTTCAGCGTGCGCACCGCGGCCAGCACGTGCGTGGAATCGGTCCGCTGCCTGCCACCGGCCCGCAGCAGTGCTGCATCCGAAAGCCGGGACAGGACCACCCCCAGGACTCGTTCTTCCAGCCCGTGCGTGATCAGACGGGAGCGGAAGTCACCCAGCACGGTGAAGTCGAATCCCGGATCATCCAGCTCCAACCCGAGCAGGAACTTCCAGTCCATGCGAGCCCGCACCTGGTCAGCGGCCTGTCGGTCGGACAGTCCCTCCGCATACTGCAACACCGACACCACAGCCAGGGCCCCCGGCGAGATCGCAGGCCGACCCCGGCCGGGGAAAGCCTCGGCGAAGTCCTCGTCCGTGAACAGCGGACCGAGCACCTCCCGGATCCGGATGGCCAAAGTCCCCTTGGGGAACGCGGCCCGCACCACCCGAGCCGTCAGCTCAGGCACCCCGTCATCCGGCCGAGACTCCAGCGACATGCCACTCTCCTCGTCCCACCAACGACCACAGCCCTCAGCAAAACGAACGACACAGCCGTGCTCGAATCACGCGTTTCCCAACGGAGTCGTTCACGCCCGGGGTTCCGCGCTAGATCATGCTGAACATGGACGACGGTGTCCCCGGCGGCATCTGGCTCGACGAGAGCATCCAGACGGCGAAATGGCTCGAGGAGGACGGCACCGTCGACGCCCTCGAACTCACGGCGGGGAGTTCGCTGCTCAACCCCATGTACCTGTTCCGCGGCGAAGCCCCGGTCAGGGAGTTCGCCGAGGCCTTTCCGCGGCTCCAGCAGCTGGGCATCAAGCTGCTCGGGAAGAAGTTCCTCATCGCCTACCCGTACCGGGAGGCGTTCCTCCTCGAATCCGCCCGGCAGTTCCGGGCGGCGCTCGACCTGCCGCTGATCCTGCTCGGCGGCATCACCGACCGCGACACGATGGACCGGGCCATGGCCGAGGGCTTCGAGTTCGTGGCGATGGCACGGGCACTGCTGCGCGAGCCGGATCTGATCAACCGTCTGGCGGCAGACCGCGACACGCCATCGCTGTGCATTCACTGCAACCGCTGCATGCCGACGATCTACACGGGCACCCGGTGTGTGCTCGTGGAACCCGGCGTAGGGGGAGGGGGACCGCCGGGCTGACGGTTTCCGCCCGTCAGCGCGCGACGGCCGCAAGTCAGCCTGCACCGAAGTCCTTGGTCTTGACGAAGTGCCGGTCGCTGGTGGACGGGCCCGCCTTCGTCCCGCGGAGGATCCAGTAACCGGCGTCCTTACGCGGCTTGTTGAAGCCGAAGGTGCCGATCAGGAGTTCGTCGCGGCCGTCCGTGTCGAGGTCGGCGAGGTGGAGATCCCACCCGAAGAAGTCGCGGTCGCCGGAGTGCAGCGGTGAGCCGCCCAGGCCGATGGAGCGCCGGTCGATCCTGAGGATGCGGTCGGCGCTCAGGCCGTCCCCACCGCCGAGGAGTACGGCCACCTGACCGATGCGGCGGTCCCGCCCCCGGGACTGGGCGGCGACGTCGTCGCGGCCGTCGCCGTTGGCGTCGCCGACGACGGGGTCGTGGAGTTCGACCGTACCGAGGTCGGTGGCGGCCCGTCCGCGTCCCGGCCCGTCCGCGCTGCCGTACACGGCGACCGCCTCGTAGTACGACACGCGGCCGAGGATGTCCGTGTGGCCGTCACCGTCGAAGTCACCGGCTGCGATGGGGACCACCTCCGGGGACCCGGAATCATCGCTCGTGAGCCCGGGCACGGGTCCCGCCTCCTCGAGCCCCTTGGGCGTCCCCCGGTAGAACTCCGCGTCGTCGACGTCCGGCATGTCCTCGTCCTCGAAGCGGGCGTCCTCCTCGTCGTACTCCGCCTTGGTCACCAGGTCGTCACGGCCGTCACCGTCGAAGTCGCCGACGACCGTGTGGGCCATGGGCACCCAGCCGTCATGGCCGACGTCGACGCTGGTGGTGGTACGAGGAGCGCCCCGGTCACGGCTGAGCGGGCCGTGCAGGACGGTGGCGGGCTGGGGCCTCTGGTCGTAGTCCGAACTCGGCTCGCCCAGGGTGAGCAGGTCGAGCGCTCCGTGCCGTCGAAGTCGCCGGTGGCGATGGCGTCGTCGGTCTCCGACGGCAACTCGGTCACGCCTGTCGCACCCTTGGGGCCGCCCCACACGATGCGCTGGTAGCGCGTGTACTTCCCGCTGCGGTGGCTGAGTTGGTTGCGTACGACGATGTCGGCGTGGCCGTCGTCGTCCAGATCGCCGGTGAATTGGACGGACCTGTCCTGGAAGATGGCGGAGCTGTCGATCCGGGGATCAGGCTTGGCGAAGTCCTCCGAGAGTCTGAAGGCCCTGGTCGGGTCGAGTCCGGAGGGCGAGGCGAAGGCGATGAAGCGGTTGTTGAACCATTCGCCGCCGGTTTTCGGGTATTTGTACCAGCCGTTGACGACGACGTCGGACCGGCCGTCGCCGTTCACGTCGTCCCGGTTGACTTCGCCCGTGTCGCGGTTGGCCGGTTCCGAGGACGACGGCGCGGACGCCGGCTTGGGCTGCTGGGCCGACCCAGTCCCGTCATCCCCCGAACACCCAGCGGCCAGAAGTGCCGTCGCGCAGACACCGGTCAGGACTGCGGGAAGGCTGTGGCGCTTCATGCCGCAAGTCTGCGCCACGGCCCCTCACGCGTCGATAACGGAGCCGTCATCATCAGACAACAGCGTCCCTGGTCATCAGACACTTCCGTCGTGCGGGGCCTCCTGGCGCGCACTCGGGCGCATGCCCACGTGTGTCTCGTCAGAGCCGACCAGTGATCGCCTGCAGACCGATGCCGGCCGCGCCGACGGCGGTCCAGAGGATCGCGCCCAGCAGCAGTGGCCGAGGACCCGCCTCGCGCAGCTGGGAGAACCTGAGCGACAGACCGATCCCCGACAGTGCAACAGTGATCAGGAACGTGCTGATCACAGGCAGTACCGGCTGCCACGAGGCAGGGATTCCACCAGACGTGGCAACAGCCGACGCGGCCAGGAAGCCGACGACGAACAGCGGGAACGCACGCCATGCCCGCCTGCCGACCTTCCCGTGCCGCTGAACATGCCTGGTTCGCCGGCCATAGGAGCGCCACATCACCAGGGCCGCACAGATCGGCACGATCATGAGGCTGCGGGTCAGCTTGACGACCACCGCATACGCCCCGGCCTCGGTCCCGTAGCTGTAGGCGGTGGCGACGACCGAGGATGTGTCGTTGATCGCGGTCCCGCTCCACAGCCCGAACGCCTCCTGCGACAGTCCGAGCAGGTGGCCTACGGCGGGGAAGAGCAGGACCGCGGCGACGTTGAACGTGAAGATGGTGCCGAGGGCGTAGGCGACCCTGGCCTCGGCCGCGCCCACGGCGGCGGTTACCGCGGCGATCGCCGACGCTCCGCAGATGCCCGTGCCGACTCCGATCAGCAGTCCGGTCTCGCGATGGATCCCGAGCAGTCTGCCGAGGCCCCAGGCGCCGCCCAGCGCCACGGCCAGCGTGCCGAGCATGACCGGCAGCGACTCCATGCCCAAGTGCAGCACATCGCTCAGGGGCAGCCCGGTCCCGAGCACGATGATGGACGCCTGCAGCACCTGTCTGCTGGCTGCCGCGTACCCGGGGAGCAAGCGCTCCACCCGTCCGGGCCCGGCGATCCGCCTCAACAGGGCTCCGGCAAAGGCACCCACGATCATGCCGAACACCGGTCCGCCGACCACCGGGATGAGATGGCCCAGCCATGTAGCCGGCAAAGCCACCGCTGCGGCCACGGCCAGCCCCGGCAGAGCGGCGCTCGCCGCTCGCCCGGAGCGACTCGTGCCGACGAGGATACGCGCCGGCAGTGGCTTGACCGGCTGGGCATACGACGGTTCCATGGCGTCCCTTCCTGGTGGCCTACTGCACGATCGCCGCGTCCCGCCGGTCGCCGGTAGAGACCGATTCCAGAGGAGGTCATAAGCTGTGCTGATGGGGCTACCGCCGGGGACACCTGAGCTCAAGGTGCTGGACCTGCTCGTATCGGTCGCGGAGACGGGCAGTCTCGGCCAGGCCGCTGCACGCCATGGGATCAGCCAGCCGGCAGCCAGCATGCGGATCAGCGCCCTGGAACGCCAGCTCCGGCTCGTCCTGCTCGAACGTGGCCCGACCGGGTCGCGTCTGACCCCGGCGGGCAGCGCTGTCGTGGACTGGGCAATGCCCGTGCTGGATGCGGCTCGGGCCCTGGTCGGCGGAGTCGCCGCGCTCCACGCGGATCAGCAGGGCCGACTGCGGGTCGCCGCTTCGATGACCATCGCGGATCACCGGGTGCCGGGGTGGCTGATCGCCCTGCGCGCCAGGCTCCCCGACGTCAGGGTCGCGCTGCGGGTCGGCAATTCGTCGCAGGTCGCGGACATGGTCCGCAGCCATGAGGCCGAAATTGGGTTCGTCGAGGGTCCGCGCGCGCCACACGGTCTCCGCAGTCGCGCCATCGCGGACGACGAGCTGGTCCTGGTGGTCGCGCCGGGTCACCCGTGGGCCAAGCGCCGAAAGCCGCTCCCCTTGCGGGCGCTGGCCGCCACCCCCCTGATCGTGCGCGAACAGGGGTCGGGCACGCGTGATGCCGTATGGGAGATCCTCCGACGGTCCGCGGAAGCCGCCCCCCTGTCCCTGCCCGCGCCACCGTCGACTCCGGTGTCTTCGACGTGGGCTCAGTCGGGGGCGTCCGCCGCAGGACCCCGGCCGGGACGTGCCGCACGATCCGCCCCCGTCGCCCCGGATAGCCGCGCGGAGCCCGCGCCGCCGGCGGCGGAACTCGGTTCCACCACGGCGATCAAGTCCGCCGTGTCAGCGGGTGACGCGCCTGCGGTACTGAGCCGTCTCGCGGTCTCCGCCGAACTGGCCGACCGGCGGCTGATCAGCGTGCCTGTTGAGGAACCGGCACTGCTGCGAAGGCAGTTCCGCGCCGTCTGGCTGCGCGAGACACCTCCCGCGGGACCGGCGGCCACGCTGCTGGCTCTCGCCTCCCGCGGGTAGCAGCGGGTTACGTGCCGCGCGCGCCGTGCATCAGGGAGCAGGCCTACGCCCTCCCGAGGCGGCAGCCTGGGGCTGTGCCAATGCTCAACCACACAGCCGCGCAGCCGCAGCCCCACCGTGAACCCATCGTGCAGCCCTCTGCACGCGTCCCGCGCCGAGCGTGCCTCCCGCCCTCCGTACGCCCCCCGTGGCCTGGCGGGTTGCCTGCTCCCCGTCAAGGTGAGCTGACCGACTGGCCGCCCACCCTCCGGGACGCGCGACCGAAGCGCACAGCGCCTCAGTCGAGGATCGCCTCATGAACGAGGCGTTTGAGGTCGGCGTAGACCGTGTGGGACCCCGTCGGGCGTACCTGCGTCAGGAACTGCACGGTCAGGTCCTTCTGCGGGTTCACCCAGAACGTCGTCGTCGCGACTCCGCTCCAGCCGTACGTGCCCAGATGGGAGGGCGCCTGCGTGCGGTCCGGATCCACGACGACGGAGACGCCGAGGCCGAAACCGATCCCCGTGTTGCGGGGTTCCGCGTGGGTGGGGCTGCCGAACGTGCGGAGGTCGGCGCCGCCGGGGAGCTGGTTGGACACCATGGTGTCGACGGTCGCCGGGGACAGCAGACGCGTGCCGTCCAGTTCGCCGCGCCGGCGAAGGAACTCCATGAAGCGGTGGTAGTCGAGGGCGCTGGCGACCATGCCGCCGCTGCCGGACAGGAACCGTGGCCGCCCGTGCAGCGGCAGGCCGGCAATGGGGGTGATGCCGCCGTCGGCGGTCTCCCCGTAGAGCTCGGCCAGCCGCTCGGCCTGGTCCTGCGTCACGCAGAATCCGGCATCCCGCATGCCGAGCGGGCCGAAGATCCGCTCGGCGAAGAACGCGTCGAGCGGCTTGCCCGAAACGACCTCGATCACGCGCCCCAGCACGTTGGTGGCGACGGAGTAGTTCCACTGCGTTCCCGGGTCGAACTGCAGCGGCAGACTCGCGTACACGTCGCAGGTCCGCGCGAGGTCGGCGCCTGGCAGCACGGAGGACTCCATACCCGCGGCCCGGTAGAGGGCGTCCACGGGATGGGAGTAGTAGAAGCCGAAGGTCAGGCCCGCGGTATGGGTCAGCAGGTGCCGGATGCGGATCGGGCCCTCGGCCAGCCGCGTCTTGACGTCGGTTCCCTCCCCGCTGTCGTACACCTGGGGATCGGCGAAGGCCGGCAGATACCGGGCGAGAGGGTCGTCGAGGCCGATCAGTCCCTCTTCGAGGAGCATCAGCGCGGCGACGGATGTGACCGGCTTGGTCATCGAGTACATCCGCCACAGGGTGTCTCGCTCAACCGGGAGGGCGGCCTCCCGGTTGCGGCAGCCGTACGTCGTGAGATGCGCGACCTTGCCGTGGCGCGCCAGCATCACCAGGAAGCCCGGCAGCCGCCCCTCGTCGACGAGACGGGCGAGGTGCCGGTCCAGCCGCTCCAGTGCCTCCGCGTCCAGCCCCGCCTCGGCCGGCTCCACCTCTTGCACCAGCTGTTCCATCGTCCGCCTCCGCCTGATCAAGGTGCACAACCGCGCTGCCATGCTCGTGCACAACCGCGCTCCCACGCTCGTGCACGACCGCGCCGCCGCTCTCGGACCACGGACTTCATCGTCTCGTAAACCGCTGGCAACCGTCCCTCGCGTTCATGACCTTCCTGACGGGCCGCGACGGAATTCGGGGCCGTTCTGCCCGCGTTGAGCAGTGCATGACTCAGGACGCGCTGCTCAGCTTGGTCTCCGAATACGACGGTGGGGTGCTGGTCACCCTCAAACGCGACGGACGGCCGCAGCTGTCGAACGTCAACCACGCCTACGACCCCGACGAACGGATCATCCGGGTCTCCCTCACGGACGACCGTGCGAAGACGCGCAATCTACGCCGGGACGCGCGGGCCTCCTACCATGTGACCAGCGACGACCGCTGGGCCTACACCGTCGTCGAGGGCACCGCCGAGCTCACCCCCGTCGCCCGGGATCCCAACGACGAGACCGTCGAGGAACTCGTCCGGCTCTATCGCGACGTGCGCGGTGAGCACCCTGACTGGGACGACTACCGCGCCGCCATGGTCCGCGACCGTCGCCTCGTGCTGCGGCTGCATGTGGAGCGCGCCTACGGCATTCCGCGCGGGCGCTGACCTGCGGGGCCCTCAGCCGACGTCACTCTTCGAGGCGGTGTCACCCTTCGTGTCGGAGATGTTCGTCTGCTCGTAGTCGAACCAGTCGAAGGCCGCGCTGCCCTCGGTGACGTACATGCCGATCACGCGGCCGGTGAAGCCGGTGCCGACCTCGGTCGACAGATAGCGGCCGTCGAGTTCGGCCAAGGGGGCGGCTTCCGGCCCGCCGAGTGAGAAGGCGATGGTGTCCGGTCCGTTGGGCCAGAGGCCGATCTGGTCTGCCGACTCCTCGGCGGCGGAGGTGACGGTTGGGGGCAGCAGGTCGGTCGTACGCACGTCGAGGACGAGGGTGACCGGCCCCGGCGGCACCGGTCGCCGGGCGACGGCCTGACGCAGCGGGCCGATCCGGGCGATCACACTCGCCTCTCCCCCGCCGACCTCGATGTCGTAGTGGTGCGCCTCGTCCATGCGCACGGAGAGCCCGGCGCGGCCCGTTCCGGGGTCCAGGCGGGCGGAGATCCAGCAGTCGGGGTGCTGCTGCCGGCGCCCGATGAACGTGTGGCCCGCGCGGTCGAGGGTGGGCCCTGTCGCGTTCAGGGTCAGCCACCCCGGCCGGTCGCTCAGCGACCAGGAGCTGTCGGTACGGTTGCGCGGGGAGATCCAGCCGGGCGCCAGCGCCGGACCGTCGAAGTCGTCCCGCGACGGCTCGGGGTCGATCGGCTGCCAGGAGGCCGGGGCCGGGTGCTGCTCCAGAACCGGTCCGACCTGCGGCCAGCCGTCCTCCCACCGGACGGGGGTCAGGAACGTCTCCCGGCCCAGGCTGTGGAAGCCGGGGAAGTAGCCGCGGGGCCGCGTGCCCAGCAGCACCATCCACCAGGTGCCGTCGGGCGCGGAGACCAGGTCGGCGTGGCCGGTGCTCTGGATCGGCCGGTCGGTGCTGCGGTGGGTGAGGATCGGGTTGACCGGGGCCGGCTCGAAGGGGCCGCGCGGCGAGCGGGCGCGGGCGATGGAGACGCTGTGGCCGCGGTCGGTGCCACCCTCGGCGACCATGAGGTACCACCAGTCGCCGATGCGGTACAGGTGCGGAGCCTCCGGGTGCTGCAGGCCCGTCCCGGACCACACCTTCAAGGGGCCCTCCAGCACCGTGCCGGTGGCCGGGTCGATGCGGGCCACCTGGACCCCGGAGAATGCGCACCAGCAGGAGCCGTCGTCGTCCCAGGCGAGATCGGGGTCGATGCCCGGGAGGTCGATCCAGACGGGGTCCGACCACGGCCCCTCGGGCCGCTCGCTGGTGACGATGAAGTTGCCCTTGCCGCTGACGTTGGTGGTGATCATGTAGAAGCGGCCGTCGTGGTGGCGGATCGTCGGTGCGTAGATGCCGCCGGAGGCCCGCGAGTCGTCGGGCAGGTCGAGTTGTCCGGGCCGGTCCAGGACGTTGCCGATCTGCCGCCAGTGCACCAGGTCCCGGCTGTGGAAGATCGGTACGCCGGGGAAGTACTCGAAGCTGGAGCACACGAGGTAGTAGTCCTCGCCCACCCGGCACACGCTGGGGTCGGGGTGGAAACCGCTGATCACCGGGTTGTTGTACGTCGGCATACGAAGCGGTCCTTTCGCAATGTCGGGAACGGCGAGGTTTCGGGAACGGGCGAGGCCGGTTGGCGGGGGGCCGGCAGGGCTGCCTGTGGCGGTCAGTAGCGTACGACAGTCGTGATCATGACCACACCGGGCACCGCCCCTCGGGGCTCGGTCACCCCTTGAAGGCGCCGTCCATGATCCCGGCCACCAGGCGGCGTCCGACGAAGACGAACAGCACGAGCAGCGGGATGGTGGCGAGGAAGGAGCCGGACATGGCGAGACCGAGATCGATGTCGCGGTTGTTCTGCAGGGCCTTGATGGCGATCTGCGCGGTGTAGTGCTCCGGGGACTTCAGCACGACGAAGGGCCAGAAGAAGTCGTTCCAGGCCGTGATGTATCCGAAGAGTCCCAGGACGAAGGCCGCGGGGCGGACGATGGGGAACGCGATGTGCCAGAAGATCCGCCAGCTGTTCGCCCCGTCGATACGGGCCGCCTGGATGATCTCGTCGCTGAGCGTTGAAGCGATGTGCTGCCGCATCCAGAAGATCCCGAAGGCGCTGGCCAGGCCGGGCACGATCAGCGCCTGGAGGGTGTCCACCCAGCCCAGCTCCGACATGATCAGGTACTGCGGGATGATCGCGAGCTGGGTCGGCACGGTCATGGTGAGCACGACGATCAGGAACAGCGTGTTGCGGCCCCGGAACTCCAGCTTGGCGAAGGCGAAGCCCGCCAGCGAGCAGAGCAGCGCCTGTCCGGCACCGACCGCCCCGGCGACGATCAGGCTGTTCAGGACGGACTGGAGGAACGGCACGGTGCTGAAGACGAGTCCGGCAAGGTGGAAGAAGTTGTCGCCTGGGATGACCCGCGGCGGCATCTGTGTCGCCGCCGCGGAATCCGTGGTGGCGACCACGAACATCCAGTACAGCGGGAAGACGCAGACGAGCACCGCCAGGATCAGGAAGGCGTAGGTCCACCAGCGGACCCGTTCGACGGGACGGCGGCGCCGCGGCTGCCCCACCGGTCGCGTCGGCCGCGGGGATGGAGGCATCGCGTCGATCGGCTCGGTCATCAGCGCTCCGGGCGGATACGGGTGGACAGGAGGTAGTTGATGCCTGCGACGACGAGGACCAGTACGAGCAGGGCCACTCCGATGGCCGCCGCGTAGCCGAACTGGTACTGGCCGAAGCCCTGTTCGTAGAGGAGGAGGGTAAGCGTCTGGCACTGCCGGGTCGGCCCGCAGGTCAGGGGGGTGCTCGGGTTGAGGAGCAGTGGCTCGGTGAAGATCTGCAGCCCGCCGATCGTGGAGGTGACCACCGTGAACACGATCACCGGCCGCAGCGAAGGGATCGAGATGTGGCGGAACTGCTTCCAGCCGCCGGCACCGTCGACCGACGCCGACTCGTAGATCTCACGCGGTATGGCCTGCAGCGACGCCAGGTACAGCAGGGTGGTGTAGCCGAACCACCGCCAGGTGACCATCGCGGCGATCAGCACCCGGCTGCCCCACGTCGACTGGGTGAAGTCGATCGGCTCCACGCCGCCGAGCCCGAGCAGCCAGTTCAGCAGCCCGTAGTCCCGGTCGTACAGTTGCGCGAAGACGATCGCCGTCGCGGCCACCGAGGTGATGTACGGGACCACCATCGACATCCGGAAGAGGACGGCGAAGCGCAGGCGCGCGTGATTGAGCAGATGGGCGAGGAAGAGCGCCGCGATGAGCTGGGGGACGGTCGACAGCAGCCAGATGCTGATCGTGTTGCGGGTGGCGTTCCAAAAGCGCGGGTCGTCGTAGAGCCGGGTGAAGTTGTCGAAGCCGATGAAGGTGTGGTCACCGATGGGGTTCCAGTCGAACAGCGCGACGTAGAGGGTGAACAGCAGGGGGATGAGGCTGAACACCGCGAAGATCAGGAAGAACGGAGCTATGTAGGCGTACGGGGCTATCCGCTCGCCGATGCTCCGGCGTACGCGCGTCAGGGTTGGGGCCTGGGGAAGTCCCGCCCGTTGCGGGCTGAGGGTTGTCGTCACAGGTCGTCGCTTCCTCGCCGGGGCCTCCTGGGTTCCTGTGGCACCCAGGAGGTCGGGCCGGCTCTCGCAGGGACTGTGTGCCTTACTGCCCGATGGCGGTCTTCACTGCCCGATGGCGGTCTTGATGTTCTTCACCGCGGTGTCCCACGCCTTTTCGGGGTCGCCCTTGCCCTGCTCGACATTGGTGAGGGCGTTTTGGAACTCCTGCCCGATGGTGGAGCTGTCCGGCCCGATGTAGAAGGGCTCAAGGCCGAGCAGCGACTTGGTGTAGATCTGACCCGTGGGAGCTCCGGAGAAGAACTCGTCCTTCATCGCCGTCAGGCGGGAGTCGTCGTAGACGGAGGGCGTGGTCGGCAGGGAGCCTGAGTCGAGGAAGTGCTGGAGCTGCCCCTTCGGGGACTGTGTCGCCTTGATGTAGTTCCAGGCGGCCTGGGGGTTCTTGGCGTTTCGCGGGATCGCCAGGTAGCTGCCACCCCAGTTGCCGTTGCCGCCGGGGATCGTTGCGATGTCCCACTTGCCCTTGGTGCCGGGTGCGTTGGTGCGTATCGAGTTGAGCATCCAGGACGGTGCCGCGATGGCGGCGAACTTGCCCCGTGCCATGCCTGCGCTCCAGCCGTTGGAGAAGGAGCTCTGCTTCGCCGTGATGCCCGCCGCGATGGCCTTCAGCGCCTCGTCGAAGGCCTTCTTGACCTGCGGGCTCTTGGCGTAGATGGGGCTGCGGTCGTCGTTGTCGTAGTACTTCTCGGGTCCCTGGTTGACCGCCTGGTAGAAGACGCTCGTCGCCGCGTTGTCGACGAACGGCTTTCCCGTGGCCTTGGTGTACTTCTTGCCGGTCTCGATGAAAGCGTCCCAGTCGGGCCAGAGCTTGCTGACGGCCTCCCGGTCGGTCGGCAGGCCGGCGGCGGCGAAGAAGTCCTTGCGGTAGGCGATGGCCATCCCGCCGACGTCGGTCGGCACACCGATGATCTGGCCGTCCTTGGTGGTGCTCTGGCTGATCACCCAGTCCAGGTAGTCGCCCTTGACCTTGTCGGCGCCGAACTCCCGTAGATCGTGGAAGTTCTGCGGTTGCTGGACGAACTTCGGCAGGTCGTCGCCCTGGATCAGGACGAGGTCCGGGACCTTGCCTCCGGCCAGCGCTGTCGTCAGCGCCTGGGCGGTCTCCGTCGAGGAGCCCACTTCTGTCAGTTTCACCCGGACGTCCGGGTGCTCCTTGCGGTACTCCTGGACGGCCGCCTTCTGGTTGATGCCGGTGAACGACCAGAAGTCGAAGGACTTGTCGTCGCCCGCGGCGGTGCCGGAGCCGCCTGAGCAGCCGGCGGCGGCGAGCGTGAGGGCCACGACGAGCGCGACCGGCGCGGCGAAACGGAACTTCACGGCGGTTCTTCCTCTCAGGGGGGACCGTCTGGGTCCGGCGGCGGGCCGTCGGAGAGGCCGGGGCCGCGGGAGAGGCCGATCCACGGGGGTTGCCCGGGCCTCTGTCGCGGCGCGTACGTGCCTTTCGCGCGCCGAATACCGCTGCGTGCGGGGAGAGTTGCCTGTTCGTCGAAAGTTTCGGTGAAGTGACGAAATCTGAAGTGCCTGCACCCTAGGCGCGGTTCTGAAAGGGGGTCAAGGTTTATCGCAACATTCCATCTTTTCTCTGAAAGATTCGGCATATGAAGCCGTAACGCTAGACTCCGGCCCATGGCCGAGAGCAAGGACGTGAAGGCGCCCGGGGGCCGGAATGACCGGCCGATGACCATCGCTCAGATAGCCGAGCTGGCGGGGGTGTCGACGGCGACCGTCTCCAAGGTGGTCAACGGGCGGTCGGAGGTCGCACCGGAGACCCGCGCCCTGGTGGAGGGCGTCATCAGCACGCACGGGTACCGTCGGCTGAAGAAGCCCGCAAAGCCCGCCAGCCTGCTGGAACTCGTCTTCCACGAGCTGGAGGGGCACTACCCGCTGGAGATCATCAAGGGTGTGGAGCGGGTGGCGGGCGCGCATCAGCTGGCCATGGTCCTGAGCCGGCTGGACAGCGAGCACACACCCGGCCGGAACTGGGTCGAAGGCGTCCTCAACCGGCGGCCCACCGGGGTGATCGCCGTCTTCTCCGGCGTCACCGCCGAGCAGGGCGACCAACTACGCGCACGTGACATCCCGTTCGTACTGGTCGACCCCACAGGAGAACCAGGCCACAGCTGCCCTTCGGTGGGCGCCGGAAACTGGAGCGGAGGGCTGTCGGCCACCCGCCACCTCCTGGACCTCGGACACCGCCGCATCGCCATCATCACCGGCCCTTCG
Source organism: Streptomyces sp. NPDC002896 (assembly GCF_040295225.1). NCBI lineage: Bacteria > Bacillati > Actinomycetota > Actinomycetes > Kitasatosporales > Streptomycetaceae > Streptomyces > Streptomyces sp. NPDC002896. The sequence goes on along the minus strand of NZ_JBEOVA010000055.1, from coordinate 23,426 downwards.
CACGCACTGTCCGCCCGCGCCCGGCTGGACGGCTATCGCGCCGCCATGGACGCCGCGGGCGTACCCCTCGATCCCCAGCTGATCCGCACCGGCGACTTCCAGCCCGCCGACGGCCTGGCCCACACCAGAGAACTGCTCGGCCTTCCCGATCCGCCGACCGCCGTGTTCGCCTCCAACGACGGGCAGGCCCTGGGCGTCTACCAGGCCGCGCACGAGGCGGGACTGCGCATCCCCCACGACCTGAGCGTCATCGGGTTCGACGACCTGCCTCCCGCGCAATGGGCCGTTCCGCCGCTGACCACCGTCCGCCAGCCCCTCACCGAGATGGCAGCCACCGCCGCGAGCATGGTGCTGACGCTTGCCCGGGGCGAGCTCCTGACCCGGAACCGGATGGAGCTCGCCACCGACCTCGTCGTCCGCGGAAGCACCGCACCGCCGAGCCGGTGATGGCCGGCGAGCCGTAGGTCTCAGTCCCTTCCGTACGCGGTCGTCTCCGTCAACAGGCCTAGCTTCCAGGGAAGTTGGTTGTAGCCGCCGCTGGCGGACGGGTCCATGCCCTGGTAGAGGTACCGGAGCCGGCCTGGGTCGATCTCCATGGTCTGGTCGACGCCCGAGCGGATCATCTCGCCGTGGCTGATGTCCTTGGTCCAACTCCCCTCGGGAAAGGTGACGTTCGACGAGCGCGCGAACGGGTTGTCTTCCGTCGCGGCGAGTGGTGTCCACTGGCCGTCGAGGCTCTTGGACGTCCAGGAGCGGAAGTAGCGGCGGCCGTCGCTGCCGATCGCCTCCACCAGCAGCAGGTAGTCGTCGGTGCCCTTGATCTTGTAGACGTTGGCGGCCTCGAACAGGGCGAACCTGGAGTCCTGCAGGGCGATCTGGGTGTTTCCGAAGCCGTTCGGGAAGTCGGCCACGGTCGTCTCCGACCGGTACAGGTGGCCGTTGTCGTCGGAGGAGAACAGGTAGCACTTGGCGGTGTCGCAGGTGACCCAGAAGTCCACCCAGTAGCCGTTGCCGATGTTCTCCTTGATGATGTCCGGCATCGCGTCCTGGAAGTTGCGCGGCGCGGACCAGGACTCGGGCTTGGACGGGTCGTCAGTGGTGGAGAACGACGGCAGACCGGTCTGGTAGACCAGATACCACTTCTTCTGCGGGGCGAAGTAGAACACCTGCGGCGCGGCACGGTAGCCGGGACCGATCGCCGACTGGTCCAGGTAGTACTGCGGCGCGTCGGCGGCCTCGGACCAGTCCTCGAAGCTGGTGTACATCAGGTTCCAGCCGCCCTGGCGGAGCGCCGTGGTCGCGTAGACCAGCCATTTTCCGTTGTAGCGGATGACCGTCGGGTCCTTGACGGCGGCGATGTCGTGGGTGGCGTCGGACTTGGGGCTGATCAGCGGTCCGCTGGAGGACCACTGGAAGGGGGCCGGAAGGTGGTTCGCGGCCGCGGCGGCGCTGCTGACCGGCAGATCGGCTGCGGCCGTGGATGCGGCCCCGGCGGCGAGGCCGGCGAAGGTCAGCGCCATGGCGGCCAGCGCCGCGCGCCAGCGCCTGCCGGTGCGGGTGACCCGCCGCGATCGCACCGCAGATCCGGCGGCGGGCGGAGCGCTGTTCAGGAAGGCGGACTTGGGTCTGAAACGTCCCACTGACTGCATTGCGGCTCCTGCGTGGGTCGTCGAGTATCGAATCGTTGAATGTTCGGTATTTCGAACGCTGTTCAATTCAGCGGACAGAAAACCGGCTGGGCGAGTTGGTTCGTCAGCGCTTCACATCAGGCATGGCACCGCCGCACGCACGACGACTGCCCGGAAACTTTCGAGGTCTTTTCCGATTGTTACGGCCCGGAACTCTAGGTACGGCCCTGAGCAGCGTCAAGACATCGCGCACGAAGTGGCGCGAGCCTTCGGCGAGTTGGTTCGCCGAAGGCTCGCAGGATCAGTAGTGCAGCGGCGCGCTTCAGGCGCCCGTGTCCTCCCGCGCCATCGGAGGCTCGGCGGGCGTCGCCGGGACCCGACCGAGAAGCACGGCCCGCGCGACCTTCGGGGCGAACAGTGCGGTGACCGGTGCGGTGAGCGTCAGTACGGAACGGAAGGCGCGGCCCACCACGGGGTCGCCGGGGTAGCGTTCCTGGACGCGTCGCAGGTACCAGCCGACGGGCCGCTCCACGGCCCGGGTGGTTACCGCGTTCCCCATCGCCCCCGGCATCGCCTTGTCCGCCCCGGCCGAAATGTCCCATGCCTGCCGGGAGGCGCCGAGGAGCGCCTGCTGCACGCGGCGCGTCGTCGGCGTGCGACGCCGGTCGGCCAGCGCGTCGCGCAGGGCGACCGCGCTCATCGCGGCGACGGCCATGCCCTGCCCGTAGACCGGGTTGAACGTGCACAAGGCGTCGCCGATTGCCAGGAATCCTGCGGGACGGCGGCCGGGACGGTCGTAGCGTCGACGTACGTTCGCGGTCTGCCGGAAGCCGAACACCGGCGACTGCGGCTCGGCTGTGCGCAGCCACGGGTGCACGAACGGATGCGGCAGCCTCTTCGCGTACGCCACGAACCCCTCCTCGTCCGTGGGCGGTTCGTCTCCGCGCAGCCCGGAGAAGGTCGCCAGATACCGTCCGTCCTCCAAGGGAAGCACTACGCCCCCGTAGACCTGCGACGGGTTGGGGACGACGTAGTATCCGAGCGACTCGGTGCCCAGATCTCCGCTCGCGTCACGGTAGATGCGGGTGGCGTAGGCGAGCCCCGTGTCGATGGACTCCTCGTGCGCGGCCTCCGCGCCGATCGCGGAGAGCCACTGCGCGGCTTTCGTGCCGCGCCCGGAGGCGTCCACGACCAGGTCCGCCTCGAGGGAGTGCTCCTTCTCCCGGCTGCCCTCGCCGCGCTCCCGCAGCAACACACCCCGTACCCGCGAGGCATCCCCCGACAGCCCGACGACACTCGTCGCCTCGACCACGGTGATCGCCGGATTGGCGAGCACCCGCCGGCGCACCAACTGCTCGAGCTGTGGGCGCGAGCCGGTGTAGATGTGCGTCGTCGCGGGCAGCCGCCGGAGCCAGCGTCCGTCCTGCCACTGCACCAGGTCCGACGGCATCCCCACCCGCGGTGCGCCCGCCGCCTGCAGCTCGTCCATGAACCCCGGAAGAAGGGCGTCAAGGGCCCGTTGACCGCCCTCCAACAGGACGTGCGCGTGGCGGCCCTGCGGCACGCCGGGACGCGGTCCGGGCTCCTCCCGGAACCGGTCACGCTCGACGACCGTCACCCGGTCCGCGTGCTCGGCGAGGACGTGGGCCGCAAGAAGGCCCGCGAGACTGCCTCCAACGACGACGGCATGGCGTCGACGCGCTCCGCCTAAGCCCCCACTTGCCGACTTTTCCTCTGAGTTCACGTACTCCGCCCCTCATGGTCAGCACCTTGATCCAGGAGCGACCAGTATCGCAGCGGAAGTTCACGCGCGGTTGGCGGGCGCCGGCAGGGCGGTGCTGCCGCGGTCGACCAGCTCGGGCGGCAGCAGCCGCAGGACGTGCGGCTCGTCCCTGGCCCCGGGGGTGGTGATACGGCGTACGAGCTGCCGCACGGCCATCTCTCCGAGGAGGTCGGGTGCGCTCTCGATGGACGAGAACGGCAGCGAGAACGTACGGGCGAACTCGTCGGAGTAGCGGCCGATGACGGACAGGTCTCGTGGTGCCTCCTGGCCGCGGGCGTGCAGGACGGACGGCAGGGCCGCCGCTGCCGCCTCGTTGTTGAGCAGCAGGCCGGTCGCTGTCGGGTGGGCGTCAAGGAGCGCGTTCAGGGACCGCCCGACCGCCGGTTGCCGCGACTCGCCGAAGACCGCGTGGAGCTGGATGCCGCGGGCCCGCGCCTGCTGCACCACCGCGTCCTGCAGCCGCCACACGTAGGCGCCGCCACGCTCCACGACGTTCTCGGGCTGGGAGACCAGGAGGAGCTCGCGGTGGCCCAGCCGGTACATGTGGTCGACCATCAGCCGGCCGGCCGCCTCGAAGTCGAGGTCGAAGACGTCGATGCCGGAGGGGTCGCCGGGCAGCCCGACCAGCGCCCCCGGCTGGGGTGCGGACCGTAGGAGCGGGAGCCGGGCGTCGTCCTGCGCGACGTTGAGCAGGACGACGCCGTCGACCATCCGGGAGCCGGTGATCCGGCGCAGAGCGCGGGTGCCGTCGGCCTCCGTGACGAGCAGGGTGTCGTACCCCAGCTCGCGTGCGGTGTCGGAGACGCCCAGCATGTACTGGAGCATGGCCGGGGCGAACTCGTCCTCGTGGAACCGGGCGAGCAGGCCGATAACCATCGTCTCCGAGGTGGCGAGGGCGCGGGCGCCGGCGTTGGGCGTGTAGCCCAGCTCCTGCGCCGCGTCCGCCACCCGTTGCCGCACCTCCGCGGAGATGGAGCGTTTCCCCGACAGCGCGTACGACGCGGTGCTGCGGGAAACTCCGGCGGCGCGCGCTATGTCGCCGATCGTGACCACGTGACTCCCTTGTCCTCTACCTCACGCACCGCACGTCCCTCACGGCCGTGCGGCCGGGACGTACCTTACGGCCGTGGGGCCGCGATGTGCCCCACGGCCGTAGGACCGCGACGTGCCTTGCGGCCGCAGGGCCAGGCGTGCCCCACGGCCGCAGGGCCGAGACGTGCCTTACGGCCGTGGAGCCGCGTATTCAGCGACCGTGATCTTGTCGATCAGCGGCGCGTACTGCGAGCGCAGCAGGATGCCGGGGAACGTGTCCGAGGCGTACGTCTTGCCGTCGAAGTTCGGCAGCTCCTCGGAGCTGAAGGTGAGCGTGTTGTCGCCCTTCTCCAGACTGACGGGGACGGTGAGTTCCCAGAAGTTGTTCTCGTGGAACGAGTGCGGGAACGTCACGCGCTGCGGCTCGGCTCCGTTGACGGAGATGTCCGCGTGCCGGACGAGCGGATCGGGATTGTAGTGGGTGGCCTCCGACTGCTCGGGGTTGGAGTACCGGATCCGCAGGGCGTACAGACCGGCCTTGTCGGCGGTGACATGGAACGTGGCCGTGTTGCCATTGCCCGGTGCGCCGCCCACACCGCGCACCGCCTGCTTTCCGCTGGCGAGCGACAGCGGCGCAGCCGTGGCGGACCCGGCAAGTTGGGCGTCCTCGGCCTCGTACGCCTTCGATCGCAGGGTGTCCTTGGTCTGCCGGACGGTGATCCGGTCCACGAGGGTCGTTCCCGCCTCTCCGGTCACCGTGACCTTGTTGACGCCCCCGGACAGGGAAACCGCCACCTTCTTGCCGGAGTTCCCCGCCAGCTTCAGCACGTCGTGACCGTTCACGGCCAGTTGAGCCGTCCCGGTGCCGAACGCGTCGACGTCGATGGTCGACTCGGTGTCGGCCGGGGAGTAGACCCAGAAGGTCGCGGTGTCGCCCTTCTCGACAGCCGCGGCGCCCGAACCGGACGCGTCCAGGTGCTTCGGCAGCCCGTACACGGGTCGGGCCCCGTCCAGCCACGCCAGCTCGCCCTCGTAGACCGCGCTCTTCACGTCGGGGTCGGGCAGGGACAGCGTCATCCGGTCGACGATCGCGTCACCCTTGGTGGCCTTGGAGCCGTCGAGGCTCTTCGCGGCGAGCGTGAGGGTGTGCTTGCCCTTGGTCAGCTCGACCTTGGTGTCGCTGTGGTCCCAGACCACCCACTTGTAGCCCAGCGGCAGCGACAGCTCCTGCTCGGCACCGCCGTCGACCCGCAGGAAGACGTTGGTGGGCCCCTGCTCCTTGACGAGGTTGTAGGTGTTGAGGGAGTTGGCGAAGACACTCAGGTCGTACGTCCCGTCCTTCGGCACGTCGACGGTGAAGTCGAGCGTCACGTTGGAGCCGGTCCGCAGGCCACCGACGTCGTACCCGCCGGAGGTGTAGAAGTTGGACACGTTGGACGGCGAGCCCTCGGGGCCGTTCTTGCTGTAGCCGGAGCCGGTGTGCGCGGCGTTCTCGGCCTCGTAGCTGCCCTTCCACAGCGTGGCCGGCTTGGTGGTCGCGGTGCCGTGCCCGGACGGGCTGAGGACGATCTCGTACGCCGACGACTCAGTCAGCTTCGGCAGACTGCCGTCGCCGAAGTCGAGTACCACCTTGCCGTCGCTGACGGGGAGTTCGGTCTCGGCGACGATGTCGGGCCGGCCGGAGTCGCCGATCTGCCCGGTCCACGGGATCTCACGCACCCAGGCGTGCACGGTGTCGCCGAAGGCCTTGCCGGGCACGTTGTCGAAGGTGATGTGGCCCTTCCCGGTGGATCCGCCGAAGATCAGCCGGGCCTGCTTCTTCTTCTCGTCGAGGGTGGCCACGCCCTGCATCGTGTAGTTCTGGCCGGGGAAGGGCGGGGTGGCCTCGACGGTGTGCCCAGACATGGAGGCGTAGGCGTTGAACAGCCACCACTGCCCGTTGCCGCGGTTGGCCTGGACGGCGGAGTCGGAGAGGTTGCCGTCGATGTTCCAGTACGCCATGTCCGCGTCGACCTTGGACTCCTCGATCGCGGAGATCCACTGGATCATCTGGCCGGGGACCGAGGTGTGGTAATTGAAGGCGTACTCGTTGACGTTGATCGGCAGCTGCTTGCCCTCGTATGCCGTGCCCGCGAAGACCTCCTTCTCCCAGGCGCGGTACTTGGCGACGCTGGTGCGGACCTGCTCGGGGTGGCTCAGCTCGTGCCAGGTGATGACGTCGGGGACGGTGCCTGCCTTGACGGTGTGCTCCAGGAAGCCCTTGACCTGGCTGTACAGGACGCTGGTGTTGGGCCCGGCGATGCGGGCGTCCGGCATCTTCTCCTTGATCAGCCGGTAGAAGTCGTCCCAGGTGGCGAAGTAGTCCTTGGGGTCGGTCAGCCAGCTGACCTTGTTGTAGCTCCACTCGCCGGTGCCGAACATGTTGCCCTCGGGCTCGTTGAAGGGCACGAAGACGATGTTGTCCTGGTACTCCTTGGGCAGTTGGAGCACCTGGTCGACCTGCTTGGCGACCTTCTCCCGGTAGATGCGCACCTTCTCCGCGGGGGTGTCGCCCTCCCACTGGTAGGGGAAGCCCCGGTGGATGTCGGTCATGTAGATGTACACGTCGCCGTTGGTGGAGTCGGCGAGCGGCTTGACGACCTCGAGGGCGTCGGCGCCCGGGTGCTGCGGGCCGTCCTGCGCCTTGGTGGAGACGGTGCGCAGGTTCATGCCCTCGATGAGGTTGTTGGTGGGCACGTCCTGGCCGTAGACGCCGTAGAGGGTGCCGGCGGCGCCGCCGTGGAAGGCTCCGGTGTCCTTCGCGAGGTCGACGGTGAGGGCGCCCTCGCGGACCACGGTGACGGTGGCGGTGACCTCCTGTCCGGCGGCTGTTCCCTTGACGGTGAAGGTGCCGGGCGCGGCGTACTTCTCGGGGGCGACGTCGTCCCAGTCGATCGCCACGTCGCGGTCGTAGCCGTCGGAGTACTCGGCGCGGACGGCGGCGGGCAGGGCGGGGGCCGTGCCGGTGGTGGTGCGCACGGTGAACGAGTTCTGCGTCAGCTTCGTCGGCTGCGGGGCTTGGCCCGCCAGCTCGGCGACCTGCGCGGATGTCAGCGCGCTGTGGTAGATCGCGAAGTCGTCGACGGCGCCGTCGAAGAGGGGGTCCTGGTAGAAGGACTTGCCGATGTAGCCGGCGAACGTGGTGGAGGCATCGAGCAGTTGGGAGGCACTGACCGTGGTCTTCGAGGACGCCACAGCGGCGCCGTCCAGGTAGGCGGTGACGCGGTCCTCGGTCGTGTCCAGCGTGACGGTGAGGGTCTTCCACTGGTCGGCGGGCAGTGGCGCGTACCCGGTGACCTGGGCCTCGCCTCCGCCGCCCGAGGTGGTGACGGCGGTACGCAGCTTGCCGTCACCGTTGTACGGGGTGGAGAACAGGTACCGGTTGGTGTCCTTGCCGAGTGCGTAGATCCACTGCCATGGCGCCGTGGTGCCGTCCCACCGCACCCGCGCCGAGACGGTCAGATCCGTAGCGTCGGCCAGCGCCGCGCGGGGCAGCCGGACGTACGCCCCGTCGGAGGTGGGCGCCCCGCCGGGCAGATTCAGGGCCGAGCCTCCGCCCGCACCGTCCACCACCTTGGCGGTCGATCCGTTGACGAGCGTGCCGTCGAGCCCGTTGCCCGAGCTGTCCTTGACGGTCCCGGAGCCGAGGTCGTCGGCGTCGAAGGTGTAGTGCAGCTTCGGGCCCGGCAGTTCGGCGGCGGTCGCGGCCGGGGCCGTCAGCCCCGTGGCCAGCAGGCCGAGGCCCAGCGCCGCGACCACCGCGGTCGGTCGGCCGGGGCCCGCCCGTCTTGCTCTCGATGCTCGTGATGCTCTTGATTGCACCATGGTTACGGCTCCTGTGCGTTGATACGTGCTCTGTCGAACCGATTCGACGACACTGCTGTCGCGGCTCTTTCGAACCGGTTCGACAGCGAAGCGTCGTCACTTTTCTTGCTCTGCAGGGCAGTGGCGCGTTCGAAGTGCCGGACGCCATACGGGATTTCGCCTCGGTGAGAATGGCGCCCCTCCTGGCACGGCGTCAACACCCGTGACACGCATTGGTTGGGAGAGGCCGAGTTCGTGCAGGCAAGAGCTGAACGGTGCCCAAATGTCCACGCAACGCTCCAGCAGCGTAGTGATGCCTGGACGACCGCCAAGGACCCGCAATATGGTGCAGACATGACGGCGGAGCTTCAGTCGCCCCGTGGAGCCGCAGGCAGGCCGGATACGCGCCTCGCGCAGCTGATCCTCACACTCTTCGGTCTGTACGCGCGTGCCGAACACAACTGGCTGTCGGTGGCATCGGTGGTGAGGCTCATGGCCGACCTCGAGGTCGAGGGGCAGGCCGTACGCTCCTCGATCTCCCGCCTGAAGCGGCGCGGGGTGCTCCGCAGTGAGCGCCACGCGGGCGCGGCGGGGTACGCCCTCGCGGACCCGGCCCTGAAGATGCTCGCCGAGGGCGACGTGCGGATCTTCGAACGCGTCCGGGCGGTCGCGGACGACGGCTGGCTCGTGGTCGTGTACTCCGTGCCCGAGTCCGAGCGTGAGAAGCGGCACGAACTGCGGTCGAGCCTGACGCGCCTGGGGTTCGGCACCGCGGCCCCTGGAGTGTGGGTCGCACCGGGCAACGTGGCGTCGGAGACGCGTCTGACCTTGGAACGCCGCGGCCTTTCCGCCTACGTGGACATCTTCACCGGCGACCACTTCGCGTACGGGGACCTGCGATCGAAGGTCCGCACGTGGTGGGACCTGGACGAGCTCACGGAGCTGTACGCGGACTTCCTGCAGCGCCACCGTCCGCTCCTGGAACGGGCGTCGGCGAGCGGGACGACCCCCGTGGAGGCGTTCCGGATGTACGTTCCGATGCTCACCGAGTGGCGGCGGCTGCCCTACCGCGATCCGGGGCTTCCGCTGTCGCTGCTACCGCCGGGATGGAACGGGGTGACCGCAGGCGCGCTGTTCGACGAGCTGAACACCGCACTGAGCGCGCCTGCGCGGGAGCACGCCCTGGCCGTGATCCACGGGAAGGGGTAGCGGCCGGCGTACGTCCCCGCCGGTACCGCCCGCTCAGGCGCGAGGCGTGACCAGTCGCTCCTCGGGGATCACCGCCACGCCGAGAATCTCGATCATCGCCTCGGGCTGCCACAGGGCGGTACAGCCGATGCCGGCCATCGCCGGGTAGACGGGGCCGGCGAGCTCGCGCCACTCCTTCCCGATCTCCTTTCCGTGGGCCTGGTAGTCGGGGATGTCGGTGAGGTAGATGGTCACGCTGACCAGGTCCTCCGGCTCGCCACCCGCCGCTCGCAGGGTCGTCAGCACGTTGCTGAACGCCTGGCGGAACTGCTCGACGATGCCTCCCGGCACGATCTTCATGTCGGCGTCGAGAGCTGTCTGTCCGCCGAGGTGGAGCGTGTTCCCCACCAGGGTTCCGTGCGAGTAGCCGCTGGGCTTCGGAAGAGCGTCCGGGTTCACGGCGATGGGCGTCATGCGGCCTCCAGTTCGGGTTCGAGCGCGGTCTGATCGCGGCTCGATCCGGTCCATCCGGCGTTGCGTATTGACAGTATCTGACGGTCGTGAAAAATACGAGACATCACAGAGGGCGCCACGACGTCGATGTCGTCAAGACCCAGAGCACCGGCGCCGGCGCCCTTCGCGACCAGATCTGCCGCACCATGCCTGCACCGCCACGACTGAACACGACTGAACAACACGGCTGAGCAAGACGGTTGAACCACACAGCTGAGCAAGCACGGCTGAACCACACGACTGAAACGGAGCCGACTCCATGGAGCCCGTCGCGCGGCATCAGCCGCAGCCTGTCGAACACAGCAGCAAGTACCGCCTCGAGGGCGACAACTCGATGTACCGGCTGGCCAGCGGGCTCGTCGCTCCGGTGGTGACCCGCGGCGGCCACGAGGACCCGGGCACCGCCGACTCGGGCGGGGCTGTCCGTATCTCGGGCGTCAGCATCCAGCACACCCCGGCCACGAAGCTGTGGTTCGGCAAGGTCAGCAACGAGCCCGGCTACCGCTCGGTCACCCACCACCACGGCGAGGCCGAGACCGGCGGATACGTCCTGTCGGGCCGGGCGCGCATCTACTTCGGCGAGAAGTTCGAGGACTACGTCGACATGGCAGAGGGCGACTGGGTGTTCGTACCGCCGTTCATGCCGCACATCGAGTGCAATCTCTCGCGTAGCAAGCCGCTGACGTGGATGACCACCCGGACGCCGGAGAACATCGTCGTCAATCTGCCCGACGTCGCCGACGCGGACCTGCGCGACTGGCTGAACCGATGACGCGCCCGGCACCCGGACCGACGACGACCTCAGACCCGATGACGACCGAGACGGCCGACGCGCTCCCGACCTCCGCGATCTTCACCGCGGCCGTCACGCTGACGCCCGCTCAGCCCGAGCACTTCGACCTCGCGTTCACCGCCATCACCCAGCCCTGCCCGTGGCCGAAGGCGTACGGCGGCGACCTGGTCGCCCAGGCCACGGCCGCGGCCATGCGGTCGGTGACCGACGGCAAGACGCTGCACTCGATGCACAGTTACTTCCTGCGCCCGGCCGACATCGGGGCCGAGGTGCGCTACGAGGTGGAGCTGCTGCGCGACGGCCGCGGCTACAGCACCCGGCAGGTGCGCGGCTACCAGAACGGCAAGCCGCTCTACGTATGCCTGGCCAACTTCGCCGCGGGCGAGCCCGGCGGGACCTTCCAGGCCGAGTTCACCGATGCCGTCGCCGAGCTCACCGATGCCGTCCCCGATCCCGAGGAGCTGCCCAGTTCGGCGGAGTACCTCGCGGAGCGCAGTGGTGGCTCGATGACCCAGAAGTCGAAGGCCTACTGGTCAGGCGGCCGGAGTTTCGACATGCGGCATGTGCCCGGCCCGGTCTACCTCACCGTGGAGGGCAAGCAGGTTCCGCACCAGGCGGTGTGGCTGAAGCCGTTCGACCCGCTGCGGCCGGTCGAGGGGCTGACCGATGCGCAGCGGGACCTGGCCGCACTCGCGTACGTCTGCGACTACACGATCCTCGAACCCGTCCTGCGGGTCCTCGACCTGCCGTGGGCCAAGCCCGAGCTGGTCACGGCCAGCCTCGACCACGCCATGTGGTTCCACCGCCCCGGACCGGTCGGCGACTGGCTCCTCTACGTCCAGGAAGCCGTCGCCGCCGACGCCGGCCGCGGCCTGGGCACCGGCCGTTTCTTCACCCTCGACCACCGTCACCTGGCCACTGTCGTCCAGGAGGGCATGATCCGCACCGCCTAGACCCGCCGCCCCGCCGGCGGGCTCCCGGAAGGACGCCTCCGTTGACAACTCCGTCGACCCCTCCGTTGTCTCTTTCGACCTCGGCACATCTGGACACCTTCGCCCGCGACCACCTTCCTCCCGCGCACCTGTGGCCGACGATCGAGTTCACCACGCCGGAGCTGCACTATCCCGAGCGGCTCAACGCCGCCACCGAGATCATCGACATCCCCGTCTCGACACTCGGGCCCGACCGCCCGGCACTGCGCACACCGGGAGGCGAGACCTGGACCTACGGCGAACTGCAGAAACGGGCCAACCAGGTCGCCCAGGTGCTGACCGAGGACCTCGGTCTGGTGCCCGGACAGCGCGTCATGCTGCGCTCCCCCAACAACCCCTGGACGGTCGCCGGTTGGCTCGGCGTACTCAAGGCCGGCGGCATCGTCGTGACCACCATGGCCGCCCTGCGCGCCCGCGAGATCGCCCCGGTCGCCGAGCGGACGCAGCCCTCGATCGCGCTGGTGGACCACCGGTTCGCCGAGGACGCCTATACCGTCCGGGACACCACACTGCCGTCCCTGACGGTCGTCGAGTACGGCGGTACCGGTCCGGACGATCTCGTGGCCCGCGCCTCGGTCAAGTCCGGGCGGTTCACCAACGTGGAGACCGCCGCCGACGACGTGGCGCTCCTCGGGCCGACGTCCGGCAGCACGGGGGTACCGAAGATCACCATGCACTTCCACCGCGACATCCTGTCCATCGACAACACCTTCGGCCGGCATGTGCTGAGACTGGTCGCGGACGACGTGGTCTCCTGTTCCGCCCCGTTCGCCTTCACCTTCGGTCTGGGCATGCTCGTCGTGTTCCCGCTGCGGGCCGGCGCCTGCGCCCTGCTCACCGAAACGGCCACTCCGCTGCAGCTCGCAGAGCTTGTCGAGCGGGAGGGCGTGACGGTGCTCGCGACGGCGCCCACGGCGTACAAGGCCGTCCTGCGCGAGGGGAAGGAGCAGCAGCTCGCCGGGTTGCGGGCCGGGGTGTCGGCGGGCGAGCACATTCCCCAGGACATCTGGGAGCAGCTGCGCGACAGGCTCGGGCTCAGGGTCATCGACGGCATCGGCGCGACGGAGCTGCTGCACATCTTCATCTCGGCCGCCGGTGACGACATCCGGCCCGGTGCCACCGGGAAGCCGGTGCCGGGTTACCGCGCCACCGTCCTCGGCCTGGATGGCTCGGAGCTCGGTCCCGGCGAGCCGGGGCGGCTCGGGGTCATCGGCCCCGTCGGCTGCCGCTACCTCGACGACGAGCGCCAGAAGGACTACATCGTGGGCGGCTGGAACGTCACCGGTGACATCTTCCACCGGGACGAGGAGGGCTACTTCCACTACCACGCCCGTAGCGACAACATGATCGTCTCCTCGGGGTACAACATCGGCGGGCCCGAGGTCGAGGCCGCCATCGACACCCACCCCGATGTGGTCGAGGCCGCCGTCGTCGGCCGCCCCGACACCGAGCGCGGCTCCGTCGTCTGTGCCTTCGTCGTACTGCGCGACGGGGTGCCGGGCGATGCCGCCAAGGCCAAGGAGATCCAGGACCACGTCAAGCAGGTCCTGGCTCCGTACAAGTACCCGCGCGACGTGCGGTTCTGCGAGTCCCTGCCGCGCAACTCGAGCGGCAAGCTGCAGCGTTTCGCGCTCCGCAAGATCGTCGAGGACGAGCAGGCCGCAGTCGCCGTGCCCGCCTTCGAGCAGTGAGAGGAACACCTTTGAAAATCGCGATCGTCGGCGGTGGGCCCGGTGGCCTCTACTTCGCTGCTCTGATGAAACAGCTCGACCCGTCCCACGACATCACCGTCTGGGAGCGCAACGCCCCTGACGACACGTTCGGCTTCGGCGTGGTGTTCTCCGACGAGACGCTCGGCGGCATCGAGAACGCCGACACCGAGTTCGCCGACGCCATGGCGAAGCGTTTCGCCCGCTGGACGGACATCGACATCCACGTCCGCGGTGAGCACCACACCGTCGGCGGCCAGGGATTCGCGGCGATGAGCCGCAAGGAACTGCTCCGCCTGCTGCAGGAACGCTGCCGCGACCTGGGCGTCGTCGTGCACTACCGGACGCTCGCCCCAGTCATCGAGGACCTCCGTGCGTCGTACGACCTGGTGGTCGCGGCCGACGGCCTCAACTCCCAGGCGCGGGCGGCCTACGCGGACGTCTTCCGTCCCACTCTGGACCGGCGCCACAACAAGTACATGTGGCTCGGCACGGACCGGGTCTTCGAGGCGTTCCAGTTCTTCATCAAGCAGACGGAGTGGGGGACCATGCAGGTCCACGGCTATCCGTACTCCGAGAGCGGCTCGACCTTCATCGTCGAGATGCACGAGGACGTCTGGCGCCGGGCCGGCTTCGACGCCACCGAGGGGGTCGAGTTCGCTCCGGGCGTCTCCGACGAGAAGGCCGTCGAGCGCCTCCGCGCGCTCTTCGCCGAGGAACTTGCAGGCCATGAGGTGTTCGCCAACAACTCGAAGTGGCTCAACTTCACCACCGTACGCAACGAGCGGTGGCACCACGGCAATCTCGTCCTCGTCGGCGACGCCGCGCACACCGCGCACTTCTCGATCGGGTCGGGCACCAAGCTGGCCATGGAGGACTCGCTCGCCCTCGCCGCCTGTCTGCACGAACACCCGGACATCGAGGGGGCGTTGACGGCCTACGAGACCGAGCGGCGCTCCGTCGTCGAGTCCACGCAGCGTGCCGCGCAGGCCTCGCTGGAGTGGTTCGAGAACATCGGCATGTACGTCGGCCAGGAGCCGACCCAGTTCTGCTTCAACCTGCTGACGCGGTCACGCCGCATCACGTACGACAACCTCCGCACGCGCGACGAGGAGTTCGCCGACCGCGTCGATGCCGCCTTCGCCACGTCCCAGAGGCTGGACAGCGTGGCGCCGGCGATGTTCCAGCCCTTCCGGCTGGGGCAGTTGGAGCTGAAGAACCGGGTGATCGTGTCCCCGATGGACATGTACTCCGCCGTCGATGGCGTGCCTGGCGACTTCCATCTCGTCCACCTAGGTTCCAAGGCCATGGGCGGTGCGGGGCTGGTGATGACGGAGATGGTCTGCGTCTCGCCCGAGGGCCGTATCACCCCGGGCTGCACGGGTCTGTGGACCGACGAGCAGCGCGACTCGTGGGCGCGGATCGTGTCCTTCGTCCACGACCGCAGCACCGCGCGCATCGGTCTCCAGCTGGGCCACTCGGGCCGTAAGGGCTCGACGCGGCTCATGTGGGAGGGCATCGACGAACCGCTGCCGGACGGCGACTGGGAGATCGTCGGCCCGTCGCCACTCCCCTACGGCCCCGGCTCGCCGGTCCCGCGGGAGCTGACCCGCACAGACATGGACAAGATCGTCGCGGACTTCGTCGCCGCGGCGCGACGTGGTGCCGAGGCGGGCTTCGACCTGCTCGAACTCCACTGCGCGCACGGCTACTTGCTGTCCTCGTTCCTCTCGCCGATCGCGAACCACCGCACCGACGAGTACGGCGGTCCGCTGGAGAACCGACTCCGGTTCCCCCTGGAGGTGTTCGACGCCATCCGCACCGTCTGGCCGGCCGAGCGGCCGGTGATCGTGCGCATCTCCGCGACCGACTGGGTGCCGGACGGCAACACCGAGCACGATGCCGTCGAGATCGCCCGCGCGTTCGCCGCGCACGGGGCGGACGCGATCGACGTCTCATCGGGCCAGGTCGCCAAGGACGAGCGGCCCGCGTTCGGCCGCTCCTACCAGACGCCCTTCGCCGACCGGATCCGCCACGAGGTCGCCGCCGCCACCGGCACGGCGGTCATCGCGGTCGGCGCCATCGCCTCGTACGACGACGTGAACTCGATCCTTCTGGCAGGCCGCGCCGACCTGTGCGCCATCGGCCGCACCCACCTCTACGACCCGCACTGGACCCTGCACGCGGCGGCCGAGCAGGAGTACCGGGGCGCCGCGGCGGAGTGGCCGGTGCAGTTCAGGGCCGGCAGCCGGAAGCCGCCGACCTCGCGCACCGACGCCGTACGACCTCGCCTCTCGCTCCTGCGGGCCGACGAGTCCGACCGGAACACCCACCTGCGATGGACGCCGTCCCGTGAACCCGCTTCCGTCGCGTGAGCCGGTGGACGGCACCGGGTTCGCCCGTGCCGTCCATCGTTCCCGGGTGGAGTGGATGGACACCGACGCCGGCGGGCACCACCACAACACGTCCATCGTGCGTTTCGTCGAGTCGGCCGAGGCGACGCTGATACGGGAGCGGGGGATCACCGGCTACTTCGGCGTCGCGCCACGTGTGCGGTACGAGGTCGACTTCGCGTCCCCTCTGTGGTTCGAGCAGGAGGTCACGACGACCGTCGCTCTCGAACGCATCGGGACGTCGTCCCTGACCTTCCGGTTCGAGGTGTGGGGCGAGGCGGTCGACGGCCACCCGCGGCAGCTCGCGGCGTCGGGTCGCTACGTCACGGTCCACGTCCCCCGGGGCGGGCGCGAGAGTGCGCCGTGGCCTGCGGAGTGGGTCGACGCGCTGAAGGCGGACGCTGCCTGACGCGGCGCCCGTTCAGGGAGGGCAGGGCCGGTGTCCGGATTCCGGGCACCGGCCCTGCCCTGGTAGTCCCAGCTCATCCCATATTCCCAGGTGGGCGTGTGACGAAGGGAATGATCGATCATCGATCAAAGAGGGATAGGGTGGCTCCGACGCACGGACGGGAGAGGTCATGCAGATCCACGAACCGGACACCCAGGGCACGTTTCTCCAGGGCACGGCAGCCGACGGCTTCGAGGCCGTCCGCGATGCCTTTGCGGCGAACTTCACGCAGCTCGGCGAACGCGGTGCAGCCGTCGTCGTCTATCAGGACGGCCACCCGGTGGTCGACCTGTGGGGCGGCACCGCGGACGCCGACACCCCCGAGGGCGGGGGCCGGCCCTGGACCGAGGACACCGGGCAGATTCTGCGCTCGGCCACCAAGGGTGTGGCCGCCACGGTCCTGCTGCTCCTCGCCGACCGCGGCCGGATCGACCTGGACGCCCCGGTCCGCGACTACTGGCCTGAGTTCGGGGCCGCGGGCAAGGAGCACATCACCGTACGGCAGTTGCTCTCCCATCAGGCCGGAGTGGCCGCGCTGAACACTCCCCTCACCGCCGCACAGGCCGGGGACGGAATCACCGGCCCGGCGGCGGTCGCCGCACAGCGCCCGCTGTGGGAGCCCGGCACCGCCCACGGCTACCACGCACAGACCTTCAGCTGGCTGGTCGGCGAGCTGGTCCGGCGGGTGGACGGGCGCTCGCTCGGCACCGTACTCGCCGAGGACGTCACCGACCTGCTCGGCCTGGACCTGTGGATCGGTCTGCCCGAGGACCAGCAGGACCGGGTGGGCCGGATCGCCGCCGTCGAGCCCCCGGCCCCGAGGGACGGCACGCTGCGGATGCGGCCTCGCCGTGAGGTCGCCGAGGCGTACACCGACCCGAACTCGATCACGCGTCGCGCCTTCGGCACCGTCTCACCCTCCCCGGACGAGAACGACCCGGCCTGGCGGGCGGCCGAGCTGCCGGGGTCCAACGGCATCGCCACCGCACGCGGGCTTGCCGGACTCTACGCGGCGCTGGGCGAGGGACGGATCCTCACCCCGCGGATGCTCACCGAGGCCCGTACCGAGCAGGCCGCCGGACGCGACCAGGTGCTGCTCGCCAGGACCCGCTTCGGCCTGGGATTCATGCTGCACAGCCCGGCATCCCCGATGAGCTCGCGTGCGGCCTTCGGCCACCCCGGGCGCGGCGGTTCCCTCGCCTTCGCCGACCCCGAGCTGGGCATCGCCTTCGCCTACGTGACCAACGGCATGCAGCCCACGGTGACCAGCGACCCCCGCGCCCAGTCCCTGGTGCGTGCGGTCCGCGAGTCCCTCCCCGAGCGCGTCCCGGCTGCCGCGTAGCCCCGGGGCCGGCCGTCGAAGCCCGCGGGCCGGATCAGCCTCCGAAAGGCAACCCGGTGGAGCCGCACTGATCGCGCTGCTTAAGGTCAGGGGATGAGCACTCGCACCTTCCGCATCACCGTTCGCGGTGTCTTCGACGGGCTCAGCGCAGACCAGCGCGCCGAACTCGTGGCCCACACGCACGAACACGACGTGCTGCACGCCGCCTTCACCCCCGAGGGGCACCTCAGCTACGACATCGCCGCCCGGCCCGCCTTCACCTTCCGTTTCCAGGACTCGGGAGAGGCCGAAGAGGACATCCTGGAGGCGACCGAACGGGCTGAGGCCGCCGCGGAAGCCTGGCTGACCGAGCGCGGCTACGGCTACAAGAACCTCAGGTCCAAGGCCGAGGACCTCTCCCAGGCGCCGCTCGGCAAACGGCAGCGCCGCGCCGCCGCCCAGAGCAGCTGACGCCGAAGCACCGAGACGATCCGAAGGCACGGCGCCTCGACCGGGAACGGCCACGCCGAGCCGGCGCAAGGAAAGGAAGAGCAAGCACCCATGACCACCGTGCATGGAACATCCGTGGACATCCCCACTCCGGACGGCACGGCCGACGCCTACCTGGCCTACCCCGACGACAACACCCCGCACCCCGCGGTCCTGTTCTACATGGACGCGTTCGGACTGCGGCCACAGCTGAAGAAGATGGCCGACCGCCTTGCCGAAGCCGGCTACACCGTCCTGGTGCCCAACGTCTTCTACCGCCACGGGCGTGCCCCGGTGGTCGAGGTACCCGACTTCATCGACACCGCCGAGCGCCCGGAGATCTTCCAGCAGATCGGCCCGATCATGCAGTCACTGACCCCCGAGCCGGCGATGCGCGACGCCGACGCCTACCTCCGCTGGCTCGCCGACTGCCCCCAGGCCACCGACGGGCCGGTCGGCA
Organism: Streptomyces sp. NPDC002896; assembly: GCF_040295225.1. Taxonomy (NCBI): domain Bacteria; kingdom Bacillati; phylum Actinomycetota; class Actinomycetes; order Kitasatosporales; family Streptomycetaceae; genus Streptomyces; species Streptomyces sp. NPDC002896. The sequence goes on along the minus strand of NZ_JBEOVA010000055.1, from coordinate 4,834 downwards.
TCACCGGCTACTGCATGGGTGCCCGCCTGGCCCTGCGCACCGCCGGAGCCTATCCGGACCGGGTCGCCGCCGCGGCCGGCTTCCACGGCGGCGGTCTGGCGACGGACGCGCCCGACAGCCCGCACCTGGTGGCCGACCGCATCACCGCCGAGCTCTACTTCGGCCACGCCGACCAGGACCACTCCCTGCCGCCCGAGCAGATCGAGCGCCTCGACAAGGCGCTCACCGAAGCGGGCGTCCGCCACCAGACGGAGGTGTACGAAGGCGCGCACCACGGTTACACCCAGGCCGACACCGCCCAGTACAGCGCCGAGGCGGCCGAACGCCACTGGACGGCGCTGTTGTCGCTCCTGAGCCGCACTCTCTGACGCGCGCCGCAGGCAAAAGTTCGACCGGGTCTGCCGGGCGGCGGGAAGCCGCCCGGCGGGTGTGGGAGGGGCCGGGGTCGTCGATGGCGTGCCCTTCGCCGTCGACCTGACCCCCGGCCCTCACCACCGTCCGCGCTTACGCGGACGCGGCGTCCAGCTTCGCCAGCTCCTCACCTGTCAGCTTGAGATCGGCCACCGCGACCAGGGCCGGCAGCTGCTCGACCGTACGGGCACTGGCGATCGGCGCAGCCACCGTCGGCTGGGCGGCGAGCCACGCCAGTGCCACGGTCGCGACCGCGGCACCGCGCTCCTGCGCGATCTCGTCGAGTGCGGCGAGGACGCGGACACCCCGCTCGCTCTGCAGGTGGGCGGCTGCACCCCCGGCCCGTGGGCTGTCGACCGTAGTACCCGGCCGGTACTTGCCGGTCAGGAAGCCGGAGGCCAGCGCGTAGTACGGCACGGCGGCGAGACCGGCGCGGTCGGCGACGGTCTGCAAGCCGCCTTCATAGGTGTCGCGGGAGACCAGGTTGTAGTGGGGCTGCAGCACGGTGTAGCGGGCCAGGCCCGTACGGTCGGAGAAGTCCAGGGACTCCTGGAGCCGCTCCGGGCTCAGGTTGGAGGCACCGATCGCCCGCACCTTGCCCGCCCGTACCAGCTCGTCGAGGGCTGTGATGATCTCGTCGACGGGCACGGTCGTGTCGTCGAAGTGCGTGTAGTAAAGGTCGATGTAGTCGGTGCGTAGGCGGCGCAGGGACGCGTCGGCCGCCGCCTTGATGGTGGTGGCGGAAAGCCCCTTGTACTGCGGGTGGGCCCCGACCTTGGTGGCGACGACGACGTCAGCCCGGTTGCCGCGCGCGGCCAGCCAGTTGCCGATGACGGTCTCGGACTCGCCTCCCTGGTTGCCCCCGACCCACGCGGAGTAGGAGTCGGCGGTGTCGACGAAGTTGCCGCCGGCCTCCGCGTAGGCGTCGAGTACGGCGAAGGACTGCGCCTCGTCTGCCGTCCAGCCGAAGACGTTGCCGCCGAGAGCCAGCGGGAAGACCTCGAGAGCGGATGAGCCAAGCTTGCGTAGGGAAGTCATGCCAAGATCAACGCCCGCATCGGACGGACGTATTCCGAGCGTCGGTCACTCCTCGAAGCCACGCTCGCTGAGGATCTTGTTGATGCGGGTGCGATGCGCCGCTTCCCAGGCGTCGAGGGACTCGTCGGCCTCTTTGGCGAGCTTGGCCTGGGCCGCGAGAAGCAGCTCCTCCTGGCGGGTACCGGGAACGACCACGACGCCCTCCTCGTCGGCCACCACGATGTCGCCGGGACCCACCTGCACACCGCCGCACCGGACCGGGAGGTTGAGCGGCTCGACGGCCGACTTGGTGCCGGGGATGGGGATCACACCCCGGGCGAAGACGGGAAAGCCGATCTCGCGTGCCTCGGCGACATCGCGGATCACCCCGTCGAGCACGAATCCCGAGACGCCTCGACGCTGGGCGACGGCGCAGACGTTACCCCCGGCAAGTGCGTAGTCCACGTCGCCCGACTCCACAACGATGACCGAACCCGGCTCCGCGCGGTGGATGGCGGCGTGCAGCATGAGGTTGTCACCAGGAGGGCACCGCACGGTGAAGGCCGGGCCCGCCAGGCGCGGCGTCGCGGGCCACAGGGGCCGGATGCCGATGTCCATGACCTGCTCGCGTCCCAGGAGGTCGGCGAGGGTGGTGGTGGGAATGCTGGTGAAGCCGCCGGTGTCGTTGATGATCTCTCTCCTTCGTTCCGCGTCCGCGAGGACTAGCCTGCCCGGCAAGAAATCTTGATGTCAAGATAAATTGGCGGACTCACGCACCGGCCTGCTTGACGCGGACAGCGCGGGCACGGACCACGAACGGCCTTGAAACGACGGTGATGACGACGGAGACGATCGCAAGAGCGGTGACCGCGACCCCGGGGGCGACCTGCTGGGCGACGCCGCCTGCGATCGCTGCACCGATGCCCTGCCAGGTCATCCGGCCGGCCGACTCGACGCCCTGGACCTGACCGCGGACCGGATCGGGGGTCAGCTCGAGAAGCTGCTCCTGCAGGGGCAGGGTGGCGGCGAACCCGGCACTGGCCACGAACACCGCGACCATCACCACCCCCATGGGCGGGTGGATCGCAAACAGCAGGTAAGGCGCCGCCAGCAGCAGGCGCAGGGCGTACGCATAACGGCGTCGCCGGTCGGCAGTGAGCAGTCGCCCGACCGTCAGGTCCCCGAGAAGCATGCCCGCCGATCCGGCGGCCAGCAGGGCGCCTGCGTGATCCGGGGCATAGGAGATGAACAAGGCCTCGCAGCCGACGATCAGGCCGTTGGGGACCCACAGGTTCAGCAGCAGCGCCCGCTGCCCTGAGTGGGAGAAGAGAGCGATGTTCGTCGTCCAGGTCTGACGCAGTCCGGGGCGACGGGTCAGACGGATCGAGTGTTCTCGGACGGTCGTCGCCACTACGACCGAGCCGAGGCTGGTAAGCGCTGCTGCGACGACGAAGACTTCTTGCGGGCTCAGGTACCGCAGCAGCACGGCGCCGACGGCATAGCCGAGGATCGCCATGCCACCCGAGGTGATGTTCATCAGCGAGCGCGCCAACACATAGGCAGAGGTCGGCACGGCTTCGGCGAGCAGCCCCATCCGTGCGCCCGTCCCGAGCGACTGGAAGAATCCGAGCACCAGGAGCAGGCCGAACCGGGCAGCCAACGGCAGCCCCGGAATCGCCTGCGCGGCAACCCCGACCAGCGAGACGCACTGAAGCACGACGATCGTCCGGCGAGGACGGCTCCCGTCCGCGACCGACATCAGCGTCAATGCACCGAGCACCGTCGCGAACGTGGCGCCGTACATGCTCACGGCCGTCAGGAACGGGGATCGGGTCTGGTGGTCGACCAGGGTGCCGAGCGCGAAGCCCGACAAGGTGCTTGCCGCGACCGTGAGTGTGAAGCTGGCGTACAGGCCGGCGAACTCACGGTTGCGGAGCAGGGATCGGTAGCTGGTGGTGGGAGGCGCCGTGGGCGCGGAGGTGTCGGAAGGCATGAAAAAAGCCTCCGGACACACGCATTGGGCGCGCCGAAGGCCAACACGGGGATTTTAACACGGCGTTGATCCGGCCCGCCGCGCCATCGACATATGGCATCGAGTTCCCCAAAAGCGAGGAACTAAGTTCCCTTCAGCGAACGTAGGGCAGGGCGGCACATTCGGCTTCCGGCGATGACGTTCTCGATCTTGTCGGCCATACGCAAACCACGCCGGCCGACCCCGCATTAGTCCCACATCACCAGGTCCGGGACTGGATCGATGGCACTGGGTGTGCTTAATTTAGGGCACTGAGTGCCATCACTGCCGAAGGGACCTTCAGTGAGTCTGAGGATCGTTGTCACTGTGAAGTACGTGCCCGACGCCACTGGCGATCGGCACTTCGCCGATGACCTGACCGTCGACCGTGACGACGTCGACGGGCTGCTGTCGGAGCTGGACGAGTACGCGGTCGAGCAGGCGCTGCAGATCTCCGAGAACTCCGACGACGACGTGGAGATCACCGTTTTGACGGTGGGCCCGGAGGACGCCAAGGACGCGCTGCGCAAGGCGCTGTCGATGGGTGCCGACAAGGCGATCCACGTGGAGGACGACGACCTGCACGGCACGGATGTGATCGGCACGTCGCTGGTGCTGGCCAAGGCGATCGAGAAGGCCGGCTTCGACCTGGTGGTCTCCGGTATGGCCTCCACCGACGGCACCGCCGGTGTGGTCCCGGCCCTGCTGGCCGAGCGTCTGGGCGTCCCGCAGGTCACGCTGCTGTCCGAGGTGTCCGTCGAGGACGGCGTGGTCAAGGGCCGCCGCGACGGTGACACCGCGTCCGAGCAGCTTCAGGCGTCCCTGCCGGCGGTCGTGTCCGTGACGGACCAGTCGGGCGAGGCCCGCTACCCCTCGTTCAAGGGCATCATGGCGGCCAAGAAGAAGCCGGTGACCTCCTGGGACCTGGAGGACCTGGAGATCGAGGCGGACGAGGTCGGTCTCGAGGGCGCCTGGACCACGGTCGAGGCGGCGGCGGAGCGCCCGGCCCGCACGGCCGGCACGATCGTCAAGGACGAGGGCGAGGGCGGCAAGCAGCTCGCGGAGTTCCTCGCGAGCCAGAAGTTCATCTGAGGCCCAACCGACTCAACTTCCTTAAGACTTCGCACCCGCAGGAGAGCAACCCATGGCTGAAGTTCTCGTCTACGTCGACCACGTGGACGGTGCCGTCCGCAAGCCCACCCTGGAGCTGCTGACGCTGGCCCGCCGTATCGGTGAGCCCATCGCCGTCGCGCTGGGTGCCGGTGCCGAGGCGACGGCCGCCACGCTCGGTGAGCACGGTGCGGTACGCGTCCTGACCGCCGACGCGCCTGAGTTCGCCGACTACCTGGTCGTGCCGAAGGTGGAGGCGCTGCAGGCCGCGTACGAGGCCGTGTC
>NZ_JBEOVA010000054.1:0-38822 GCF_040295225.1 Streptomyces sp. NPDC002896 | reverse complement strand
GGGGGGCGTCCGGGCCGCGGCCTTCGCCGCCCCCGCGCTTTACAACCCGGGGGCCCGTTCGTACCCCGCCCCGGTGGTTTTATCCCACGTTTTGGCACCGGGCCGGAGCCCGGTGCAACACGGTGGCATATCTCCGGCAGGACACGGGACGCACCGCTGACACGCCCAGGCCTGCCCACCGCCAAGCGGTCGGCAGGCCTGGGCGTGTGTGCGCCCGGCGGGCATCCGGAGTCAGAGGCTCTCGGCCACGACCGGGTTGCGCAGGACGCCGATGCCCTCGATCTCCACCTCTATCTCGTCTCCGGGGCGGATCGGTCCGACGCCGGAAGGCGTACCGGTCATGATCGCGTCTCCGGGCAGCAGCGTCAGGTAGCGGCTGAGGTAGCTGACGATGTCAGGAACAGCGAGCAGCAGGTCAGCGGTGTTCGCCGATTGCATGACGGTGCCGTTCACGCGCGTCGTCAGCGACAGTCCCGAGGGGTCGAGTTGGGTCGCGATGACCGGTCCGAGGGGCGCGAAGGTGTCCTGCCCCTTCCCGATCAGAAGCGTTCCGAATTTGCTTTCCTTGCGCTGGATGATGCGGTCGCTGACGTCATTGCCGCATGTGTAGCCGAGGATGTACTCATGGGCCTCGGAGGGCTTCACATGGCGGGCTTCCTTTCCGATGACGACGACCAACTCGCCCTCGAAATGGATCAGTTCACCATCCGCCGGATAGACGATGGCGTCATCCGGCCCTACCACCGCAGTGCTCGGCTTCATGAAGCACACGGGAACTTCCGGAACCTCGCGGTCGGTCTCGTCGATATGCGAGGCGTAGTTGTAGGCGAACCCGAAGATCCGGGGCCGCTCGAGCGGCGGGAGAATGACTACGTCGCCCACTTCGTCGACGTGCCCCGTAGGGGACAGCCCGGTGAAGGGATCACCCTCGAATCTCGCGATCCTGGCGTCACCGGCTTCGAATTCTCCGTAGTGACGCACGCCGCCAACGGAATACCTGACGATCCGCACGGAAACCTCCGCAACTAGGCAGCCGCGGGCGGCTGCACGGCCCATTCAGCAATGCTAACGTTAGCACAAAGAGAATGATCAAACCTGACACCCCGCCCCTCCCGACCACAGAGCGCGACGAGAGTGCTATCGTTGGCACACGGAAAGTGACAGCGCGGGATCAGCAACTCGAGGGGGCCCATTACGTGATCACGACCAGGGACATTGCCGAACGCCTCGGGATCTCCGTCTCGACGGTCGGCCGGGCACTCGCCGACGACAGCCGTATCAGCGAGGAGACCAAGTTCCGGGTCCGCCAGGCCGCGTCCGAGATGGGGTACGTCGCCAATCGCGCGGCACGGATGATGCGGGGAGCGTCGAGCAACGTGGTCGCGCTGGTGATCCCGGACATCCGCAACAGCTTCTACTCGACCATCGCGCACGAGCTGTCCAAGAACATGGAGGCCGAGGGCTTCCAGCTCATGCTCTCGGAGACCGACGACGACAGGATGGTGGAACTCCGCCATCTGCGGGAGCTGTCCGCGAACCGCGTGGCGGGCGTCATCATCGTGCCCACGGCGCGCCCGCACAGCGAGTCCGTCAAGCTTCTGCGCGCCGTGCCGCACCTTCAGTTGCTGCGCCGCCACCCGTCGCTCGGCTCCCAGTGGTTCGGCGTGGACGACCACGAGGCGCTGCGTGAGGGTACGGCCCACCTGGTCGCCCAGGGCCACACCCGCATCGCGTACGTGGGCGGTCCCGAAGAGCTGCCGACGGGCGCGGAGCGTCTGCGCGGCTTCCGCAGCGCCCTGCGCGAAGGCGGCCTGCCGGACGATGCCGGGCGCACGGAGCTGGGGCCGCCGTCGTCCGTGGAGTACGGCCGGGAGGCGATGCGCCGCCTGCTGGAGGGACCACAGGCGCCCACCGCGCTCGTGCTGGGATCGATCCAGCTCACCCTGGGGGTCCTGGAGGAGCTGTCCCAGCAGGGTGTGAAGGTGCCCGAGGAGCTGTCCGTGGTCGGGTTCGGAGACGAACCCGGCTTCTCCTGGTGGGGTCCCGGACTCACCACGATCGGTCTGCCGATTCAGGAGATGGCCACCGGCTGCGCACTGTGGATGATGCGCCGCCTCAAGACCAAGCCGAGCAACGACGGCCCGTACACGTCGGTCTCCCCCGGATCGCTGATCCTTCGCGGCAGCACGGCGCCCCCCGGCGGAAGGGCTCCGTCCAGGTCCGACTGAGCCATGGGCGGCCTCACACGCAGACATGGAAGGCGCCCGGAGCGATGTGCTCCGGGCGCCTTCGTGTTCTCTGCGCCAGGTCAGTACGTTTCGCTGCGCAGCCGGCGCATGACGCGGGCCGTACGCGCGAGTTCGTCGAGCATCTGCTCGGCCGCGGCCTCGTGTATCTTGCCGGGCCGGAAAGCGCCGTCCTCGACGAGTTCGTTGACGAACGGGATGCTCACGGTGGGGCCGATCGGCAGCATCCTGAGGTTCGCGACGACCTGCTTGGCCATCTGCACCGCCCGGGTACCGGCCGAGACACCTCCGTAGCTCACGAAGCCGGCCGGCTTGTGCTGCCACTCCACGACGAGGTAGTCCCACGCGTTCTTCAAGGTGGCCGGGAAGGCGCCGTTGTACTCCGGAGTCACGAAGACGAAGGCGTCCGACCCGTCGACGATCCGGCTCCATTCGCGGGTGTGGCTCTTCGTGTACTGCTGCAGGGCGGGCGGATGCGGCTCGTCGAAGAAGGGAAGAGCGAGTTCGTTCAGGTCGACGGTGTGCGACTCGAACTGGTCGTGCTCCGCGGCCCGCGCGGCGAACCAGTCCGCGACGGATCTGCCCACGCGTCCGGGACGCGTGCTGGCCACAACAGTGGTGAGGGTCATCGGCGCCACAGAGGTCTCGGGTGCCATATCGGGCTCGCTTTCCTTTCGGCCGCGATCCGGCCCGGCGGACCCGCGCCTGCCTGTGCTGTCCGTCTGTCCAGGAAGAGCGCAGGTCCGCAGGAATCCTTGCCGGAGCGCACTGGGTGTGCGAACGATAGCACCAGTTAGCGGAAGAACCAATGGGGCGGATACGAACGGGAAGCTCACGAGATCGGAGCGCCACCTGCCTCTTGACAGAGCCGCCGACACTTCGCAGGATTGCGCTATCGTTAGCATTCCAAGAGTCGCGGTGGGCGAGCAACCCTCGTCATCGCCCTCGCACCTGTATTCCTCTCCGGCTCCGCCACGACGACGAAGAGAGCCGTACGACACTTCGCTCGCTCCCAGCGCCGCCGCACCGATCCGGGTGCCGCCCCGCGAGGTCGCCCGCGCCCGTTCGTCAGCGAGGACTTTCCGTACGCCTCTGGCTGCGGGGACGTCCATCCAGCGATGACAGGCACAGGCCCCGCTCATCACCCCGATCGTCCGAACTCCGAAAGGTTGCACCGCAATGACAGACGCGCGGATCGCCAAGCTCTACGGCCGCAGGGTGTGGGACTCACGCGGCCGGCCGACCGTCGAGGTGGAGACCCACCTCGCGGACGGCGCGATCGGGCGGGCCATCGCACCGGCCGGGGCCTCGACGGGCCAGGGCGAAGCGCTCGACCTGCGCGACGGCGGCAGCCGCTTCGGCGGACTCGACGTCCACCGCGCGGTGGGCTCGGTGAACAACGAGATCGCACCCGCCCTCCTGGACCGCGACGCGACCGACCAGGAAGCCGTCGACCAGCTGCTGGTGAACCTCGACGGAACCCCCGACCGCAGCCGTCTCGGCGGCAACGCGATCGTGGCCACGTCCATGGCCGTACTGCACGCCGCCGCAGCGTCGGCGCGCGTACCGCTGTGGCAGCACCTGGCGGGCGGACGACCGGTCCGCATCCCCCTGCCGGAGATCCAGATCTTCGGCGGCGGCGCCCACGCGGACCGTCGCGTCGATGTTCAGGACTTCATGGTGGTCTGCCCCGCGGCACGGAGCTTCTCCGAGGCCCTGGACTGGACGGCGGAGATCTACCGGGCCGCCGGGAGCCTGATGAGGAAGGCGGGGAAGGCCCAGGGCGTGGCCGACGAGGGCGGCTTCTGGCCCGCGTTCGACTCCAACGAGGAGGCCCTGGAGACGCTGACCCAGGCCATCGAGGACGCGGGCTTCGCGCCCTCGGCCCAGGTCGGCATCTCACTCGACATCGCGGCCTCGCAGTTCGGCAGCGCCGGGAAGTACACGCTGGCCCTGGACGACCGCACGCTGGACACCGAAGCGCTGATCGACATGCTGGGCAGCTGGATCGAGCAGTACCCGATTCTCTCCGTCGAGGACCCGGTGGGTGAGGACGACCACGAGGGCATGGTGGAGTTCACGCGGCTCTACGGCGACCGCTGCCAGGTGATCGGCGACGACTACCTGGTCACGAACGCCAAGCGGGTGGAGGCTGCGGCCACCAGCGGAGCGGCGAACGCCGTCCTCGTCAAGCCCAACCAGGCCGGTACGGTCACGGAGGCGTTCCAGGCCCTGCGCGCCGGGAAGGAAGCCGGCTTCGGCACCATCGTCTCGGCCCGGTCCGGTGAGACCGAGGACATCACCATCGCCCATCTGAGCGTCGGCTGGGACGCCGGCCAGCTCAAGGTGGGTTCGTTCACCCGCTCCGAGCGAATGGCCAAGTGGAACGAGGTTCTGCGCATCGAGGAGTCCCTCGGTGAATCCGCGGAATTCAGCGGATGGTCCGCCTTCACATTCGCCGGGTCCGGGTCCATTACGACCAAGCCGTAAAACGGCATCGAAGTATTACAGTCAGCGAAATCCAGAGCCGATCGGAGCACGGAGACCAGCATGCTGCCACCCGTCAATCTGCGCCCGAGTTTCAACATCACCCGAACCAGCCATGTGCGTCTCACCGTGGCCGACCTGGCCGAGAGCCGGAACTTCTACGTAAAGGCATTGGGCCTCGTCGTCAGCGATGAGGACGAGCGCACCTGCTACCTCCGCGGTCTCGCCGAGGCCTGCCACCACAGCCTCGTGCTGGAGCTGGACGAAGAGGGCGCCGGTGCCGCCAAGAGGATCGGTTTCCGGGTCTTCTTCGACGAGGACCTCGACATCGCCTACGACTGGTTCCGCGACCGAGGGCTGCCCGCGGAATGGGTCGACCTCCCGTACCAGGGCCGCACCCTGCACGTCTCCGACCCCGTCGGAACGCCGCTCGAGCTCTGCGCGCACATGGAGACGCGGCCGAGGCTGCACATCGACTTCGAGCACTACAAGGGCGCCCACGCGCAGCGGCTGGACCACTTCCAGACCTTCGCGCCGAACACCTACGAGCTGTGCGCGTTCTACGGCGAGCTCGGCTTCCGGAACTCGGAGTACCTGGCGCACGGCGACAAGCTGCTGAGTGCGTTCATGTACCGCAAGGGCACCTGCCTGGACCTCGCGATCGTGGAGAACACCGGTCCCGCCCTGCACCACTTCGCCTACACCGTCTCTGAGAGCCGCGACATCTTCACCGCCTGCGACTGGGCGGGCATCCTCGGCTACGGCGAGGGCGTGGAGCGGGGCCCGGGACGTCACGGTCCGGGCGGCATGCTCTTCACCTACCTCCGCGACCCCGACGGCCACCGGGTGGAGGTCTTCAACAGCCACTACCAGACGATCGACACCGAGATCGAGCCCGTGCGCTGGGACGCGGGATCGCTGAGCACCAACGTCCGCTGGGGGTTCCCGGCGCTGGAGAAGTGGTACTTCGAGGCGTCGCCCTTCGTGGGGGTGCCGCAGATCCCCCCGGCCGAAAAGCCGAATCCGATGACGCTCGAGCGGTTCCTGCTCGAGCAGTCCGCCAACCCGACCGCATCGTCCTGACGAGGAAACGACATGGCACGAGTTCCCTACCTGCGCCGCGAGGACGCGGACGAGGCGCACAAGCCCCTCTACGACCGGTTGGAAGCCGAACGCAAGGTACCGACGGCGAACATCTTCCTCGCCCTCGCGGGCGCGCCGACCCAGCTGGACGGCTTCCTGACCTACGCCAACTCGCTGCGGGCCAGTGAGCTCAGCCCCGCGCTCCGCGAACTGGCGATCCTGACCGTGGGTCACGTGACCCGGTCCGCGTACGAGGTGGCACACCACCACTCGCACGGGCTCAAGGCCGGGCTCACCGAGGAGCAGATCGCTGCGGTGGGCGACTTCGAAACGGCCGACGTGTTCGACGAGACGGAAAAGGCGGTGATGCGCCTGGCCAAGGAGTCCACGCTCCAGGTCGACGTCTCCGAGGAGACGTGGCGTGCCGCCGCCGACCGTCTGCCCCAGAAGCAGATGGTCGAACTCGCGTTGTCCATCGCCTGGTACAACTCCGGCGTCCGGATCATGGGCCTGCTGGACATCGATCTCGAAGAGAACTACCAGAATCCCTTTTCGAAGTCGTAATCCGGGGAGCCGTAAGCCAAGAGGTCGTGAGACCGAGACTCGAGGCCCCCGACTTGTAAGACCCAACTTGTAACACTCGACCGCCGAGCCACCGGTTGGCCGCCTCGGTCGCCTGAGAAGTCTCCGTCCCGCTGTCACGGGACGGAGCAGTTCCAAGGAGTATTTCAATGGCGAAAATGCTCGCTGCACGACTGCACGCGCTCGGTGAGCCGATGTCGGTGGACACGATCGACGTGCCCACCCCGCGGCCGACCGACGTGCTGGTGCGGGTCAAGGCGTGCGGGATCGTGCCGAACATGGCCAACGTGATCAACAACTGGCCCACGTGGTTCCCCCACCAGCCGTTGCCGAAGTTCCCCGCCATCTTCGGCCTGGACGCCGCCGGGGTGGTCGAAGCCGTCGGCGAGGCCGTGCTGAACACCAAGCCCGGTGACCGCGTTTACGTCAATCCCCTGCGCGGCTGTGGGAGTTGCCAGGTGTGCCGGGGCGGTGAACTGAGCCGGTGCCGCTACTTCACGCTGAACGGCTACTTCAGCACGTCCCGTGACGGCCAGCGGATCTTCGATCTGTACCCGTACGGCGGCTTCGCGGAGTACATGACCGCACCGCAGTACTCGATCGTCAACATCCCGGACAACATGACGTTCGAACAGGCCGGCAAGCTGGGTTACATCGGCACGTCCTACGGGGCTCTCAAGAACGCCGCGGCAGGCCCCGGCCAGGTCGCGCTTATCGACGGGGTCACTGGAACCCTCGGTGTCGCGTCGACCATGCTGGCGCTGGCCTCCGGTGTCTCCCGGGTCCTCGGGACCGGCCGCAACGAGGAGCTCCTCAAGCGCGTCAAGGAACTTGACCCGGAGCGGGTCGAGGTCTTCAGACTGGGTGACGGCTCCACCGGTGAGTGGGCGAAGTCGCGCACCGGTGGCGAGGGCGCGGACTACGTGATCAGCGCCCTGGGCGCCAAGGCCCCGGTGGAGACGATGCTGGACTCCATGCAGGGCGTGCGCCGGGGCGGCAGGGTGGTCAACGTCGGCGGGGTGGCCGACCGGCTGCCTGTGGACGTGAAGTGGCTCATGGACGAGCAGGTCCAGCTGATCGGCTCCAACTGGTTCAGCACCGCGCAGGGGCAGGAACTCGCCGACATGGTGGCCACGGGCGCCCTGGACCTGTCCTACCTGCAGGCCAAGCCCTTCCCGCTGTCCAGGGTCAACGAGGCGATCTCAGGACTCGAGGACCGCGACGGCGGATTCAGCAACTACGTCGTCATCCCCTGACCCGGAGGTCCCGAGGCGCGGATCCGGGCGTCACTGCTCGTCCGGACGCTCCTTGGCCGGCGGTGCCCCTGACGCCCCGCTACTCACCCCGCGGCGGTCCTGTTCTGCCCTGACGCCGCCGCGGGGTGTCCATCCCACCGGCCGTGCACACGGCCGGTGTTCTCGTCGGCGCAGGCGCAACAGGACGTCAGCCCAGGCCCAGCAGGACGGAGGAGCCGGTGGAACTACGCTGGCTGGAATCGTTCGTCACCGTCGCGGAGGAACTGCACTTCGCGCGGGCGGCGGACCGTCTGCATCTTGCTCCGTCGGCGCTCAGCGCCCAGATCAGGGCGCTGGAGTCGCACCTGGGCGTGCGGCTGATCGACCGCGGACGGCGCACCCGCCCGGCTCTGACCAGTGCCGGGCGGCTGTTCCTGGAGGAGGCGCGGCGCACCCTCGCGCAGGCCGCCCGGGCCGAGGCGGTGGGCCGGCGTGCCGGTCGCGGGGAGCTGGGGCATGCCCAGATCGCATACGTCGCCTCGGCCGCGTTCTCCGGAGTGCTGACCGACGTCCTCACCCGCTGCGCGGCCCACGGCACCGAGCTGACCGTGCAGGTGCGCGAGCTGGAGACACCGGCCCAACTGGAAGCGCTGGCCTGCGGGGACATCGACGTCGGCTTTCTGCGTTGGAGGCCGGAATACCCGCCCGAAATCACGGCGACCTGTCTGCTCACCGAGGAGGTCGTCCTGGCACTGCCGGCCGGCGCGCCGCTGGCGGCGTACGAGGCGGTACCGGCGGCGAAGCTGCGCGACGAGTGCTTCGTGGCCCCGCACTTCGACGAGGAGTACGGCTGCCGCGACCAGATCCTCGAGGTGGCGGAGCAAGGGGGTTTCAGCCCTCGGTGCGCTCCCCCGGTGCGTGACTTCATCGCGGCTCTGACGCTGGTGGGCGGTGGTCTCGCGGTGGCTCTGGTCCCCGATTCGCTGCGCCGTGTGCACATCCCGGGGGTGGCGTACCGTCCGCTGGCGGACGTACCGCTGACCACCCGACTCGTGGGTGCCTACCGCAGGGGCGAGACCTCGCCCGCGGTTCGCGGCGTGATCCGCCGTCTGCGGGAGGCAGCTGCCGCCACGGTCGCCGTCGGCTGAAGCCGCAGTGCGCCGACCGGGCGTCTGGCAAGAGCCTGACGCCCGGTCAGCGCGTGGTCGACCGCCATGGGCGTGCATCTCGAGGAAGCGGGCGGAGTCCACGATCCGCAGTCTGTTCGGAGTGCCTCGGACTGCTCCCCGGCAGCGCCGTCACGTCCGTCCGGGGTGCCGTCCTCGATGCCCGCGACTGCCTCCTCGTGCTCGCCTCTCCGGCCGCCGGGCCCGGCCCGGTCGTGATCAGCATGGCTCTGCGCAGCACGGCCGGTCAACGACGAACCGGCGCATGTTTGTGCGCGGAAAACGCATCGTCTGAGCAGGTCAGCGGGGTTGTACCCAGCCTACGCTCAACACGGCACCACAGACCGTGGCGGCGTCCGTCGACCGCCGCCGAACGGAAGGACAGGCGGAGGAACACATGACATCGATCAAGCACGTGGGAGTCGTCGGCGCCGGGCAGATGGGCCAGGGCATCACCGAGGTCTGCGCCCGTTCGGGGCTGCACGTGACGTTGTGCGACGTGACCGAGGACAGGGCCCGTGCCGGACTGGCGGGCGTGGCGGACTCCCTGCTCAAGGCAGAGCAGCGCGGCGCCATAACCCCGGGAGACCGCGCACATGCCCTCGCCGGGATCTCGGTCACCGTCGATCTCTCCGGCCTGTCCGGTGCGGACCTTGTCATCGAGGCCGCCGTCGAGGACGAGCGGGCGAAGACGGCGCTGTTCCGGCAGTTGGACGAGGTGGTCACCGACCCGACCGCCGTGCTGGCCAGCAACACCTCCTCGATACCCATCGCCCGGCTCGCAGCCGTGACGAAGCGTCCAGAGGCGGTGGTCGGCCTGCACTTCTTCAACCCGGTCCCCGTCATGCCACTGGTCGAGGTCATCCCCTCGCTGCACACCTCGAAGGCCACAGAACTGCGGGTACGTGCCTTTGCGGACGAGGTGCTGGGCAAGAAGACTGTCGTGGCGCAGGACCGCGCGGGCTTCGTGGTCAACTCCCTCCTGGTGCCGTACCTGTTGGCCGCGGTACGGATGGTCAGCTCCGGCACGGCGACAGCCGAGGACATCGACACGGGGATGACGGCGGGCTGCGCCCACCCGATGGGCCCGCTGCGCCTCGCCGACCTCATCGGCCTGGACACGGTGGCTGCGATAGGCGAGGCGCTGTACGAGGAGTACCGGGAACCGCTGTACGCCCCTCCCCCGCTGCTGCGCCGCATGGTCGAGTCGGGGCTGCTGGGCCGGAAGTCCGGACAGGGGTTCTTCAGCTACCAGGCGGCCTGAGCCGGCCCGCTGGCGACGGCGACGGCGGCGGCGGCGGCGCAGGACACGCCGCTTCGTCGCCGCTGAACACCGGCTGACGTCATCGACGGGCCGCGCGCGCCTCCCTGGGGCTCACGCCGTAAGCCGTCTTGAAGGCGTGGCTGAAGTGGGCCGGGTCCGGGAAACCCCAGCGCCCGCCGATGGTGCCGACCGGAAGGTGGTCCATGGCCGGATCGGCGAGGTCGCGTCGGCACCGGGCGAGGCGCTGTTCCCGGATCCAGCCCGAGACGGTATACCCCTGATCGGCCAGCAACTTGTACAGGTAGCGGCGGGAGATGCGGTGGGCGGCCGCGATCCCCTCGGGGTTCAGCCCGGGGTCGGCGAGCCGCTGCTCCATGTACACGAGGATGCGCCGGGTGAGCAGGCCCGGGCCCTCGTCCCCGGCTGCCGGGTCCGCGCCTGCGTGCTCCGCGAGCAGGGTGCCGATCAGGTCGACCACGTTGTCCGCGAACCGGGGCGTGGCACGGGACTCCAGATGCTCCACCTGCCGCGCCAGCCCGTGCAGGAAGGGCAGTACCACCTGGCCGAGCCCGTCGTGGCACGACACGGGAGTCGCCGTCACCCGCGCCAGATCACGCTCCGCCATCTGCAGCATGGCCCGCGGGAACATCAATACGAGGCCGCTGTGGGGCTGATCGAGGTCGTAGGTGAAGGGACGGCGAACGTCGTAGATCACCAGTTCGCCCGGCCCCACCCGGGCCTGGCGGTCCCTTTGGGTGAGCACACCCTGCCCCTTGAGCTGCAGAGTGAGCTGGAAGAAGTCGGGCGCGTCGGAGCCGATGTGCCGACGGGTACGCGCGATGCTGTGCGGTTCGGCCGTGATGACCGACATCTGTACCTGGCCGACCCGCGCGGCGTGCAGTGATGCGCGGAAGTCGGCACACTCGCGCGGCAGAACCTCCAGAGGCGCGAGGTTGCGACTGACGGCGTCCCGCCAGCATTCCAGTCTTTCGGTTGCCGTGGCATCGCTCGGCGTCGTTATCCGGGGCATGCGGCTCTCCTCATGGCACATCCGGCCCCCGAGGAGACGGGCTCGGCCGGCCCTCCTCCTGGCGAGGGAGTGTAAGTCACCCCGGGCGATCCGCAACCGGCCTTGCAACGGATCACTTGGCCGTCGTCCCACCGGGATCGGCCCGGACGCCAGGAGGTCAACGCCGGCCGATGCGACGGTCGTCCGTCGCTGCCGCCCGGAAGCAGTTCTCAGCCAAGCAAATTCCTGTGCTCCCGCATACAAGCGGGACATGTGCCCCGCCCCACATCATTCGGGGCAGTGAGCAGGAGGCACAGGCCGGTATCCGTGCCAGGCGGCCCTTCTCCTCGAGCCATTTGGCAACCACTCATCAGCCACACGAGGTCCTCCGGGACCGCAAGCATTCTCAAGGATCGATCATGACGACATTGCTGGAGCCCACCCCGTCCCAGGACCGGAAAACCGACGACAGCGTGCTCGGCCGCGTCCGCGCACACCTGCCCGAAATAGCGGCGCGCTCCGCCGAGGCCGAGGCGGCCCGAGCAATCCCCGTGGAGGTCATCACCGCGCTGCGCGAGGCCGGTGTGTTCCGGATGAGCCTGCCCAGGGCATGGGGCGGCGAGCAGCTCGATCTGGTGGAGAGCGCCCGGGTGGTCCGGGAGATCGCGCGGGCCGACGGCTCGACCGGGTGGACCGTTCAGGCGGCCTCCATGGCCTGGTTCTTCGTGCGGACGCTGCCTGCGGAGACACTCGCCGAGGAGGTGTTCGGCAACGGCGCCGACCTGCTGCTCCGTGGGGCGATAGCCCCGAAAGGGAAGGCGACGCCGGTGGAGGGCGGCTACCGGATCAGTGGCCGCTGGCCGCTGGCCAGCGGCTCGTTCGCCCCGGACTGGATGCTCGCGGGCTTCGTGGTCGAGGGCGCGCCCCCGCTGCCGGGCGGCAGCCCGGACATGCGCATCGCGCTGATCCGCCCCGAGCAGGCCACGTTCCTCGACACCTGGGACGCGGTGGGGCTGCGTGCCACACAGAGCACCGACTTCACGATGGACGAGGTCTTCGTGCCCGAGCGCTTCACGGGCCCGATGTTCGGTGACAACAACATCCCCGCTCCCTTCTACGACCTGCCGTACTCGCCGACCGGTGCCTCGCACGACGCCGTCATCCTGGGCTGTCTGGAGGGCGCGCTCGACGATCTCGCCGAACTCGCCGCGACCAAACGGCCGGCGTTCAACCTCAGGGTGGTCATCGGTGAGGACCCGGTGTTCCAGGAGAAGTTCGCCGAGCTGCACATGCGCACCGCAGCACTGCGTGCCCTGTCGGAACGGACCGGCCGCACCGTGATGGACCGGGTGCTCGCAGGCGAGGCCCCCACGCAGACCGAGTGGTTCGGCTACACCGGCGGCACCCAGCACATCCACCACGAGGGCATCCGGGTCCTCAACGAGATCATGACGCTGTCCGGAAGTGCCGGGCTCTACAACACCAGCCCGATCCAGCGTCGTTGGCGGGACGTACGCTGCGTCTCCCAGCACGTGGTCGGCAACAACGGCTCGATGCGGAAGCTGGGCGCGGCCCTGTCGGGTCAGGAGACGGCCGGCGGTGCGCGATGAATCCACTCGACGCGGCCCCAAGGGATCCCTCTCTGCTGCGCAAGGCGTTCGGCTGCTTCCCCTCCGGCGTGACAGCCGTGTGCGCATTTGATTCGGGCATTCCGGTGGGCATGGCCGCAAGCACTTTCACCCCGGTCTCCCTGGCGCCCCCTCTGGTGTCGATCTGCGTCCAGGACACCTCCACGACCTGGCCGAAGCTGCGTGAACGACGTCGTCTGGGCCTGAGCGTGCTGGCCGAGGGACAGGACGCGATCTGCCGTTCACTGGCCGCCAAGGAAGGGGACCGGTTCTCGGACGTCGACTGGGAAGTCGGCGAGGGCGGCAGCGTGTACGTACACGGTGCCGCCCTCTGGCTGGACTGCTCGCCCTACGCCGAGTTCCCCGGGGGCGACCACACGATCGTCCTCCTGGAAATCCACGGCCTGAAGGCCGAACCCGACCTCGAGCCACTGGTGTTCCACGGAAGCCGGTTTCGGCGCTTGGCTGTCTCATAACGGCCGTTGAGGAACGCCCGCTTGGTATCGTCAGCTCACCGTGCGGCGGGCGGCCACTTCCTGCGTGAGCTGGGGAGCCACCGCGAACAGGTCGCCCGCCACGCCGAAGTCGGCGAGCGCGAGGATCGGCGCCTCCGGGTCCTTGTTCACCGCGACGATGGTCTTGGAGGTCTGCATCCCGGCGAGGTGCTGGATGGCCCCGGAGATGCCCAGGGCGATGTACAGCTGGGGGGAGACGGTCTTGCCGGTCTGCCCGACCTGGTACTGGTGCGGGTAGTAGCCGGCGTCGACCGCGGCGCGTGAGGCACCCACCGCACCCCCCAGGGCATCGGCCAGCTCCTCAACGGCCTTGAAACCGTCCGCTCCGCCGACACCGCGGCCTCCGGAGACGACGACGCTCGCCTCGGTGAGCGCGGGTCGGTCGCCCGCGAGTGCGGCGCGCCGGGCGGTGATACGGGCGGACGCCGCAGGGTCGACCGTCGGCAGGGCGAGCGTCCGCTCCACGGCCTCCCCGGGATGCTCCTCCCGTTCGAAGGCCCCCGGCCGCACCGTGATCACCGGTATGCCATGGGTGACCTGGCAGCGCACGGTGTACGACCCCCCGAAGACGATCTGGGTGACCACACCGGAGGAGTCCAGGTCGACCGCGTCGATCAGCAGCCCGGAGTCCAGCCGCGCGGCGAGACGCGCGGCCACCTCCCTGCCATCCGTCGTCGCCGAGACCACAACGGCGGCGGCAGCGGTCTCCCGCACCGCGAGCTCCAGGGCGTCGACAGCGGGCGTGCCGAGGAACTCGGCCGCTTCGGTGGATTCCGCCGCGTGGACGCTCGTGGCGCCGTACCGGGCGAGGGACTCCCTGAGACGCGCCGCTGTGCCGGGGGTTCCCACGACGACGGCGGCCGGGTCCCCCAGCCGCCGTGCGGCAGCCAGGAGTTCGTACGTGGATGTGTGGACACGTTCTCCGTCGTGGTCGACGAGCACGAGGACATCGGGCATGGGGTTGCCTGTTTTCTTTTCCTTGGTGGGGATTTCTTGGCCGGGGCGGTTCAGAGCAGCTTCTGGGCGATCAGGTACGCGGCGAGCTGCCTGCCAGCCGAGCCGTCGTCCGTGATGCGGATGCCGGCGGCTCGCGGGGGACGCGGGACGGCCTCCACGACGCGGGTGCGGGTCACGAGGAACCCGGCGTCGTCCGCGTCGGGGAACAGGTCGTCGAGATCGACCGTGTCCACCGGCTTCTTCTTGGCGGCCATGATCCCCTTGAACGAGGGGTAGCGCGGCTCGTTGATCTTCTCGGTGACGCTGACCAGCGCGGGCAGCGGCGCGTCCAACGTCGCCCCACCGTTCTCGGTCTCGCGCTCGGCACGCACCCGTCCCGCGTCCACGTCGAGCTTCCGCACATGGGTCAGCGGCGGTAGGCCGAGCAGGTCCGCGACGATGGCCGGGACCGCGCTCGCCTGGCCGTCGGTGGTCGCGTTGCCCGCCAGTACCAGGTCGACGTCCTCCACCGTCCGCACGGCGGCCGCCAGCACCTTCGCGGTGGTCACCACGTCGGCGCCCTGGAGCCTGTCGTCGCAGACGTGGATTCCGCGGTCAGCACCCATCGCCAGGACCTTGCGGATGGCGTCGAGCGCGGAGTCGGGTCCCATGGACACGACGGTGACCTCGGCGTCCACCGACTCCTTCAGCTGGAGGGCCTCCTCCGCGGCGCGCTCGTTGATCTCGTCCAGGACGAGGTCGGCGTCCTCGCGGTCAAGGGTGTGGTCGGCCTCGGACAGGGTGCGTTCGGCACCGGTGTCCGGGACCTGCTTGACGAGTACGACGATGTTCACGGTCGTCTTCTTTCAGCCTCAGTGGTCAGCGGAACGCCGGGTATCCGGTGATCGCCTGACCGACGACCAGCGTGTGCATCTCGTTGGTGCCCTCGTAAGTCATGACGGACTCCAGGTTGTTGGCGTGGCGCAGCGGCGAGTACTCCAGGGAGATGCCGTTGGCCCCCAGGATGGTGCGGCACTCCCGCGCGATGGCGATCGCTTCCCGGACGTTGTTGAGCTTGCCGACGCTGATCTGCTCGGGCCTGATGCGGTGCTGGTCCTTGAGCCGGCCCAGGTGCACGGCGAGCAGTGCGGCGCTGCCCAGGGTCACACTCATGTCGACGAGCTTCTTCTGGGTGAGCTGGAAGGCGCTGATCGGCTTGTCGAACTGCACCCGGGAATCGGCGTACTCGATGGCCGCCTGAAGCGAGTCGCGGGCCGCGCCGACCGCGCCGAACAGGATGCCGAAGCGGGCCTCGTTCAGGCAGGACAGCGGTCCGCGCAGGCCCTCCGCGAGCGGCAGCCGCGCCGAGTCGGGCAGCCGTACGTTGTCGAAGTACAGCTCAGAGGTGATGGACGCACGCAGCGACATCTTCTGCTTGATGTCCTGCGTGGTGAAGCCGGGCGTCCCGCGCGGAACGAGGAAGCCGCGGACGCCGTCCTCGGTCTGCGCCCAGACGGTCGCCACATCGGCGATGCCACCGTTGGTGATCCACATCTTGGAGCCGTTCAAGATCCAGTCGTCACCGTCGCGGACGGCCCTGGTGCGCATCCCGGAGGGATTGCTGCCGAAGTCGGGCTCGGTCAGGCCGAAGCAGCCGATCGCCTCACCGGCGGCGAGCCGGGGCAGCCACTCCTGCTTCTGCTCCTCCGACCCCCACTTCCAGATGGAGAACATCGACAGCGAGCCCTGCACCGAGACGAAGCTGCGGAAACCGGAGTCCGCCGCCTCCAGCTCCAGGCAGGCCAGTCCGTAGCTGACCGCGTTCGTCCCGGCACAGCCGTAGCCTTCGAGGTGCATGCCGAGAACGCCCAGCTTGCCGAGTTCCGGGGCGAGTTCGCGGGCGAAGTGCGCGTTCTCGAACCACTCGCCGATGTGCGGGCGCACCCGGTCGGCGAGGAACTTGGCGACGGTCGCCTGGATCTCGCGTTCCTCATCGGTGAGGGTGGAGGAGAGGTCGAGCAGGTCGAGAGGGTCCTTCATCGGCTTGCGGCTCATCGTGAACTCCTGGTGGTTGCGGTGATCGGTTCGGTGGGGTGTCTGCGCCGGGAACGGTCATGTGACCGCTCCTTTCGGCGTAGAGGCGTGGTCGGAAAAGCGGTGGAGAATCTCCGCGGTGTGCTGGCCCAGGCGCGGCGGCGGCAGGCGGTACTGCGCGGGCGTGCCGCTCAGCGCGATGGGGCTCGCGACCTGGCGGGAGGGCCTGCCCTCTGCTCCGTCGGCGGGTGCGGCAGGGACGTCGACGATGCCGGGAAGGCCGAGCTTCTGGGCGAAGGCGAATGCCTCGTCAAGCGTATTGACCGGTCCGGCGGGCACCCCCGCGGCCAGCAGGACAGCCGACCAGTGGTCGGCGCCCGCGGCGCCCAGCCGTTCGTTCAGAATGTCCCGCAGTTCGGCGCGGTGGGCGACCCGGTCGGCATTGCTGCGGAAGCGGTCGTCGAGAGCGAGACCGGGATCCCCGACGACGTCGGCGAGCGCCGCGAACTGCCGGTCGTTGCCCACCGCGATCGCGATCGGACGATCGGCGGCCGGGAAGGTCTCGTACGGGGCGATGCTCGGGTGCGCGTTGCCCAGGCGGCCCGGAACCACACCGGCGACGGCGAACGCCGACGCCTGGTTGACCATGGCCGACAGCAGCGAGCCGAGCAGGTTCACCTCCACACGCTGCCCCTCCCCTGTGGCGTCCCGGTGCCGGAGGGCGGCAAGGATGCCGAGCGAGGCATGCAGGCCCGTGATCACATCGACCAGGGCCACGCCCGCCTTCACCGGCTCCCCGGCCGCGTCCCCCGTCACGCTCATCAGACCGCCGACAGCCTGCACGAGCAGGTCGTATCCGGGGATCGCCGCGCCCGCACCGCTGCCGAAACCGCTGATCGAGCAGTAGATCAACCCCGGGTGCCGGGCACGGAGTTCGCGAGGGCCGAGCCCCAGCCGTTCCATCGTGCCGGGACGGAAGTTCTCCACCAGCACGTCGGACTCGGCGACCAGGGCACGGGCCTGTTCGAGGCCGGCCTCGGTCGTGAGGTCCAGGACCACGGACCTCTTGTTCCGGTTGACGCTCAGGAAATATGTCGACGTGCCGTCGTGGTCCGCCGGAGGGTGCCAGGCCCGGGTGTCGTCCCCGATGCCCGGCCGTTCCACCTTCACCACTTCGGCACCGAGGTCGGCGAGGAGCATCGTGGCGTAGGGCCCCGCGAGAACCCGGGAGAAATCGGCGATGCGCAGACCGTCCAGCGCGCCGCGCCCTGCTCCGTCGAGAACGCCGGCCCATCCGTCCGGCGCGTTGTGCTGGGTGCTCACGCACCCTCCTCTCTGATCGTCCCGCCTGTCCGAGCGTGGCTGCGGCTCAGCCGTTTCCCGTCACCACCAGCGCTCCAAAGGCGGTGCCGGCTGGGTGAGTTCGACAACGGGAAGGCCCTGACCGAGGGGGGCGACGGACCGTACGACACTCACCCGTGCCCCCACCGCGACAGCGACCGGCGCCGTCCCGGTGACCTGGCAGACCAAGGTGAATCCCTCGTCCATCGCAACGAACCACGTGTTGTGCGGCGCGTGGCCGTTGCGGCGAACGACGACACCGGCGCCCGTGCTGCGTTCCCGTTTGAAGGACATGGACCCGCAGGCACGGCAGAACGAGCGGCGGTAGGCCGGAGTGCCGCACCAGAGGCAGCGCTGGAAGAGGAGTTCGTCGCAGACCGCCGGTGCGTTCGGCGTGGCGGGCGCGGTCGTGGCAGCGGTAGCCGCTTCGTGGTGTTCCCGGAACTCGGTGGGTTCACAGGTGTCTGTCTGCAGCATCACGCCTCCTGCACGCGGCTCGGTGACCGGAAACGGTGATCGGAATCCGATTTGGCTCCACCACCCTGGCCCTGCCGCGGATCGCCGGTCAACGACCAGCTGACGCATCTTTGTGCGCGGAATGCGTTCCATTCGCTGAGGTCAGAGCTGGTTTCCCGGCGCTACTCTCACGGTGGGGTCCTGGTTACGAGCGGGTCCTGTCGGAGCTCATAGCCTGCCTTTGAACCTGGAGTCAGGTCTGCTCGGTGATCGAGCTGACGGTGGAGGGCTCTCCGCAGAGACGGTCGTAGGCCAGCCAGCCCTGCCGGCCGTCACTGACGCCTGCCGCGAGCGCTGACCCGCCGCAACTCCAGATCGACGCCGGTCGTTGAGGTCCTGACCGTCCGGTCCGGACCAGAGGGAGGGACACTGTGCGGTATGCCGAGGGGCCGAGGGTCTGCTGTGACGTTCATATCGAGGCGGATCCCTCGCGGGTGTGGGGCCTGGTGACGGACATCGGTCTGCCGGCCCTCCTGAGCCCTGAACTGCAGCGTGCGGAATGGCTCGACGGCGCTGAGGGGCCCGCGGTGGGGGCCTGTTTCGCGGGGTACAACCGCCATCGCTTGATCGGCGAATGGCGGACCGTCTCGCACGTCGTCGAACTGGAGGAGCAGCAGGCGTTCGGCTGGGCGGTCGTGGACCCGGACGGCCGGTACGGTGACCCGGTCCCGGACCCCGCGAAGCCCCTGGCAACGTGGCGCTTCGAGCTCGAGCCCGAGGGGACCGGCACCAGGCTGCGGCAGTTCGCCCGGATCGGACCGGGCCGCTCCGGGGTCATCCTGGCGATTGAGCGCACACCGGAGCGGGAGGAGGAGATCCTGGCATTCCGGATTGCCGAGCTCCGCACCAACATGGAAACCACCTTGCGTGGTCTCAAGGCGCTCGCCGAAAAAGCCGACTAGCCAGGTCGCCCGGGCCGATCACGACCGGCCCGGGCGAGCGTCTCTGGAACTCTGCGTGTGCCTGAGTGATTCAGGCTTTTCGGGCGCGGCGTGGCCGTGTGCTGCCGGGTCCGAACCTCGTGGGGAGGTCGTGGACTTGTGTGGCACGCAGGTGGTGGAAGCCGGTCCGCTCGGCGGCGCTGGTGCGTCGTCGACAGGTTCCGCGTGAGAGCCGTCCCCGGGTGGGGGCGGGTGCTCCATGACCTGACACCGGTCCGTGAGGTGCTGGTGTCTGGGTGTCATGCCCCGCCGGACGCTGTACCGACCCCAGGGGGGTGGTGGCGGGGACCGTACGCATATCGGGCATACGGCGGGAAGTCTGCGCGGCCAAGGCGGGGGCCAGGGCTTGTTGACCGGCGTTGTGTGGGGTGCGCCGGTGGGGCAGGCCGGTTGGCCTGCTGGGGGTGGGGCGGCCTTTGCCGGGGGTGGTGTGGGTCCGCGGGGTGGGGTGGGAAGGCGACTTCTGCGAGGAGAACACCCCGGCCGTCGATCTCGTCCGCGCGATCAACAAGCCCTGGGTGAACTACCTCTACTGCGCCCCGCACACCTTCCACCTCTCCGGGGCCAATCCGACAGCCGATATCGCCGCGATGATGCGCTACGCCGGCGACAAGCTCCACCACGTGCACATCGCCGACTCCTTCAACCACACGGGCTCCTCCGGCCTGCGCTACATCCTCAACCCGCCCGGCACCACCGCCCGTATCCACCAGCACCTGGACATCGGCCAGGGCGAGGTCGACTGGAACGCCTTCTTCGGCACCCTGCGCGAGCTCAACTTCGACGGCATCGCCACCGCCTGCGTCTTCGCCTGGGAGGAACGAGCCCGCGAATCCTCGGCATTCATGCTCGACCGCATCACCAAGGAACTCGCCGCGTAGCCCGTCAGTCGGTGACGAAGTTCGGCATCAGGGTGGCCGGATAGCGGCCACCCGCAGACCTCTGGGGGAGGATCTCCTGCGGGCGAGGTCGTCCCAGCCAGCCGGACATCGGCAGCGCCCGCGTTCTCCTCCAGGCGCCGGGCGCTGCGGGTCCCGGGGATCGGGACGACGTCCTCCCCCTGGGCGAGCAGCCAGGCCAGCGCGAGCTGGGCGGGAGTGATGCCCTCGGCGGCGGCAAGCTGCTTGAGCTGCTCGGCGGCGCGCAGGTTGTAGGTGTAGTTCTCGCACTGCCAGCGCTCGTCCCAGCGGCGCATGTCGCCCTCGGGAGTACTGGTTCGCAGGCTGGACCGTGCCGCTCAGGAAGCCGCGCCCGAGCGGCGAGTACGGCACGAGGCCGATGCCCAGTTCCCGCAGCACCGGCAGGATCTTCTCCTCCACCGCCCGCTCGAAGATCGAGTACTCGTACTGCAGGACCGTGACGGGGGGTGACAGCGTGAGCACGGCGGATGTACTCCGGGCCGACGTTGCTCAGGCCGAAGTACTTCACCTTGCCCTCGGCGATCAGGTCACCCACCACACCCGCGACCTCCTCGACGGGCACCTCCGGGTCGGAGATGTACTGGTAGAAGAGGTCGATGCGGTCGGTCCGCAGGTGGCGCAGGCTGTTCTCGGCGACCTTGCGGATGTTCTCGGGGCGGCTGTCGACGCTGGCGCCGTACAGCTCGGCGGTGTCGAAGGAGGTCACCGCGTAGGGGCAGCAGGACTGGGCCGAGGCCACCGAACTCGAGGAGGTCGTCGTCCTCGGCGAGGTGAGCGACAAGTTCTGGGACCTCTTCGGCGGCCCGCACGCCACCTCGGGGTGACGCAGTGCCTGACCGTCGGCGCTCGACCTTCCGGAACGGCCCGTACCTGTGGGGAGCCAGAGCCTGCTCTCGCGGGCCGGACTGGAGTCGGGCGCCGTACCCACGCGGGCGCCGGCCACCGGGTGCACCATCACCTCGTCGACGCCGAACTCCGCCGCGAGCCGTTCGAGTTCCGCCCGCGCCTTCTGTGCCGAGCTCGTTCCCAAGGGCGCCCGCTCACCCAGACAATGAGCCGTCGGCACCTGGACCCTTTCCGCAGAATGTTCCCCCGACTAGCGTTCGCCCCGTGGATCAACAGCAGCAACACGATGTACGGCACTTCGACCACTGCCCCTGGCTATTCGCCGAGGAGGCGGGCGAAGCACAGCGCGTCGCTCAACGGGAGCGGCAGCGGAAAATCGGTGGGGACAGCGACGTCGGTGAACGGTGCTACGTCGCCGAGTCCGCCGCGGTGTTCCCGGACCGGCTGCGGCTCGGCGACGATTCCTACATCGCCGCTCATGCCTATGTCACCGGTGAGTTGACCACCGGGACGGACTGCACGCTGAACCCGTACGCCACAGTGCGGGGCACCGTCACCCTGGGGAACGGCGTACGGATCGGCGCTCACACGTCGCTGCTCGGCTTCAACCACACCATGGCACCCGACCGTCCGGTGTTCCAGCAGCCCCTCATCAGCCAGGGGATCACGATCGGCGACGACGTGTGGATCGGCTCGCACGTGGTCGTGGTGGACGGCGTGACCATCGGCGACCACTGTGTGATCGGTGCCGGTGCAGTGGTAACCAAGGATCTTCCGGCCTGGACAGTGGCCGCCGGGAACCCGGCACGTCCCCTGCGCGACCGCCGAGGCGCCGAGGCAGCCGTTGCGGCCCGCGGCGCAGATCCTCTCTCCAGGTTCGCCGACAACGCCCGCGCCCAGGCCGCCGACATCCTCGCCCGGTGCTGGGACGGCGACCGGTACGTCGACCGCCCCGGGGCGACGCCGACGATACGGGCGCACTGCGACGCCGTGGAGATCGCCGACCTGCTGCTGGGCTCAGTACCCGAGCAGTTGACCGCCGACGAACACCGCAAGCGGCTGTGTGCCACCCAGGACCCGGACGCCGGGCTGGCGCCCGAGTTCGGCGAGCCACTGCCGACGCCCGACGAGGACGGCTTCATCAGCGACGGCCCCGCGCTGTACCACATCCTGTCCGTCGGCTACGCCCTCGATCTGTTGGGCCTCTCCTTCCCCCATCCGATACGCGGCGTACAGCAGATGACAGCCCGTCAACTCATCGCGCGGCTGGACGGCCTACCGTGGCGGGACGGTGCATGGGGAGCCGGGGCCTGGATCGACGCATGGGCCACCGCCGCGCGCTGGAACATGCGGCACGCCGGAGACGACGGTGCACAGCCTGGCGCGCTGGAAGCGCTGTTCGGCTGGCTACTGACCCGGGCCGACCCGTGGACCGGGATGTGGGGCACCCCATCCCCCGAGACCGGGCGCCTCCAGGTGGTCAACGGCTACTACCGGCTCACCCGCGGCTCCTTCGCCCAGTTCGGGCTGCCGGTTCCGCATCCGGAGCGGGTGGTGGATGCGGTCCTGGACCACGCCCGCGATCCCCGGCACTTCGGCAGTGGTCGCGACAACGCGTGCAACGTGCTGGACGTCGCCCATCCTTTGTGGTTGTGCACCCGGCAGCTTGGAACCGGGAGCCGGGGCGACGGTTACCGGATGGGGGACATACGCGCCTGGGCCGAGCGCCAGTTGGCCGCGGTCCTGCCGCGCTGGCACAACGGCCGCGGTCTCGGCTTCGGTTCGGGGCCGGCGGGCCCCGGCCCGGAACCGGGGCTCCAGGGCACCGAGATGTGGCTCGCCATCATCTGGTACCTCGCCGACCTCCTGGGCCGCGCCGATGCGCTCGGTTACCGCCCGCGCGGCGTCCACCGCCCCGAGCCCGCCCGGAGCACCACGGCGGCGTCGATCGCACAGTGACCCGCAGCAAGACCGACTTCACCGGCAACCGACACTGCCCTTGCCGATAACCGCATCCACCCTGGTGGGCGCCGCTGCGCGATGGCTCATGGGGATCCGGGCCGCGTCGCCAGAGTCGGTGCTCTGACAGGCACGGAGTACCGGCATGCCGCATGACCAGGGGGATGAGGTTCGGCAGGGGCACCGCGGCAACCGCTCCGAGCACCGTAGAAGTAGCCAAAGTACTCGTTGAACCCGATGACATCGGCGAGGTCGAAGACGGGACCGTTGCTCGTGTTCGAGGCCCAGATCACGGAGCGGGCGGTGAGGTCGACCGCGTTCGCGTTCACTGCCGCCTTGAGATCGGCGAGCCAGCGCTGTAGACCCGAGCGCCGTCGCCGTCGATCTGCGACTCGTTCTGCAGCCCCACAGGATCACCGACGGGTGGTTGTGCACGATTGGTTCTGCAGCTTCTCCTGGGTGGTGTTGAGCCACATGGTGTTGATGTCGTCCATCACCATCACGCCGTGAACGGCCGCCCACTCGCAGAGACTCCGCACCTGTGGAAACTCCGCCCGAGGTTTTACGACCTTGGGTACGATCTCAGCCGCCGACGGGCCGCTCGCCCTCCGACAGGTGCGTCCTCGCCCATCGCGCAAGCTCCTTGAGCGCGGGCTCCAGCGCCGCCCCTGCCTCCGTCAGCCGGTAGGACACCCGCCGGCCTACCGTGCACCTCGCGCACGACGAGTTCCGCGGCGCCGAGCTCGGTGAGCCCGTCGGACAGCATGCGCTCGCTGATCCCGGGAGTCGCCCGGTGCAGGTTGCCGAAGTACGCCGGCCCTCCGATCAGCACGGAGACGATCGGGCCGGTCCAGCGCTTTCCGAGCAGTTCGAAGGCGCGCGTGACGCCTTCGTCGACCTGCTTATGAGCCCCCGGCCTCGTGACCGGGTGCCTCGTACGGGCCGGTTTCGTCAGCCGCCTCATACGCCGAGGCCGCGTAACAGTGCAGCGATCATGTCGGCGTTGACGCGTCTGCCCACCGCCGACTCAGCTTGTTCTTTATGGTCTTGTCCCGTTTCGGGTGTGGGGTGCAGGGGGTGCTCCTTATCGGTTGCTGGCAGGTGGGGACAGCGGACGCTGCATGCCCCGCCCATGGCAGCGGTGGAGATGGCACGGTCCCGCCGGGTCTCGCTGATCGGTGCTGCGTTGACCGGTGACCCAATTCACAGGCCGTTCACAGGCCGTGAAATGGGCCCGCCAGACTGAGCGGGGGATTGCCATCTATCCGCCTCGTCCCAGCAGCCGACCCTGGTGAAGGTCCCTCGTGAACGAGAACTTGCGCTTCGGTATCTACCTGCCGCCGTTCGGCCCGTTCGGCGACCCCAACGTCCTCGTCGAACTGGCAGTACGAGCGGAGGCCGCCGGGTGGGACGGTGTGTTCCTGTGGGACCACGTGGTCACCGATGCGATGCCCATCGCCGACCCGTGGACCACGCTGGCGGCCATCGCTCACGCCACCGAGAATCTGCTGCTAGGCCCGACTGTCACGCCGCTGGCCCGGCGTCGGCCCTGGTTGGTCGCCCGGCACGCTTCCACCGTCAGCAGGCTCTCCCAGGGACGGCTTATCGTCGGGACCGGAGTGGGCGTCGACGAGTCGGGTGATTTCAGCAGCTTCGGGGAGCCCTCCGACCTGGCGACCCGCTCGGCGATGCTGACCGAGGGCCTCGGGTTGATGCGCACGATGTGGGCCGGTAAGGCCATCGAGCACAGCGGCCCGCATTACCAGGTGACCGTGGCGGCCACGAAACCGGAACCGCACCGCATTCCGGTCTGGATGGCCAGCTCCACCAACCACCCGCGGGTGATCAGCCGCGCCTCCGGCTGCGACGGCATTTTCCCGAACCCTGACGACCACGAGCTGATCCCGGAGGAGATCGCAGACATCCGCCAGCAGTTGCACCGCGCCGGTCTGCCGGCTGACCGGCCGTTCGACATCGCCGTGCGCGGTAACGCAAGTCCCGCGTGGCAGGAAGACAAGAACGTTGATCTCAAGGGGCTCGCCCAGGCCGGCATGACGTGGTGGCTGGAGTCGCTGATCCATTTCGACCCGCTGGAGCTGTCGATGGCGGTCGTCGACGCCGGACCGCCTCGCATGTGAGCGCATCGAACTGGGCTGGCGTTTCAGTGATCGTCCTTCGTTCGGCGGACGGTGGGGACACCGAGGTCGACTGCCGCTCGGTGGGCGCGCCGTTGGTTCTCGTCGCGCCTGGAGCGGAGGAAGGTGAGGGTGAGGTCGATGCCTTCGATCTCACCGATCCAGCCCGCGGTCTCGGCGGGCGGGCGGGCGAGCAGGTCGGCTTCCAGCTCGATGAGCACTCAGCGATCAGACGGCTGGGAAATGTCGATGAGAACTGACAACGCTGGAGGGACCGGACCGTCGTCCGCGTGGGCGGCGCCGTCCAGTTCGGATTCGGTTGACGTCGAGGTGCTCAGTCAAGAACCGCGAGGTGGTCGGCGACGCCCCCGTGCCACTCGATCATGAAAAGGGTGGCGTCGTCGCTGGTGCGCCCGCCCCGTTCCGTCTTCAGCGTGTGGGAGAGCCGTCGCAGATCCGCCCGCACCCCCTCTGAGGGCTCTTCCCCCAGGCGGTTGACGCAGCGGATGAGGCGTTCCTCACCGAACGGCTCGCCGCTGGCGAGGTGCTCCTCGATGATGCCGTCGGTGTAGCACAGCACCCGGTCGCCCCTCTGGAGCATGTGCTCTCTGATCCGGGGCGCCTGACCGCCGAAGCCGACTGGCAACGTCGTCGCGCTCTCCAGCTGCCGCACGACCCTGCCATCGCGGATCAGCAGCGGCGCGGGGTGGCCAGCGTTGACCAGCTCCATCTCGCCGGTGGCGATGTTCACGTGCATCAGCTGCGCCGTGACGAAGTGGTCGGGCCCGAACTGCCGAGAAATGGCATCGTCCATGAACGCGTACTTCTCGGCCAGGCTGATGAACACGCGCCGGGCATGCCGGTAGGCGCCGATGGCGATGGTCGCCATCGCGGCGGCGTCCAGGCCGTGGCCCATCGCGTCGATCACGGCCATGTGCAGGATGTTGTCGTTGAGGGCGTAGTCGAAGCTGTCGCCGGCGACGCGGTAGGCGGGCTCCAGGATGCCGGCCACATCGACCTGCGGCACGGACATCGACAGCGGCGGCAGCAGGCTCCACTGGATCTCCGCGGACACGCTCATCGGCTCCCGGCGCCGGGCCTGGAAGAACTGGTCGGTGTAGGCGTTCTTGGTGACCAGCATGTCGGCGACCAGGCCAGAGAGCCTGCGCAGCAGGCGCCGGTCGTCGTCGCCGACGGCATCCAGGGTCAGGGCCATCACACCCACCTGGTCGCTGCCGTCCAGCAGCGGCAGGTACATCCGAACGCCATGGGCCTGCGGCACCTCGACGACCTCCCCGCGCAGGAAGGCCCGGCCGGCGGGGGAGTCGGCCACCGGCTCGGGCTGGCCGACGTGCAGCTTGCTGCCCGGAAGCGGCACCAGCAGCTCCTGCGCGTAGTCCTGGAGCAGGATGGAGACGTCACGACCTCCGATCCTGGCCACCCCCTCCGCGACCAGCGGGGCGATCAGCTGCGGCGGCATCAGCCGCGCCCTGTCCAGCAGCAGGCCGAGCAGCCGCTCGCCGAAACCCTCCGACCGGTCCACGATCTCCTCGCCCATGACCCGGTTCGCCACCTCCTTCTTCCCATCGCCTCCGCACAACGTGACCTGGGAAGCCGCCGGAGGCGCCCATTACGCCATGCGCGGCATGTCGGCCCGCACTGTCCACGGTCTTGGGACTCCTTGTCCGGGGAGCGCCTCGTCCTAGGGCTAGGGGAAGATCAAGCTGCTGGGACGAGGGCGGGCTGCGTCACGGTCGGCTGGCTCCCCCAGGTGAGGCGGCGGCCCGTGAGGGGTACCGACCGTGGACTTCGGTAACGCCATCGCAGCCTCATCCCGCAGAGCACTTCGATGCCCCCACCACAAGCCCTCAAGCGTTGCCAAAACCCGATCTCGTGAACAATGCCACCTGGGGCAGTCTCTGTCCCCGCGGTGTCTCAGTCTCCTGCGGCACCGCTGCCGTGCCTTCCCGACGATCGCTGTACCGCGTCGACGCTTGCTCGGGGGCGGGATGGATGCAGCCGACTACTGGGTGCGGACGGCCCTGCGCCAAGGCGGGCTAGGGTCTCTTGCGAAGTGGATCTTGGTCGGGAATCGGCCACGCGCTGTGGTGCGGAAACGGATTGATCGTCATCCGGGTGCCTGACTAACGTTGCCCGCCATGACGACGACCCCAGGCACCGCCGACTGGCGCGCGGCCAACCGCGCTAACTGGGACGAGCGCGTCCCGATCCACGTTGCCGGCCCCTTCTACGATCTTCCCGGGTTCGTCGCGGGCAAGGACACGCTCCGAGACTTCGAACTCGTCGAGGTCGGCGACGTCAACGGCAAGGCGCTGCTCCACCTTCAATGCCACATCGGGCTGGACACCCTGTCCTGGGCCCGGCGCGGAGCCACTGTCACCGGCCTCGATTTCTCCGCGCCCGCCGTGGACGTGGCCGGCGACCTCGCCGCGCAGATCGGCGCCACCACCGCCCGCTTCGTCACGGCCGACGTGTACGACGCCGTCCGCGCGCTCGACGCGCAGACCTTCGACATCGTCTACACCGGCTTTGGCGCACTGTGCTGGCTTCCGGACATAGCCCGGTGGGCGCAGACGGCGGCCGCGCTCGTCGCCCCAGGAGGCTTTCTCTACCTGGCCGAGTTCCATCCCTTCGCCGACGTCCTGGCCGAAGACGGCCGCACCGCCGAAAGCGACTACTTCCAGCGCGACCCCATCGTCGTGGATGCGCCCGGCACCTATACCGACCGCAGCGCGCCGACTACCGCGAGCCTGACAGTCGAATGGCGGCACGGCATCGGCGATGTCGTCAGCGCCCTGACCGCCGCCGGCCTTCGCCTGGAGTTTCTGCACGAGCACAACCGTGGCCACTTCCGCTTTCCCGCAGGCCTGCACGTCCCGCAGGTCTACTCGCTCCGTGCGGCGAAGCCGAGGTAAGGAAAGCCAGCGCCTGCCACAAGGGGCCGGTCAGAGCCATCCGTTGACGGCTGCGGCGACGAACCCGCCCGCCCCGGCCTGCGTGGCCCGAGAAAAGCCCGGCTCGATCGCAGACCCACCGGACAACCGGCAAAGGTCGACCTCCGTGACGTGTTCAACGCGATTCTCTACGTGAACCGAACAGGAATCCCCTGGAAATACCTTCCGCACGACTTCCCGAACCACGGCACCGTCTACGCCTACTACGCGGCCTGGCGTGACGAGGGCATCTTCGCCCAGCTCAACTATGACTTGACCGGACTGGCCCGCGTGAAAGAGGGCCGCAAACCCGAACCGACGGCCTCCGTCATCGACACCCAAAGCGTGAAGACCTCCACCAACGTGCCCGTGACCAGCCAGGGAACGGATGCCGGCAAGAAGATCGTGGGCCGGAAGCGAGGCATCCTCACCGACACGATCGGCCTGATCCTCGCAGTGACCGCCACCGCGGCAAGCCTCTCCGAGAACGCCCTGGGAATACGCCTCCTCGACCAGGCCAAAAACACCTACCCGACCATCTCCAGAGCTGGGTCGACACCGGCTTCAAGAACGCCGTCGTCGAACACGGCGCCAACCTCAGAATCGACGTCGAAGTCGTCAACAGAAACCCCGGAGTTCGCGGCTTCCAGGCCGTGAAAAGGCGCTGGGTGGTGGAACGAAGTCTGGGATGGATCATGATGCACCGGCGCCTCGCCCGCGACTACGAGACCCCACCGCCAGCTCCGAAGCCATGATCCACGTCGCGTCGATCGACAACCTCGCCAAGCGCATAACGGACGAGACGACCCCCACCTGGCGAGGAACCTACTAGGCGATAAAGGGCAATCCGCCCACACTAAACGCCCTCTCAGACGGGCTGGGGGGCGGGGCGGTTGCGCCAGGCGTGGCCGAGGGCCTCGTAGCCCTGGTCGGTGAGGAGGTGCTCTGCGGGGGCGAGGTCGGCCAAGCGGGGGTCGTCGGCGACGGCGCGCTCGATGACGCTGAGGTGGTGGATCAGTTCGTACTGCAGCTCCACCCGGGCTCGACACCCCTCGGGGGAGAAGGAGGCTCCCGCGACATTGAGGCGCTTCACCGCGGTGATGGCCGCAGCGGCGCGGGCGGACTGGGCGTGGACGAGGCGGCGGGGGAACACACAGCTGGTGCCCCAGGTGACCGCGACGGCGGTAGCGGCGCCGATGACGGTGTCGGTGAACCGGTCCGTGGTGATGCCTGCGACGGTGCCGCCACCGGCCGCTTCCACCGCCAGCAGCGCCATCGGCGTGATGGCGACTAGGGCGAGGGCGTAGTTGAGGGGGAAGAGCAGATATTGCCCGATCATGCAGATGACGACAGCGGCGACGGTCCACCATAGGGTCGGGTGCAGGCTGAAGACAGCCCAGACGACGCCGACACCGAGGAGCGTGCCGACCGTGCGGTGGGCCGCGCGACGGGTGGCAGTCACCCGGTCCATCCACTGGTTGATGACGACGGTGCTGGTCAGGATGGCCCAGTAGGGGTGGCCGATACCGACGAGCTGGCTGACGATTCCGGCGATGCCGGCGGCCAGGGCCATGCGCCACGCGGTGAACCACTCGACCGAGTTGCCCCGCAGGGCGTGGCCGAGCAGGTACCGCCATCCCGGCCGCCCGTGCAGGAGGTCGATACCCGCACGGGGTGCCGGGACCACGGCTTCGGTGCCGAGGCGACTCAGAAGTGTCTCGGCCAGAAGCCGGTTGGTTGCCATCAGGTCGGCCGCAAGTGCGCGGTGATGACGTCCGCGGTTTGCGGGCCACGCCGACCGCAGAGTCAGCCAAGCGCTGTTGACCGCCTGGTACGCGGCGTTTCGGGACAGCCGCGCAGTCTCGTCGTCGCTGTCCGTCAGCCGGTACGCGGCCACGGCCGCGCGGGCGGCGGCCACAGCCCGTTCCTCGGGCCACCTGGGGGCGAGGGCCAGGGGGACAAGCAGCAGTGCCGAGGCGAGCAGGGCAGAGAAGGCGGTGACGCCGACCATGCGCCAGCCGACGGCCGGATCGGCACCGAAGTAGGTCCCCAGCACGGCCGCGTAGAACATCATCACCGGGCTCGGACCGCGCGTGAGCATGAACGCGTAGTAGAGCACGGCGACGGCCATGATGATCACGACACTGGCGGGCACAACCGCCCACTGGTGCGGGGCGACGAGCACGCCGACCGACATCGCTGCGGTCAGCGCGGCAGAGACCAGAAGACTGTTGCGCACACGCGCCCACAGCGGACGGCCGGTCTCCCAGAACGGCGTCATGGCGCCCATCAACGAGATCAGCCCCAGCTTGGGACCGAAGACCAGGCAGGCGACCAGGACCGTCACGGTGGAGACAGCGGCGGACACCACGTTCGGGGCGATCGAGCCCGGCGTGTACCGGGGCGCGAAGAACCCCCACGTCGCGGCCGTCGCACGCCGCCATCCGGATGTCGAGGACACAGAGCTCCTTCGAGGATGTGCTGCGGCACAGCCGCAGAAATGAACAGACTCTTCATATACTAATTGGCCGTAGGCTGGTGGCCCCGCCCGGGCCGAGCAAGGAGGCAAGACCGGTGACCGCTCCAGCAGCCGGACCTCGCCGAGGACGTGGCAGAAGGCCTCTGGCCCAGGTGCGGGCCGACGTGCTGGAGGCCGCCGCCGAGGTGCTGATGGCGCACGGCGTCGCCGGATTCACGGTGGACAAGGTCATTACGACCTCCGGGGTGAGCTCGGCGACCGTCTACAAGCACTGGCCCTCACGCGGCGCGCTGGCCCTGGACGGGTTCCTGCACGCCGTCGGTGATCAGATCGCGCTCGACGACACCGGAGACGTCCGCGCCGATCTCGTGCGGTTCATCACAGCGTTCATCCGCCTCGCGGTCCGCCGGCCGGCTGGGCCGGTCTTCGCCCAGCTCATCGGCGCAGCCCAGACGGACACGGAGCTGGCAGCCCAGTTCGAACACCACTACTTCGGTCCACGGCGCCGACAGGCGTTCTCCTTGCTGGAGGCGGCCAAAGAACGCGGGCAGATCCGCAGTGACGCCGATCTCGGGCTCCTCGTCGACCTCATCTGGGGCGCCTGCTACATCCGCTTGCTGCTGCCCCACCTCACCGACCAGCTCACCGAGGACTTCGCCCCCGCCGTGGTCGATCAGGCTCTCACCGGCGTCCTCACCACCTGACAGTGAGGATTGACCATGGCATCGCCCGGAGGTCTGACTCTCCACCTGACTGACGCTTCGGTTGTCCTTGTGGTGAATCGTCGGCCTGCCGGGCGATGCCGCGCGGCGCGTGGCCGGCCGGGTGACTGTGACCTAACAGGAGCCTGACCAGCGGTCCCATCACTGTCTTTCTCTGATCAGCGAAAAGAACGAATCCCCCTCCGGGTATCACCCCCAGATCCAGCGATCTCGTCGGGCGATTACCGGGATCCGGCATCCTTGACGCCGCCTGAGCTGCTCCTTATGGTCACTCCGGTTTCGGATTCTCCCGAAATTATTTCGAAGCCCGACGGGGGCAACCGCGTCCGGGATTGCTCGCCCAACCATCACCCGGAGCGGAGAAGGACATGGAGATGCTCGCTTCGCGCCGCTCCCCCGCAGGCAGAGGTTTCGCTCCCGCGCCCTCGCCGACTGTTGAGCGGCGCCACACGATTCCACCGAAGGAGAACGTTCGCCAATGCATCGCAGACAAGCCCTTGTCGTGCGCGGCGGCTGGGACGGCCATCAACCGGTCGAGGCGACCGAGCTGTTCATACCCCATCTGCAGAACCATGGGTACGAGGTACGCGTCGAGGAGTCTCCTCGGGTCTACGCGGACGCCTCCTTCATGGCCCGCGTAGACCTGGTCGTGCAGTGCATGACCATGTCGACCATCGAGGAAGCGGAGGTGCAGGGCCTGCGCGCCGCGGTCGAGGCAGGCACCGGCCTTGCCGGATGGCACGGCGGCATAGCCGACTCCTACCGCAACAGCTCCGACTACCTCCACCTGATCGGCGGGCAGTTCGCCTGCCATCCCGGGGTGCGTCCTGCGGAGCGCACAGGCGAGCAGTCCGACAACTACGTCCCCTACACCGTCAACATGCTGCCGACGGCCGCTGACCATCCCATCACCCGCGGCATCGGCGATTTCGAACTCGTCACCGAGCAGTACTGGGTGCTCTGTGACGACTACATCGATGTGCTGGCCACGACCACGCAGAAAGTACGGGACTGGGACCCGTGGAACCGGCCCGTCGTGTCCCCGGCCATCTGGACCAGGCAGTGGGGCCAGGGCCGGGTGTTCGTCACCACTCCCGGTCACCACGTGCCGGTTCTGAAGGACCCCAATGTGAGGACCATCATCGAAAGAGGCATGCTGTGGGCAAGTCGCTGAACGTCGGCGTGATCGGCTGCGGTGTCATCAGCGGCCAGTACCTTGCGAGTTTCGACAGGCTGGAGGCGGTCAATCTGGTCGCCGTCGCCGACCTCGACCCCGACCGCGCCGCGGCAGCCGCCGAGGGCCGCACCGGCGTGAGAGCGTGCACAGTCGCAGAGCTGCTGTCCGCCGCCGATGTGGAACTGCTGGTCAATCTGACCGTCCCCGACGCACACGCGGAGATAGCCCTTCAGGCGATCGCGGCCGGGAAAAGCGTGTACGGGGAGAAGCCGCTCGCGGCGACCACCGCACAGGCGCGAGCCGTTCTCCAAGCAGCGGCGAAGGCGGGGGTCATCATCGGCTGCGCTCCCGACACGGTCCTGGGAACCGGCGTCCAGACCGCTCGTGCAGCGATCGACGCAGGACTGATCGGCACACCCATCGCAGCGACAGCCACCATGGTCGTCCCCGGCCACGAACTGTGGCACCCGAACCCGGACTTC
This sequence comes from Streptomyces sp. NPDC002896, assembly GCF_040295225.1. NCBI lineage: Bacteria > Bacillati > Actinomycetota > Actinomycetes > Kitasatosporales > Streptomycetaceae > Streptomyces > Streptomyces sp. NPDC002896. Next base: position 6,165 of record NZ_JBEOVA010000054.1, on the reverse strand, counting down.
TACTACAGGCCCGGCGGAGGCCCCCTGCTCGACATGGGCCCGTACTACGTGTCCGCCCTGGTCACGCTGCTCGGCCCGGTCACCTCGGTGCTCGGGACCGCCAGCCGCACCCGGCCCACCAGGGTCATCGCGTCCGGCCCGCGCAGCGGCGAAGCGATACCGGTCAGCACCGACACCCACGTCACCGGCATCCTCACGCATGCGTCCGGGGTGCTGTCCACCCTCCTCATGAGCTTCGACGCCGTCGCCACGAAGTCGGCGAACATCGAGATCCACGGCGAAGCCGGCAGCCTCGCGGTCCCAGACCCGAACCACTTCGACGGAGAGGTGCAGCTGCGCCGCCTCCACAGCGACGCATGGGAAACCGTTCCCGTGTCCGCGGGGTACCGCGACGCCGGCCGGGGGTACGGAGTCGCGGATATGGCGTTGACCCCGCCCGGTGAGGAACCGAGAGCCGGGGGCGCCCTCGCGTATCACGTGCTGGACATCCTGGAATCCGTCCTCACCTCCGCCGTCGACGACCGAAGAGTGCGCGTGACGAGCACGGCGGAGCGACCCGCCCCCGTTCGCCTGCAGTCACTCGACCATGAACCGCCTCCATGAGGTGTGCTGCGGTCGGCGGCCGAGCAGTCACGGCGAGATTTCGCAGATCATGGTCGCCGACCGGTTCACCCCGAGCTTGAAGGCCGCAGACTCCTGCGCCACCCTCATCCTTGGCGGTGTCATCAACGAGTATCGCTATGCGGCTTGACGTACAGCGACGACTGTTCGACCCCCCACAGGGGCGGCCGCCGTGGACACCTGGCGCGGTCACCCACGCTGCGGTCGCCGAATGCTCCGGTGACGGCCGGGCCCCGGTCTACCGCCACTGGCCGCAGCAGCATCTCTTTCCCGGCCACAGCCTGAACGGCTCCGACGGCAGCGGGCGGGGCGCCGATGCATTCGCCACGGCGAAGCCCGGGACCTTCTTCCCGCTCTAGAGATTCGTGCCGCTGTTGCCCTCGTCGTTCGAAGAGTCTCGCCGTTTGGTCTCGCCCTTGGCGGAAGCGCCCTTCTCCTGCCCCTCCAACAGCTCCAGGAGCGCAGCGTCTGCCTTTTTCTGGTCTTCCTTCGTCAGTTCGAGAGGTGCGTTGTTGTAGACGGTGTACTGGTCGGGATGAATGATGTTGGTGGTCCTCAAGGTGAACGTCAGAAGCGAGCGCCACCCCTTGCGGTGGCCAACCCTCACTTGGATTCGGACCTTGTAGTCACGGGCCTCCGGAACCAACCCAGAAAATGGTGCCTCGAACTCGATGAAGAGTTGTTGCGCTTCTCTGCCGGCCACAACGAATCCGGCCGGCAACTTCGGTTCCTCGTCCGGCCCGGGTTGGAGACGGGATGGTGAAGACGTCCACAGGAGTGGCAGATGAGAGGCGGGCTCATCGGGGAAGCTCAGCATGAGATCCTGCACGACTATCGGCTTGGCACCGGTGTTGTGAAGGACGAGCGGAAGCCGCAGGCGAATCATGGAGCCGTGGCAAATCGCGCAAAGGAATGAGGCTCCCACGTCTCCAGGCGCCCCTGTCTGGCGTTGAGCCACCAGAATGAGGCGACAGTGAAGACCAATGCACTGACCGACACAATGCTGGCGGCAGAAAGCGATGAGGACGCGTTCTGCTCAGCACCGGCCATCAGCGGAAGCACAAATTCAGTGTGCCAGCCTCAGGGTGGGCACGCTAACAGGATTCGGTGACGAGGGGCCCTCGAGCGACCCGGCCTCTCGATGAGTGGCAGCTGGGCCACCTTCACCCTTCGGCGAGGAAGTGCGCCAGCAAAGCGTCCAAGTCGATGTGGCCGGGCTCGGCCTCCCTGGGCACCACGACCTTCGTTTCCTGCAGGAGAGTCTTGATTCCCTGCGTCCAGGCTTTGAGGAAGGCCGTACCAGTTGGCGGCTTGAGAAGGATGTACGAGTCGCAGCGGCCATGCTCGTCGGCGGGCCATATGCGAACGTCTCCCTCGCCAGCGGGGTCAGCGGTTTTCACTCCTGGTGCCTGGAGTCATATTGGGAGGCCGCCGGAAGGGCTGCCGCCGGAATCAAAGAGGCCTTGAACAGAGAAGCGGGTACTACGGGGACCGGTGGCGGGCGGCACGAGAACGCCCGCAGGAGCTACATCTCGTGCCGCCGCAAGGCATGCGACCAACGTCGGTTGCCGGACAACGGCGACCTTCGTATCAGCGGCCAGGGCTGTACCGGTCGTGGTCGTCACACAGGTAGCTGACGCCGTGGTCCCAGCGGTAGTCGTCCTCGCGGCCCCAGCGGTAGTCGTCGCATACCCAGCGGTAGTAGTCGCTTCGGTCCCAGCCGTAGTCGTGGTCGCCGCCCCAGCGGTGGTCGTTGACCTCGACACTGACGGCCGGGCGCTGGGCGTTCCCGGACGTCGACGTCGCAGCCGACGCGGCACTCCCGGCACCAAGAACGGCTCCGCCGGCCACCGCCAGGGAGGCGATGGCGACAGACATGCGCTTCGCGAGGTTACTCACAGGTTTTTCCTTCGGCTCAGAGCGCTCCGCCAGTGCAACGGGTGCTCAAGTAACTGATGCAATTCGCGGGGGCAGGGTTCGAATGCAGCAGCGTGGGCCGCTCTGCTTCCTGCGCGTCGGTCGGCTCTGTACCGCGTCACCAGACGCGAGGGAGGTGCCGATACGCTGATACCCCGAGGTTCCATACGCCGTACGGAACTCCTGCTCAGTGATACCATACGTCGTACGGAAAGTCGAAGGGTGCTATCGCAGGGGAGAGACTCACCTGTCACTCGTGATGACGACGACGCGGCGCCGGAACCCGAACCTCGTGCCGGGCGACACTCCGCATGGCGAACTGGATCGCCCGACCGAGACCCGCGCATCACCCGAGAGCGGCCGTCACGAAATGCCCCGGCGCCACAACGGCGTCCACGGTGTCACGCCCCAGGCGGTTCCCGGCGAGAAAACGCTCGAAGAACAAGGGACCCGCGGTAGCCATGGCGAAGGTCTCAGGGGTCCGCCCCGTCAACGGTGCCCGGACACTTCCCCCTTCGTCTCCTCGTGCACCGCAACTGTCGCAGCAGGCGGCTGCAGCACGGCCTGCGCCCCTCTCAGACAGACCCGTTCGTTGGTCACATGTGAACGGCAGGCGCGGCCTTCTCGTCCTGCTGCGGCACGCCGCGGCGGTAGAGCAGGGCGGTCACGCCCAGGCCGATGACGAAGATGGCCGCCGACCACCAGTAGGCGGTGGAGTAGCCCTCGAGGCCGGCCTGGCCCAGGACGCCGGGGTCCTTGGGGTTGCGGCCGGAGAGGTAGTCGGTGATGGCATTGGAGGCCATCGTGCTGAGCAGGGCGACGCCGATGGACCCGCCGACCTGCTGGACGGTGTTGACGGCGGCGGACGCGACCCCGGCATCGGCCGCGGCAACGCCGGAGGTGGCCAGGCTCATCGCGGGCGCGATGACCGTGCCCAGCCCGACGCCGACGAGCACCAGCTGTGGCAGTACCTGCGTCACGTATCCGCTGTGCAGGTCCAGCGTGGTCATCCAGACCAGGCCGGCGGCCGCAATGGCCATGCCCAGCGGTACCACCCGCTTGGGGCCTATGCGCGGCACCAGGACGTTGGCGGCCACGGCGGAGGCGGACGACGATGCCACGATCATGGGCAGGAAGGCGAAGCCGGTCTTCAGTGCGCTGTAACCGAGGCTCTGCTGCAGGTAGTAGGTCAGGAACAGGAACACCCCGAACATGCCCGCGCCGACGACGAAGAGGGCGGCGAAGGAGGCTCCGCGGTTACGGTCCAGTAGGACCCGCAGGGGCAGCAGCGGATATACCGTCCTGCTCTGCCGCCAGACGAAGAGGGCCACCAGTACGGCACCGGCCGCCAGCATGCCCCAGGTCGCCACCGAACCCCAGCCGTGCGTCTCGGCGTTCGAGAAACCGTAGACCAGGCAGAACAGGCCGGCGGAGACCAGCAGGGTGCCGGGGACGTCGAGCTTCGAGGACGTTTCTCGCGGGGTGCGGTGCAGCAGGGCTGCGCCACCGACGAACGCCACCACCGTGAAGACCACGTTGACGTACATGGTCCAGCGCCAGTCCAGGTACTCGGTCAGCACCCCGCCGAGGATCAGGCCGATGGCTCCACCCGCACCGGCGACCGAGCCTGCGACGGTGAAGGCCTTCGCCCGCTCGCGCGGATCGGTGAAGGTGGTCATCAGGAGCGACAGCGCGGACGGGGCCAGCAGGGCAGCGAACAGGCCCTGGATCGCGCGCGCGGTGACGAGCATGCCGAAACCGTTCGCCGCGCCTCCCAGCATGGAAGCGGCCGCGAAGCCGGTCAGACCCACCAGGAAGGTCACCTTCCGCCCGACCAAGTCTGCGACCCGGCCGCCGACCAGCAGCAGGCTGCCGAAGGCCAGCGCGTAGGCGGTGACCACCCACTGCCGGTCGGTGTCCGAGAAGCCCAGGTCGCGCTGGGCGGACGGCAGAGCAATGTTCACGATGGTGCCGTCGAGGACTCCCATCAGCTGGGCGAGGGAAATGACCATCAGGATCCACCAGCGGCGCTGGTGTGACTGGTCGACAGGCACATTCTCCGGTGTGGTCTGAGCGCCGCGAGCGGCGGCGATGGTGTTCTGTGACATGGGGACAGCCCTCCAGGCAGCGGACGGGGTATGGCGGAAGGAGAAAGGGGCAAAAACGGGCGCAGAGATCAGGTACGGCTGTGGGAGGGCGTGGCCGCCTCGGTGAACGGGTCGCGCGGGTGCTCCAGTTCGATGAGGCCGACGGTTTCCCGCTTCAGGACCGAGGCCAGGATCCAGTCCACGAACACGCGAATCTTGCGGTTCAGCGTCGGCACAGGCTGCCGTGGTAGAGGCGGTGGAACCACCACGGCGGGCGACCCTTGAGTTTGAACCTGTTGAAGAGGATCGCGACGCCCTTGTGGAGGCCGAGGCCGGCCACCGCGCCCAGGTTCTTGTGTCGGTACTCCTTCGGCGGACGGCCGCGCAGAGCCGCGTTCACGTTGTCGGCGAGCACCGGAGCCTGGAGTACGGCGTGCTGCGAGTTGGGAGGGCACCACACGCCCTCTTCGGCGGCCAGGTCAGGAACCTGGGCGTGTCGCCCGCGGCCCACACGTGGTCGAGGCCCCTGACCTGGAGGGTGGGCAGGGCGTCGACGTGGCCACGCGGGCCGAGCAACAGGCCGACTGACAGCGGGTGACGCGTGAACTCGGCTGGAGGGCGCACTTGTTGTCACGGTGCCGATCGGCGCCCTGGCCTCGTTCTCGTGTCCTGACACCTCTGCAGAAAATCCGTCACAGCCACCTCGGTGAAAAAGGGCGCCGGTACTCAGAAGAGCACCGGCGCCCACGGCATGGCGCCTCTCACCTACCAGGCGGCGGCAGTGCCCTCAGGCATAGGCGACGGCGTCCTCGACGGGCACGCGGGGCAGCCGAGGGAACCACGGGTCGGCACCGGGGTGACCGATGTTGACCACCAGATGCGAGCGCCAGCTGGTACCGGCGAAGAACTCCTCGTCCACGCCGGCCTGGTCGAAGCCCGCCATGGGACCGGCCGCCAGCCCCGCTGCGCGCACCGCGAGCAGGAAGACCCCGGTCTGCAGTGCCGAGTTGTAGGCGGCAAGGCTCTCGCGCTTCTCGATCTGGTCGGCGAACGCCGCTCGCAGCATGTCGCCGCGAGCCGGGAAGACCGTCGGCATCTGCTCGTGGAAGTCGACGTCGTACGCCAGGATCGCCACGGCCGGCGCACTGAGCGTCTTGGCCCTGTTGCCCTCGTCGAGATGCCGGACCAGTCGCTCCTTGCCCTCGCGGGTGCGCACGAAGAGCACGCGCAGAGGCTGGCCGTTGGCGGCGCTCGGCGACCAGCGGGCGAGTTCCCAGATCATGGCGAGTTCGTCGTCAGCAACGGCTGTTGCGGCAAAGGTGTTCGCGGTGCGGGCCTCGGTGAACAGCACCTTTCGTCCGGCGTCGTCGAGGACATCGAGGGCCTGCGGTTCGCGGTCGGTCATGCTCATGGTTTCTCTCTTACTTCGGTTGTGCGGATGGTGTGGTGCCGGGGCGGGTTGACCGACCGCGAACCGCAGGCCCTCGATGTCCTCGACGACGCCGGACGAAAGGTGCTGTTCACCGAGGCCCGCACCGCG
>NZ_JBEOVA010000053.1:0-39369 GCF_040295225.1 Streptomyces sp. NPDC002896 | reverse complement strand
CGTCCGCGAACGGGCCACCGACGGTGATCGACAAATGGACTCCACCGATACAGAGGGTGACACGCGCCTGAGTTATCCATTGCGTTGGGGGCGTGCTCTCCCCGCTCCTGGCCAACATCGCCCTGTCGGTGCTCGACGAGCACCTGCACCGGGGATGGGAGCCAGGCGGAGAGCTGTCCACCGACTACCGTCGCGGCCGACGCCGGGCTATCGGTCTACCGTCGTGGCGCCTGGTTCGTTACGCGGACGACTTTGTCGTCCTGGTCGAGGGGACCAGGCAGGACACCGAGACACTGCACGAGGAGATCGCCCAGGTGCTCGCGCCGATTGGGTTGCGGCTGTCACCGGCCAAGACTCAAGTGGTGCACCTGAGCGAGGGGTTCGACTTCCTGGGGTTTCACATCCAGTGGCGCCGCAAGCGCGGAACGAACAAGTGGTACGTCTACACGTTCATCGCCGACCGGCCTCTTCGGTCGGTGAAGGCGAAGATCCGTCACCTCACCCACAGAACGTCGCAGCAGGGCCTTGCCGTGGTGTTGATCAATCTCAACCGGATCACTCTCGGCTGGGCCCACTACTTCAGGCATGCCGTCGCGAAACACATCTTCAGCAAGCTGGATGACCTCGTCTGGTGGAGGCTCGTCCGGCTGCTGAGGGCACGGCATCACTGGAGCTGGTCGGACGTCCGCAGACGGCTCACCACCCCCACCGGGCGGTGGCTGCCAATCAGCTCGGACGGGATCGAGTTGCGGAAGATCAGCGCGATTTCCGTCACCCGGTATCGCTACCGCGGCAACAAGATCCCCACCCCCTGGGCCCCTGCAACCACCTGACGGCAGAGACCGTGGAGAGCCCGTTGCCTAGTAATAGGCACGGCGGGTTCGGCGAGAGGTCCGGGGAAATGGACCGGGAGCAATCCCGGCACCGCGCCCCGGGCCTACTCAGCGACAAAGCGGGATTCTCGATGACGCCGCCCACCCACCGCACCTGGGCAAAGCGCGGCCACACCCCGGTCATCCGGGTCCGCGGACGCTCCCAGCGCCGCTACTCGATCGCCGCCCTCACCTGCTACAAACCCGGCGAACGCTCTCGCCTCATCTACCGGCCCCGACGGCACACCGACCACAAACAAGGCGGACGCCGCAGCTTCACCTGGACCGACTACCGCGACCTCCTCATCGCGGCCCACAACCAGCTCGGCGGCCCGATCGTGCTCGTCTGGGACAACCTGAACGTGCACAAAGACAGACGCCTGCGTGCCTTCATCGACGCACACGACTGGATCACCGCCTACCACCTGCCGCCCTACGCCCCTGACCTCAACCCCGTCGAAGGCATCTGGTCCCTGCTACGGCGCAGCAGTCAGGCCAACACCGCGTTCGCCGACCCTGAGCACCTCATCGACGCACTCCGCCACGGCCTCCGCCGACTCCAATACCGCAGCCACATCATCGACGGATGCCTCACCGGAACCGGACTGAGTCTGACGACACCACAGCCAAAAACTCAGTAACGCCTTTGCCGACGCCGTCGACGAAGGCGCGTCAGTGGTGGTGGCCGTGCCGGCCGAGGGTCTCCACGGGGGTCGCGCCGGGGCGGGTCCACTGCGGCACGGGCCGGCTGGTCGGGCCCCAGGTGGCGACGCCGTCGGCGTCCGAGCGCCAGTACCAGCAGGCCTGGCGGCCCTCGGACGGGTGCCCCTCGCGGACATCGCCGATCACGGGCCAGCCCTCGGGGTTGTCCTCCCAAGCCTCGCCGCGGCCGTAGGGCGTCATGTCGAGCAGGCTGAGGGACCCGTTGACCGGCTCGTTGCCACGGCCCGTCGTGGAGTAGGTGAGGAACACGCGGTCGCCGTCGCGCAGGAAACAGACGATGTGCCCCATTTCTCCGCCGACCGGCGCCTCCACGTCGCGCACCGAGTACCAGGGCTGGGTGTAACCCATGAACTCGACGTAGGGAGCCACCTCGTCCCACGGGCCCGAGGTCAGGACGGCGAACGAGACGCCCCGGGCGTTGAGGTAGACGGCGTCCTTCACGTGCCAGGCCGTGGTGGTGCAGCCCTCGCACTGCCCCTGGTACGGCGCGCCGTCGTACCACATGTGCTGGTAGACCACGAGCTCGTCGCGGCCCTGGAACAGGTCGAGGAACGGGACCGGGCCGTCGGGTCCGACGACCTCGACCGCGCCGTCGAGCTCGACCATCGGCAGCCGCCGCCGGGCCGCGGCGATCGCGTCGCCCTCACGGGTGTGCGCCTTCTCGCGGACCAGCAGCTCCTCGCGCGCCGCCTGCCAGGTGGCCAGGTCGACGACTGGCGGCTTGCCGGGGAGGTTGCTGCTCGCGTTGCCGGGCGTGGTCGTCATGGTGTCCTCCGTGGCGTCTCGTGCCGGGCAGCGTCGTACGACGTCCTACGACGCTCACCAGAACAGACTCGCGACCCGGCCGGAACTCATCGCGGCAGGGGGCGCCCTCGGCCGAGCCTGCACGGACCACGTCGGGCTGACAAGTTCACAGACGCGCTCTGAGCATGACCCGCCTGTCGGCGTGCACCTCTCGGTGATCCACCGCCACGATTAGGGTGGCGCCAGGACGATCCCGGAGGTAGGAAGATGCCGCACACGGTGAAGGGCGTTATCGCCAGGGCCAAGGGCGCCCCGGTGGAGCTGACGGATGTGGTGGTGCCCGATCCGGGCCCCGGCGAGGCCGTCGTGGACGTGCAGGCGTGCGGGGTGTGCCACACCGACCTGCACTACCGCGAGGGCGGGATCAACGACGAGTTCCCGTTCCTGCTCGGGCACGAGGCGGCCGGGATCGTGTCGGAGGTCGGCGAGGGCGTCACGAACGTGGCGCCGGGCGACTTCGTGATCCTCAACTGGCGCGCGGTGTGCGGGCAGTGCCGCGCGTGCGCCAAGGGCAAGCCCTGGTACTGCTTCAACACGCACAACGCGGCGCAGAAGATGACCCTGGCCGACGGCACCGAGCTGTCCCCGGCCCTGGGCATCGGCGCGTTCGCGGAGAAGACGCTGGTGCACTCCGGGCAGTGCACCAAGGTCGACCCCGAGGCGCCGGCGGCCGCGGCCGGACTGCTCGGCTGCGGCGTGATGGCGGGCTTCGGTGCCGCGGTCAACACCGGCGGGGTGGCCCGCGGCGACTCCGTGGCGGTGATCGGATGCGGCGGCGTCGGCAACGCCGCCATCGCGGGCGCGGTGCTGGCAGGGGCGTCCAAGGTGATCGCCGTCGACGTCGACGACCGGAAGCTGGAGTGGGCGCGCGGCTTCGGCGCCACACACACGGTCAACGGGCGCACCGAGGACGTCGTGGAGCGGGTACGCGAGCTGACCGGCGGCTTCGGCGCGGACGTCGTGGTGGAGGCGGTCGGCCGCCCCGAGACGTATGAACAGGCCTTCTATGCCAGGGACCTGGCGGGCACGGTCGTCCTGGTCGGCGTACCGACGCCGGACCTGAAGGTGACGCTGCCGATGATCGAGATCTTCGGGCGGGGCGGCGCCCTGAAGTCGTCCTGGTACGGCGACTGCCTGCCGAGCCGCGACTTCCCCATGCTCATCGACCTCTACCGGCAGGGCCGCTTCGACCTCGGCGGCTTCGTGTCGGAGACGATCGGCCTCGACCAGGTCGAGAGCGCCTTCACGAAGATGCACCACGGCGATGTGCTGCGCTCGGTGGTCGTGCTCGACAAGGCGGGTGCGTGATGACGGCGCGTATCGATCATCTGGTCACCTCGGGCACGTTCAGCCTGGACGGGCAGACCTTCGACGTCGACAACAACGTCTGGATCGTCGGCGACGACAGCGAGTGCGTCGTGATCGACGCCCCGCACGACGCGTCGGTGATCGCGGACGCGATCGGCGACCGCCGGCTCCTTGCCGTCCTCGCGACGCACGCGCACGACGACCACGTACGGGTCGCCCCGGAGCTGGCCGACCGCTTCGGCGCCCCGATTCTGCTGCACGCCGACGACCTTCCCGTATGGCGGCTGACCCACCCGGGGCGGTCCCCGGAGCGGGAGCTTAAGGACGGCGACGTCTTCACCGTCGCCGGCACCGACCTGCGTGTGCTGCACACACCGGGGCACTCCCCCGGCGCGGTCTGCTTCTACGCACCCGAGCTGGAGACGGTCTTCACCGGCGACACCCTCTTCCACGGCGGTCCCGGCGCCACGGGCCGGTCGTTCAGCGATTTCGGGACCATCATCGACTCCATCCGCGACCGGCTGCTGACCCTGCCCGCGGAGACGCGCGTGCTCACCGGGCACGGCGAGTCGACGACGATCGAGGAAGAGGCGCCGCACCTGGAGGAGTGGATCGCGCGGGGGCACTGACGCATTGCGGGGCGCCACCCGGCGCCCCGCCCTCACCCCTCCCGTACCTCTGCCGTTCTTCGCTGGTTCACAGAACTCGCCGAGCTCCTCGATATGAGCCGTTGCTACCCTTTGCCACCCCCTTGTGAAGTCCGGTGAGGACCGCGGGACTTGGCAAGGGTAGTGAGAGGAGAGGCACGGGGGTGGAAGACCAGCTGCTCGGGCGGGAGCGGCCGCCGGGCGGGACGGATCCGGCGGCGGACGTAACCGAGACGGCGACGGGACCGGTGGAGACGACGGCGGGCGGCTCGGCCGGGTGGCTGGGCCTGCTCGTACGAGGCGTCCTGGTCACCGTCACCGGCGGTGTCCTGCTCGCGGTCGTGGCGCTCGTGGCTGTGACGATCGGCCCGACGCTCCTCCTGCAATTCGACACGCCCGCCTTCCAGGCCTGGCGGACCGTCTTCGTGGCGATCACCGTCCAGGGCCTGCCGTTCCTTCTCTTCGGCACGCTGATCTCGGCCGCCATCAGCGCGTTCGTCCCGGCCTCCGTGTTCGACCGGCTGCTGCCGCGCAGGCCCGCGTTGGCGGTGCCGGTCGCGGGGGCGGCCGGGATGGTGCTGCCGGGCTGCGAGTGCGCCTCGGTCCCGGTGGCCGGCAGCCTCATGCGGCGCGGGGTCACTCCGGCGGCCGCGCTGGCGTTCCTTCTGTCGGCGCCCGCGATCAACCCGGTCGTCCTCGTGGCGACCAGCATCGCCTTCCCGAGCAACCCCGAGATGGTCCTGGCCCGGTTCGTCGCCTCGCTTGCCGTGTCCATGGTCATGGGCTGGCTGTGGATCGCGCTCGGGCGGCCGGAGTGGCTGAGGCTGCCGAAGCCCACCGCCGGGCCGCCGGGCCACGGTGGGCCGGGGCAGGACGGCGCGGGCCCGGCGACAGCAGACCGGGCCGGACGCTGGGACGACTTCCGACAGGCCGTACAGCATGACTTCCTGCATGCGGGCGGGTTCCTGGTGGTGGGTGCCATGGCCGCGGCGACGTTCAACATCGTGGTGCCGCAGTCGGCGCTGGACGCCGTGTCCGGATCGGCGTGGCTGTCCGTGGTGCTGCTGGCCTTCCTGGCGGTCGTGCTCGCGGTCTGCTCCGAGGCCGACGCCTTCGTCGCCGCGTCGCTGACCGGTTTCTCGCCTACCGCCAAGCTGGCCTTCATGGTGGTGGGCCCGATGGTGGACGTGAAATTGGTGGCCCTGCAGGCCGGCACCTTCGGACGCGCCTTCGCCATCCGTTTCTCGACGGTCACGTTCGCGGTGGCCGTGCTGTGCAGTGCGCTCGTGGGGTGGTGGCTGCTGTGAGGCGGCGTTTCGAGATCCTGCTGCTCCTGCTGGCGGGCGCGGCCGTCCTGCGTATCTCGTTGTTCAGCGAGCTGTACCTGCGGTACGTGAAGCCGGGGCTGCGCCCGCTGCTGATCGCCGCCGGAGCGCTGCTGGTGCTGCTCGGCCTGGTCGCGGCCGTCCGTGAGGCGATCGGGTACGCACGGGGGCGGAGGGACACCCGCGAGCACGCAGACCATGAGAACGACCACCCGCACTCGCACGCCCACGGTCCCCGCGTCGGCTGGCTGCTCTACCTCCCCGCCGTGATGCTGCTGCTGTTCGCCCCGCCCGCCCTCGGCTCTTACACGGCATCGCGGGAGGAGGCCCGTGCGGCCCAGGGCGCGGGTACCTTCCCCGCCCTGCCGGACACCGACCCGCTCCCCCTCACCGTCAGGGAGTTCAGCTCCCGCGCCGTCTACGACACGGGAAGGTCCCTCAAGGGCCGCACCGTCCTCCTGACGGGATTCGTGTCGCCGGGTGACGGTGGCGACCAGGGCACCTGGTACCTCAGCCGCCTCGTGGTCAGCTGCTGCGCGGCCGACGCCCAGGTGTTCAAGGTGGAGATCCACGGCGCGACGGCACCGGACGCCGACACGTGGGTGACCGTGACCGGCGTCTGGCACCCGACGGGGGCGCCGGGCTCCGAGGCCGCCGAGCCCGCCCTGGACGCGAGCGCCGTGCGCAAGATCCACGAGCCGGGCAATCCGTACGACGACGCGGCACCGGGCACGGACGGCAGCTGACGGCCCACCCGGCCCCGCCCTGCCCGGCGGGGCGGTTCGACGCGCCGATCGAGCCGATCGAATGTTGAAACCTCAAGCATCGTGCTACTCTGACGTCAGACCGGTACTTGAGAAATCAAGTATTTTCCCGGGCGCCCTGTGGCAATGCTGACCCGGACCCCCTACACAGGAGAGATCGCTCGTGACCACCTCTACGACCACCCGGTTCACCCCCACGACCACCCCCCAGCACACCCCCTCCCTGCACGCCTACGACGCCGGCCTCCTGCTGCTCCGCCTGGCCGTCGGCCTCACCATGGCCGCCCACGGCGGCCAGAAGCTCTTCGGCTGGTTCGGCGGCGGGGGCCTCGACGGGACCGGCCAGTTCTTCACGATGAGCGGCTACCCGTCCGGTAAGGCCATGGCGGCCGTGGCCGGGCTCACCGAGACCCTCGGCGGGCTGGGCCTCGCCCTGGGCCTGCTCACTCCGCTGGCAGGCGCCGCCGTCTTCGGCACCATGATCAACGCTCTCGCGGTGAAGTGGGGCGGCGGCTTCTTCGCCCCCAACGGCGTGGAGTACGAGCTCCTGCTGACCGTCGCGGCCGCTTCCCTCGCCCTGACCGGCCCCGGCCGCTACGCAGTCGACCGCTTCCTGCCGGGCCTGCGCGCACACCGGCTCGGCTACGGCATCGCCGCCGTCGCGCTCGGCGCCGTGATCGCCGGAGTGATCCTGCTGCTCCGCAAGTAAGCGAGGCCCGCGCTCAGCGGCGCACATGAACGACCGAAGGCCGGCCCCCAGGGGCCGGCCTTCGTGCTGCCCGCACCCCGCCACTCAGGGGTTGCCCCGGAATTCCTGATCGAGCATCAGACGCCCACGATACATATCCCCGAATACCGCACAGACGGCAGTAATGTCCCGTTCCGCCATGAAGAAACGCCATCCGAATGCGCTCTGCAATGTCCGGTCACCGCGCGTTCATAACGGCGAGCGCTAATACCGCCTTCAGCAAATCTGCACACCGATTACCCACGCAGGGCACGGCACGCCGCACCGGTGCGGCAGGGCCGGCACCCCGTCCGGCTTTTTTTGCGGGAGTGTCCCATTTGGCGGCCACGACGAAATCGAAGCAGGGAACACCAGCCGTGGATCTTGTGAAGAAGCGGCCACCAACCCGTGGACGAGCCTGCACGCAAAGGTAGTTGAGCAGCCGAACAGCCTCGAACCGATGCTCGGAGGATTGGCTGCGGGGAGCTCTGACGTGCTTTGATCCTGCGCACTGCGGAAGTTACTCGAACGTTCTCGTTCAAGTGTCAGACGACCGCGGGAGGCCTGTCCGCATGCCCAGCAGCGTCGGCCGTCATCTTGAGAAAATATCCACAGGAAAGGGAAGCTCACATCATGAACTTCACCCCCCAGGTTGAGACCCGCGAGATTTCCGACGCCGACCTGGACAACGTTTCCGGCGGTCTCGTCGGCGAGCTGGCCGGCAACGTCACGGGCGTCGTCGACTCGGTTGCCCCGGTCTCCAGCACCCTGACCGGCGTCGTGGGCACCGTTGAGGGCGTCACCGGCCTCAGCACCGCGCCGATCACCGGTCTCGCTTCCGGCCTGACCGCCGGCCTCTGAGGCTTCTTGCTCCGTTGAGTCCCGGAACCAGCCAGGTTCCGGGACTCTCGGGTGCCCGCAGGCCTCGGCCCAGTCCCCTGGACCTAAGCTTGCCCCGACCGTCACGTATCGCAGTTGAGGGAAGAGTCCCGTGCAGTTCCGCCAGAAGGCCCTTTCCAAGCTGCAGTCACCCGAAGAGCTCGACCTGCCGGTGCGGTTCGCCCGGCCGCAGGGCCGTCTGGTCCTGATCGTCACCGTGCTCGTCATGGCGGCGGCCTCCTTTTGGGCCGTGACCGGCCGCGTGTCGTCCACGCTGAGGGCCTCCGCGATCCTGACGCACGCCCAGGGCAGTTACGTCCTGCAGAGCCCGGTCGCGGGCCAGGTCACCGCCGTCCTCGCGAAGCAGGGTGAACGGCGCGCCGCCAACTCCCCGCTGCTGAAGGTCCGTACGGCGCAGGGCGACAGAGTCGTCCGCACCATCGCGGCGGGCCGCGTGACCACCCTGCTGGCCACGATCGGCGCGGTCGTCACCACCGGAGCGAACGTCGCGACTCTCGAGCGGACCGATGACGCGTCCGATCCGCTGATGGCGGTGGTGTACGTGCCGGCCGACAGCGCGACGACCGTACCGGTGGGCGCATCCGTCGACCTCACCGTCCAGTCGGTGTCCAAGGAGCAGTACGGCGTGCTGCGCGGACATGTGAAGGCCGTGGGCCGGAGCGCCGAGACGCAGCAGCAGATCACCGCATTCCTCGGCGACAGCCAGCTCGGCGCGCAGTTCTCGCAACAGGGCCGGCCGGTGGCCGTGCTCGTGCGTCTGGACCGGTCGTCCGCCACGAAGTCGGGCTACAAGTGGTCCACCGCGGACGGCCCGCCGTACGCACTCGACTCCATGACTCAGGCCACCGGCGCCATCCGCCTGGCCGAGCAGCGCCCGATCGATTGGCTGCTTCCGTGACAGAGCTACCACCACCGCCGACCCGCCGTCGGCACCGGCCCGAGTCGAGGTCCAACCCGCGATCGAACCCGCGGTCCAACCCGCGGTCCAACTCCAGGTCGAAGTCGCGGTCGAAGCCGAAGGTCAAGAAGCAGAAGACCGTCCGCAGCCCCACCGTGCTGCAGATGGAGGCCGTGGAGTGCGGCGCCGCCTCGCTGGCCATGGTGCTCGGCCACTACGGCAAGCATGTGCCGCTGGAGGAGCTGCGCATCGCCTGCGGTGTCTCGCGGGACGGCTCGCGGGCCAGCAATCTCCTGAAGGCGGCGCGTAGTTACGGGCTCGAGGCCAAGGGCATGCAGATGGACCTGGCCGCGCTGGCGGGGGTGCCGGGTCCGGCCATCCTGTTCTGGGAGTTCAACCACTACGTCGTCTACGACGGCATGGGACGCCGTCTCGGGCGGCGCGGCGTGTACATCAACGACCCCGGCAAGGGCCGCCGTTTCGTTCCGATGGAGGACTTCGACACCAGCTTCACCGGTGTCGTGCTGATCCTCGAGCCCGGTGAGGGATTCCGGCGCGGCGGGCGCAAGCCGGGCGTCCTAGGCGCCATGCCGGCCCGGTTGCGCGGCACGTCCGGCACGATGCCGGCCGCCGTGCTCGCCAGCCTGATGCTGGTCGCCGTCGGCGCGTCCGTGCCGGCCCTGAGCCGTACGTACATCGACATGTTCCTGATAGGCGGCCAGACCTCGCTGCTCGGCGTGCTGTTCGCGTCGATGGCCGCCTCGGTGCTGCTCACGGCCGTGCTGACCTGGCTGCAGCAGGCGAACCTGCTGCACGGCCGCATCATCTCGTCGACGCTCAGCAGCGCCCGGTTCCTGCGGCATCTGCTGCGGCTGCCGGTCACCTTCTTCGCCCAGCGCAGCCCGGCCGACCTGGTACAGCGGCTGCAGTCCAACGACGCGGTGGCCGAGACGCTGGCCCGCGACCTCGCCGCGGCCGGTGTCGATGCGGTCGTCGTGATCCTTTACGCGGTGCTGCTGTGGTCGTACGACCCCCAGCTGACCGTCATCGGGGTACTGGTCGCTCTGCTCAACGTGGTGGCGATGCGGGTGGTGGTGCGGCTGCGCGCCACGCGTACGCAGAAGCTGCGCGCCGACAACGCCCGGCTGACCACCACCTCGTACACCGGCCTGCAGATGATCGAGACGCTGAAGGCCACGGGTGGCGAGAACGGGTACTTCCGCCGCTGGGCGGGGCAGCATGCGACGACGCTGGAGGAGCAGCAGCGCCTCGGCGTGCCGGCGGCCTGGCTCGGTGTCGTCGCGCCGACCCTGGCCACGCTCAACAGTGCGCTGATCCTGTGGATCGGTGGTCTGCGTGCGGTGGACGGCCATATCTCGATCGGTCTGCTGGTCGCCTTCCAGGCACTGGTGACCCGGTTCACCGCGCCGATCACCCGGCTCAACGGCGTCACCGGCCGCATCCAGGACTTCGCCGCCGACGTGGCGCGCCTGAAGGACGTCGAGAACTTTCCCGCGGACTCTCTCTACGCCCGTCCCGACGGGGCGTCCAGCACGCGCAGACTCAAAGGCCATGTGACGCTGGAGAACATCACGTTCGGCTACAGCCCGCTCGACAAGCCGCTGCTCACCGGGTTCTCGCTGTCGGTGGGCCCGGGTCAGCAGGTCGCGCTGGTCGGCGGGTCCGGCAGCGGCAAGTCCACGGTGTCCCGGCTCATATCCGGGCTGTACACGCCGTGGGAGGGCACCATCCGTATCGACGGTCAGCGGCTGGAGGACATTCCGCGGGGTGCGCTGGCCGCCTCGGTGTCCTTCGTGGACCAGGACGTCTTCCTCTTCGAGGGCACGGTGCGGGACAACGTGGCGCTGTGGGACCCGTCGATCCCGGACGACGCGGTGATTGCCGCCCTGCAGGACGCGTCGCTGTACGACGTCGTGATGCGCCGCCCCGGCGGCATCCACAGCCGCGTGGAGCAGGACGGGCGCAATTTCTCCGGCGGGCAGCGCCAACGCCTTGAGATCGCCCGGGCGTTGGTCCGCCGCCCCAGCATCCTCGTACTCGACGAGGTGACGAGCGCGCTCGACGCGGAGACCGAGCAGGTCATCATCGACAATCTGCGGCGGCGCGGCTGCGCCTGCGTCGTGATCGCCCACCGGCTGAGCACGGTCCGCGACAGCGACGAGATCGTGGTGCTGCACCACGGCACGGTCGTCGAGCGCGGGCGCCATGACGTGCTGGTCGCCGCCGGAGGGCCGTACGCCGAACTGGTCAAGGAGCGTTGAGATGACCTCCGTCCATCAGCACGCCGCCACCGGGGCCGCCGAGGGCGACCTGGTGCTCAGCGCCCTGGGCGGCCTCGGGACGCCGCTCGACTGCAGCGGCCTGAACCGCCTTCCGCTGGAAGGGCCGCATGTGCTGTGGCTCGTCGCGGCGGGCGCCATGGACGTGTTCGCGGTCGACGCGGTGCAGGAGGGCCACTGGCACTTCCTCGGCCGTCTTGAAGCGGGTTCCCTGCTCCTTGGTCCGGTCGAGGGGCCGCAGCACACGCTCGTCGGCAGGCCGCTGCGCGAGTGCGTGATGCGCCGGATCCCGCTGCGGCAGCTGTACCGGCCGGAGTTCACCGACACGTGGTCGCAGGAGGCCTACGTCGATCCTTACGGCTCCGGTATCTACGACACGGGTGTGCGGTCGTACGACTTCCAGGCGCAGGCGCAGGCCGCCCCGAGTCCGCTGGAGTACGCGTTCGCGCTCGGCGTCGGGCGCAGCATGGGCATCCTCTTCCAGGCGCCGCTCGACGGCCGGCCGGCGGACGGCGAGACGGCGACCGACGACGACATCCTGTGGATGCAGGTGCCGCCGGGCAGCGTGCAGTACGGCGCCGAGGTGAGTGCGGACGCGGCGGCCGATCTGCTCATCGATCCGGCCGTGTGGCAGGGGATGGTCGACCAGCAGTACCGGCTGCTGTCCTCGCTCGACCGCTGGATAGAGCAGTTGGAGCGCTCTCACGAGGACCGTACGGCGGCCGGCATCAAGGCGGGCGAGGCCGTGCGCGCCCAGGCCGACCAGGCGCTGCTCGACTCCATGCGCCGGCGCTCGAAGCCGTCCCGCACCACAGCGGGCGGTGACGACGCCACGTACGCCGTCTGCGACGTGGTGGCCCGGGCGGCAGGGATCACCCTCACGGAGCCCTCGATGAGCGGCGCGCAGAACGAGCGTCTCGACCCGGTCGAGCGCATCGCCGTGGCGTCGCGTATCCGGACCCGGCCCATCCGGCTCGACGGACGCTGGTGGCGGGACAACGCGGGCCCTGTGGTGGGCTATCGGGCTGCGTCCGGCGCGCCGGTCGCGCTGCTGTGGCGGCGCGGCGGGTACGTGGCGCAGAGCCCGGCGACCGGCAGCAGCATCCGCGTGGGCGAGGACAACGCGGAGGAGTTCGAGCCGCGCGCGGTGATGTTCTACCGTCCGCTGCCGGAGCGGGCGATGAGCCCGCTGCGGCTGATGCGCTTCAGCCTGCGCGGCACGAACGGCGACATGCGCAATCTGCTGCTGAGCGGACTGGTGACGGTCGTACTGGGTGCGCTGGTGCCGATCGCGACCGGCAAGGTGCTCGGTGGTTTCGTGCCGAACGCCGAGAAGAGCCTGATCGTCCAGGTCTGTCTCGCGATCATGATCGCGAGCATCGTGTCGGCCGCGTTCATGCTGATGCAGAACCTGACCATCCTGCGGATGGAGGGGCGCATCGAGGCCACGCTGCAGCCGGCGGTCTGGGACCGGCTGCTGCGGCTGCCTACGAAGTTCTTCACCGGCCGCTCCACCGGCGAGCTGGCCAGTGCGGCGATGGGCATCAGCGCGATCCGGCGGCTGCTGGCGGGTGTCGGTCCGGTGGTCGTGCAGGCGGGCACGGTCGGTGCGATGAACCTCGTCCTGCTCCTCGTCTACAGCGTCCCGCTGGCGCTCGCGGCCATGGGCCTGCTGCTGGTGATCGCGGCCGTGTTCCTCGGTATGGGGTTGTGGCAGGTGCGTTGGCAGCGCCGGCTCGTCGTACTGAGCAACAAGCTCAACAACCAGGCGTTCCAGACTCTGCGCGGCCTGCCCAAGTTGCGGGTCGCGGCGGCCGAGAACTACGCGTACGCCTCCTGGGCCAAGGAGTTCGCGCGCAGCCGGGAGCTGCAGCAGCGCGTCGGGCGGATCAAGAACCTGACGACGGTGCTCGGTGCGGTCTATCTGCCGCTCTGCTCCTTGATCATGTTCATGCTGCTGGCGGGCCCGGCCCGCGGCTCCCTCTCGGCCAGTGCGTTCCTGACCTTCAACACCGCGATGACCATGATGCTGACCTCGGCCACGCAGCTCACGGGCGCGCTGGTCTCGGCCGCCGCCGCGCTGCCGATGTTCGAGGAGATCAAGCCGGTCCTCGACGCGACCCCGGAGGTCCGCGGCGCCAGCACCCAGCCCGGCGTACTGTCCGGCGGCATCGAGGCCCGCAAGCTGTCCTTCCGCTACACCGACGACGGGCCGCTGGTCCTCGACGACGTGACCTTCGAGGTGCGGCCCGGCGAGTTCGTGGCGGTCGTGGGCCCGAGCGGCTGCGGCAAGTCCACGCTGCTGAGGCTGCTCATCGGCTTCGACAAGCCGGTCTCGGGCAGTGTGCTGTACGACGGCCAGGACCTGTCGGCCCTGGACCAGGCCGCCGTGCGCCGCCAGTGCGGCGTCGTCCTGCAGCACGCGCAGCCCCTCACCGGCTCGATCCTGGACTGCATCTGCGGTGCCGAGCCGTTCACGCTGGAGGAGGCGTGGGAGGCGGCCGAACTGGCGGGCCTGGCCGAGGACATCAAGCGCATGCCCATGGGCATGCACACCATCGTCGCCGGCGGCAGCTCCGTCTCGGGCGGACAGCGCCAGCGCCTGATGATCGCCCAGGCCCTCATCCGCCGGCCGCGCATCCTGTTCTTCGACGAGGCCACCAGCGCGCTGGACAACGAGACCCAGCGCACCGTGATCGAGAGCACCCGCCGCCTGCAGGCGACGCGGGTCGTGATCGCCCACCGGCTGTCGACCGTCATGGACGCCGACCGCGTGATCGTGATGTCGGAGGGGCGGATCGTGCAGCAGGGGCCGCCCGCTGAGCTGCTTGCGGACACGGGTGGGCGGTTGCATGAGCTGGTGCGGCGGCAGATGCGCTGACGGCCGCCGGCAGACAGGCAGGCAGGCATGGTCGGTCGCCCGGCGGCGGCGCCTGCCCGGCGGACATACACGCGCCGCCGCTGCCACTCTGCCGGGCCACTCGGCACAGCTCTCCGGCGGTCGAGCATCGGGGCCCGGCTCGTTTGCCGGGCGGCGGCCGAGCTCGGCGCGGTACGGCCGACAGTGCCGACAGGCCGACATAGTGACAGGCCGACATGGCGACGAGACGGATGCAGACAGACCGGAAGCTCCGGGGCCCTGCAGAGCAGGGCCCCGGAGCTTCCGGGTCGTCGGGTGCGGTGTGGTGTGTCAGCCGCTGATGACCTTGTTCTTGGCGAGGCTCTTCGTCCGCGAAGTGATCGTCGTCCGGAGGGACTTCGCCGCGTCGGTGATCCCGGACGCGTCGGCGCCCGCCTTCTTGGCCTGGGCGACCGCAGCGTCGAGGGCGTCGACCGCGGAGCCGGAACCGTAGAACTCCTGATAGAGCTCCTTGTACGCGGCGTGGTACACGGAGTCGAAAGCCTCCGTCTCCAGGAAGCGGTCCTTGAGCGTGTGGCCCGTGGACATGCCACCGCCCCCGCCGCCCTGACCTCCGCCGGGAAACTGGCCGTTGCCGTCCTCCCCGGCTCCGTTGCCGCCCTGCCCCTGGGTTCCGCCGCTCTGGCCGTTGCCGGGTGCCTGCGGTGCGCCGGAGGGCATGGCGCCTCCCGGTGCCCCGGACGGTGCGGCGCCCTGGGCGGTTCCGGATGGTGCGGTGCCCTGGGCAGTGCCGGACGAGGCGGTGCCGGACGAGGTGTTCCCGTTCTGCTCCGTCTGCCCTGCACCCTGTTCCGTCTGCCCCGCGCCCTGGCGCATACCGCCACCACCGCCCATGCCGATCTCGTCATCGGGACCGGCTGTGGCGCTGCCGCTGAACGTGAGGTTGTAGTCCCAGCCCAGGACCGTGAACTTCTTCGTGCCCAGGTCGTACCAGAGGTAGTAGTTCTTCCCTGGTCCGCTTATGTCGTCGAAGTTCAGCAGCAGGTTCTGCGTCGCCACGTAGCGGGCGAACGACTTCACGTCCACGTACTCGTCGAGTTCGGCCGCGAACTCCTTGTCCGTGGCCTTCTCGGCCCACTTGATCAGGTCGATGACCGGCTGGAGATCCTGGCTGCCCTCCTTCGTGAGCTGCTTGAAGTCGGTCTCGTAGTCGGTCGGGTCGTCGCCCTGGTACGTGAAGGAACCGGTGCTCAGCGACTTGTACAGGACGCCGTCCGTGCCGACCGTGTTCTCCGCGTACTCCTTGGACGGGTTCTCGACGATCAGACGGGTCGCCGCCGGGCGGTTGTTGACCGTGAGCGACGAGAAGGCGTAGCGCTGCGCGGCCTGGTCCGACTCGTCCACCAGCGCCAGGGAGACCGCCTCGTTGAGGGGAAGGTCCTCGTTGCTGCCCGGGCGTACGGCGATCTGCCGCTTGCTCTGGTAGGCGCGGCCCTCGACGTATTCGTCGATCTTGATGAGCCAGGGCAGCTCCTCGGGCTTGTCGGCGGAGAGCTGGATGCTCATCGCACCGCCACCGGCACGACCGGCACCACCGGCACCGCCTTGCTGGGCGTCGGCGTTCGCGCCGCCGTCCTGCTGCTGGTTGCCGTCGCCCTGCTGGGCACCGTCACCTTGCTGGGCACCGTCACCTTGCTGGGCACCATCACCCTGCTGGCCGCCAGGGAAGCCTTCGGGCATCTGGCCACCTTCGGGCATCTGACCGCCCCCCGGTGCCTGGCCACCGCCGCCCATGCCGCCACCACCGCCGCCGAGACTCCGCAGTGTCGAGTTGCCCTTGAGACGGATACCGACGCTGTTGATGAACGTGCCGTCGATCGTGGCGTCGGCCTCGATGTACTCCTTGGAGCCGTCGTCCTGGAACTTCTCCATCATCTCGTCGAAGTCGTCCTCGTCGTACTCGAGTTGGATCGAGTGCGCCTTGGAGGCGTCGTAGAGGCCGACGGTGCCGGGGATGTTCTCCGTGATGCTGTCGCTGTCCTCGGCCGAGGCGCTCGTGACGAACGGTGAGACGCGCGCGTCGCCGAAGAAGATCAGCAGGACGGCCAGCCCCGCGGCGAGCAGGGCGGCAGGCTTCCAGTGGTGGCGAAGGCGCAGCGGGAGCCGGTGCACCAGCCGCTTACGTCCGGCCCTCGCGGGTCCGGCGGCCATCACAGGTCCGTCTGGTCGTAACCGGTCAGCACGGTCACGCGCTGCCCGAACGTGCGCTCCTGCAGGGCGGCGACGAGCTCGCCCGGCTCGTGGCCCTTCTTGATCCGGACGGTGTAGAAGACCTCGGTCAGCGCACCGCCGCGGATGGACTCGGTGGAGACCAGCTCGAACTCGGAGGTGTAGCGCAGCAGCACGTCCTGGATGGCCTGGGTGTGGTCCTCACCGGCGGGGACCTGGACCTTGACGACCTGGCGCTGGACGTTGAGGTGGAACCAGTTGAACTTGTGCATCACGATGATGATCAGGCAGATCGCGACACCCGCTATCGCGGCGAGCGTGTAGAAGCGGGCACCGCAGGCCATGCCCAGACCCATCACCAGGAAGATGAAGCCGACGTCCCTGGTCTCCTTGACCGCGTTGCGGAAGCGCACCACCGACAGCGCGCCGACGAGCGAGAAGGCGCGGGCCAGGTTCGAGCCGACCACCAGCATGATCAGCGCGACGATCATGCCGACGATGACGAGCGTCTGGACGTACGACTGGCTGTAGGAGACGTTGCGGTGCGTCGCCCGGTAGACGTAGCCGATCGCCGTGGACAGCACGAACGAGAGAGCCATCGCGAGGACGATGTCGGCCACGCTGAACGTGCCGCTCAGGTCCTGCAGGTTGAGGTTCACGGGTGAAGTGCCTCCGTGGTGCGGTGGGTTGTGGGGGATGTGGGGGTAGTGGGGGATGCGGGGGCGAAGCGGGTGGCCGGTAGTGCGTCCGGGTCCGCGCCGGCGCCCGACTCGGGCGCGGGCGGGAGGTCCTCCTCGCGGACGTGGAAGACGGACCTCGGCGCGAGGCCGAACGCCTCGATGCTCTGGACGTACTTGGAGACCCGGATCAGGTTGAGATTGCGCCTGGCGGCGAGATCGGTGATCCAGTACGGAGTGCGCTCGTTGACCTTGATCTCCATCACCGACATGTGCGGCGGGATGGTGAACCGGTTCTCGGCGTTCGGCGTGCCGAAGTGGAAATCGCGGTCACGGCCGCGGATCCGGCGGTCGAAGGTCACGCGCAGGCCCGTATCCTCCGCCCTGCCCACCAGCGCCTCTCGCTGGTAGCCGGTGATGGCGGTGGGCTGGAGATTGAGCCGGACGACCAGCTCCAGGACCTCGTTGACGAAGGCCCGCTCCTTCTCGGAGTGCTCGATCATCTCCCGCTCGTCGCACAGCCGTCGGGCCGCGGCGTACGGCAGTGTGATCCTGCGCTTCTGCGTGACGCGGTTGACGCGCTGCTTGATCTCCACGCACACCGGGGACTCGTCGGTCACTTGGGCGAGATCGCCGTAGTGCCGGATCCGCAGCTTGCGGCGGAACTTCAGCCCCTCGATCTTCTCCCAGTAGAAGCGGAGCTGGGGCGTGTCGTAGTACAGGCTCCACACGCCGTATCCGCCCACCGGGCTGTGCAGGTCCTGATCCATCCGCTCACCGAGCTCGTCGCGGATCTCCGCGGCCTGCTCCACGGGAACGAGGTATTTCAGCTCATACCGGTTGAACGCGTGAAGTCTGCTGGCCACTTGTAGGGCCTCTGACATGGCTTCCTTTCCTGTAGTTCGACTGCCGACTGTCGGTCGTCTACAGGTAAGAAACAGGTAAAAGATGAGAGATCAATGAAGGGACCATCTGAACGCACTAAGACCCGAGAGTGAACACCAAGTGAATACACGGAGTCATGTGGTAAAGGCGTGCCCCTCGCCGCCGGGCAGCGAGAGGCACACTCTGTGGATGTGGGTGCGTCAGGTCATGGCGCCGTCCTGGGTGTCATGTCAGACGACCTGTCATGTCAGAGGCCCTGTCACGTCAGGCGACCTCGAGGACGATGGCGCCCAAGTATGTGGCGCCCGGCTCCAGGTCGGTGGCGGCGCCGTCCACGGTCATGGTCAGGGTCCGTCCCCCGGCCCCAGCCACGGAAGCGCCCGCGTCGACCACGAGCTTGGTCAGGTACGAGGTGCCCGTGACCCTCCAGGTGGAGCCGCTGTTCAGCTGGACGATCACGCCGTTGTTGACGGCCGCCTGCACGGTGTTCGTGACCTCCCCGAGCTCGTAGAAGTTCGAGGAATCGATGGTGCTGACGGCGTGCTTGGTCCGGGACGCCGAGATGACGCCCTCGACGGTGGAGTCGTCGAAGGTGAGGACCATGTTCTTGCCCTTGCGCATGCCGTTGTAGAAGTCGCCCTTCAGGGCGATCGAGCTGAAGGAGGCGGCGCCGTCTGCCGTGTGGACGGCGGTGACGTCGAAGCCGGAGTCCTTGGTGGGGTCGTCCGTGGGTTCGGTGTAGACGCCGACGTTCATCATCCTGCCGTCGACCATCACGGGGCCCGGGTCGTCGAGCTCCATCATCTGCAGGATGATGCCGTTCCCGGGGTTCAGCCGGGCGCCGCCGGAGCCGTCGACGGTGATGGTGGTCTGCTGGCCCTTGTTGAGGAAGGTGGTCTTCTCGGAGTTGACCACCGTCCCGCCGTCGACCTTCAGCGTCCCGGTGCCGAAGAACATCCATCCGAAGTGCTTCGAGTTGATGACGGTGTTGCGCACCGGCAGGGCGGCGAGCTCCGCAGCGCTGAGCCCCAGCTCCAGTTTCGAGTTGAGCTTCGCGACCGCCTCGCGCGTGCTGTCGCCGTAGTGGATCGAGGCGGCCGGGCCCGCGCAGATGGTCGCGTAGCTGCCGACGTCGAAGCGGGAGCCGAGCACCCGTACGGTCGCGTCGCCGATCGCATAGGTGCCGTAGCCGTATGCGCCGGTGTTGCCGACACTGCTGTTGATCGCAGTCAGCCTGAGCGCACTGCCGCCCTCGACCGACAGGGCACCCCAGGTCTCCGACGTGACGGTGGAGTTGATGTAGGTGGCCTTGGTGTCGGCGCCCAGCAGGTTCGTGGCGCGGACGTTTCCGTCGATGCCCAGCATCCAGGGAGCAGACTGCATGTACGGCGTCTCCACGGTGGCCTGGTAGTCGTCGGGTAGCACACCGTTGCGTGCCCGGATCGTGGAGTTCTTGACGATGACGTTGGCACCGTCGTCGGCGATGACGCCGGTGCGGACCACCCCCTTGGTGGCGATGCTCGCCCCGTCCACGAGCAGTGTGGTGTCCGAGTCGGTACCGACGACGGCGGCGCCGTAGCCGACGAAGTCACAGCGTCCGTTACCGGTGAGGGTGATGCGGGGCTGCCGAAGCGTGTAGGCGGCGTTCTCCACGACGACGCCGTCGAAGCACTCACCGGTGGAGGTGATCGAGACGTTCGTGGCGTGGGCGTCGGTCAGCCGTCCGCCGAGCACGCTGGTGAGGACGGACTTCGCGCGTACGACACCGTCCGCCCCCACGTAGAGGGCCTGGCGGAAGGGGAAGGTGAGCGTCTCGTAGGTGACCGGATTGGCCTCGGCCACCGTGAGGACGACGTCACCCCGGTAGGTGCCGGCCGCGATGAGCGTCTCGGTCCCTCCGGTCTTGGTCAGCAACTGGCCGGTCTCCACGCCGTCGACGGTCAGCGTCAGGCTGTACCCGTCCGGTGCGGCGATCTTGCCGCCCTCCGCGATGGAGAGCATGCTCACGCGGGTGGTCCTGGAGAGCACGTAGGTCTCGTCGGCCCCCACCGAGATCTTCCCGCCCGTCGCCGCGGCGCTGGAGGCCAGGGCGGTGGACGCCGGGACGAGGAGGGCGCCGGCTGTGGCCGTCCCGGCGACCAGGACGGAGCGTCGTGTCATCAGTGTCATGTCGGTCTCCCCAGGATGGAGTGCGGCTCGGCGCCGGTGATATGGCCGGCCGATGAGGGTGCGGGGTGCGGGCCCCGTGCGCAGCGAGAGTTGGAATCCGGCGACATCGACATCCCCTGCGTGTCGCCTCGGCCTTGACTGTTCCTGCCTTGTGCAGTTGCTGTGCGTTCTATATGCATCTGCAATGCGCGTCCCCGAATTCCGTTCTGTTCAGGGCCAGTTGTGGGACTGGTGCACCAAGGCCACGCATGCGGAAGTGAAGCAGCCGTCACCCAGAGCGGAAAGTCCCTGACCCTATGCATAAGAGAACGCGATGGCTGCGATCACGCCCTCGGCTTCCTGGGTTGTTTACGCACAACTGCCATGTCTCGTAAGGACATGAGAGGTAGCGATCGAACTCACTTGTTGGGTGGGGTTACCTGTGTCTCGTGCCTACGGTCGGCGTCATGGAGCTGGCGTTCTACTCGAGTGCGGGCTGGGAGTCCTGGGGGCTGTCGGGGAAGCCGACGATTCCCGAGGGGATGGCCTTCCTCGTCGACGATGACCTCCTCTTCGATGATGGCTGGGGAGTTCCGGGCGACGGCGGTGGTCAACGAGTGGTTGCGGTTGCGGCCGACGGAGAATTGCTCGGCGCCGTCGTCGTGGGGGACGTACGGGCGGATCTTGCGGGACTGGATCGTGGCGGCCCAGCTGCACGGGGTCGAGATCTTTGATACCCGGGACCGGCTGAAGGCCCTGCTGATCACGTACGCGGTGGACCGGGCTACCGGGGATCCCGAGCGGCGCCTGGGAGCGGTCACGTGGAACCAGCACATGAGCGTGCTGGGGATGTTCTACCGGTGGGCGACGGCCGAGGGTTACGCGACGGCAGTGCCGTTCACCTATCAGCAGGCGGTGGTGCTCTACGCCGAGACCGTACGTGAGGTCCTCGTCAATCAGGCCCGTCGGCGGGTGCCGCACGCCCATGTGACGATCAAGTATCTGGAGGACGACTTCGCGGCCATGTTCATCAACGGCCTGGCGGGGCTGCGGCCGGACGGCAGTGAGGACGAGGGGCCGGGCCGGTTCCGCGGGCGTCATCTGGCACGCAAGGGGGCGGTGGGGGAACTCGTGGTGTCTTCGGGGACGCGGCTGCAGGAGTTCTCCTACCTGCTGGCCTGCGAGGTGCCGCCGCTCCCGGCGGCACCTCGGCTGATGCCGATCGCGTTCCCGCTGCCGGAGGGCATCACCAAGGGCAGCAAGTTCCGCGTCACGTGGACCTCGTATGGCGCGCTGGCCCGCGTGCACTCCTACGATCTGCGGCCCTGGGGCGGGGCCACTGCCTCCGCCATCGCCGAAAAGCCCAGCGGCCGGACCGAGAACAAGCCCCAGCCCGTCGACGACGCCGTCATGCAGCCGATGCTCGCCGCCGCCCTGTTCCTGGTGTCCTCCATGGGACCGCACGCTGTCGAACTCGCCCGGCAGATCCGGACGAGAACCGCATCCGGGCCGCCATGGACCGGCTCCTACGCGGCGATCTCCCACCCGGCGGGAAATGCGACGTCAAGACCCTCGCCCGCGAATCCGGAATCGACCGCACCGCCTTCTACGGCAACCGGCCCTACGCCCACCTGCGCGAAGAGTTCGAAACCCGCCTCGCCGCCATGCGCGAAGCCGGGGACACTCCCGACCCCCGGGACGCTCAGATCATCCGGTTGAAAGCCGAGATCGCCGCCCTCAAAGAGGCCTTATGGTCTTCCCCGCCTGTAATGATCTTCCCTGGGGTTCACCGTTTCTGCTGATCAGCGAGGTCCGGCCTTCCCGTCCCTGTCTGATCGTTCCCCGCCTTTACACGGCCTTCCGTTCCCATGACGTTCCCACGAGAGCCCCCACAAACCCGTGGGAACGAGGGCGGGGGAGTCGGCTGAGGTCAGCTGCGGCCGTCGAAGCGGTGAGCACCGCAGACCCCTTGGGGGCGACAAAGGCCCCGCCCCCATCAGGGGGTCGGGGCCCTCGGCCGTCTACACGCGCCCTGTTCGGACCGCTGAGCACAGGCTACTGAAGTTGAACCGTGATGTCGGCTGGAATGGTTCTGTGAGGCGACTTAGAGGCCATCTCATTTGGCGAGTCTGCGGTAGCAGATGAGGGTGCAGGCGGCGATGTTGGTCGCACCCGCTCAGCCGGCCGAAGTGTTCTGTGTCGCCTCGCGTGCCTCGGTGAGGGCTCGCTGCCTGAGGTTGCCGCCGAACAACTGCATCGTGGTGGCGGCCAGGATGTCATCCCTGCCGATGGTCCGCCCATCCCCCCTGCGAGTGGACAGGGCCCGGAGGGAATCCTTGAGGAACGGGGGTGGGGCCGGTTCGCCCGACATCACTAGGGTGACCGTACCGAAACGTTTGACCCCGCCCTCGCGGACGACCATGGCCGCGTCCCGGGCGAGGTCCGTCAGGAACACGCTCGCGATTCCGTCCAGGTCGCGGACCATCGCTGGGACGGCCGTCGCCCCCTGGCTCCACAGCAGCTTCTTGACCCCGGCCTCGAACCTGTGGGCGCCGACCACAGCACTCGGTTTGCGCGACCTGCTGCGCTTACGAGAAGGCACAATGACACCCTCGGCGTCGTACAGGACACCGGTCAGGCCTTGAAACGTCGGGCTGTGGTCGTACCACTTGGCCCCCACCTCGAGCTCGACGTTCCGGTCGATCGCCGAGAGAAGGTCCCCGGGAATCAGCTTCTTCCGGGCCTCCGCCGCCGCCGCTCTCCTCGCGCCGTCGATGATCTCCGTCAGCACTGTCCGCGTCACCGACGCGGCGGCCCACGCGGCCGACCGAGAGACGTGCATCGGGGTCACGTCCCTGAACACCGCTTTGACGAGAGAAGGCTTGAACGGCGAAACATCCATGACCGAGGCGGTCTTGGGACCGCCGCGCTCAGGGCGTGCGGGCTGTGCGGTCATCGGAAGAAACGCTCCCTGCTGTCGGAGTTATCAGAGGCCCACACTTCACCACGCAGACCCGCTCTCTTCCCCCATCCTCCGTCGAAGCGGCACCCGGTCAAGGGTCTGACGGGCACATCCCGACGGCCGGGCCGACGATTAGCCACCTCCCGCACCCCCTCGTACCGTGGCACCTGCGTCCCCCGTCCGGCCCCTAGCCCCTGCCACCGAGGAGGAGCGGCAGGTGAAGCGCACGCAGGACGACAAGTGGGCGGCCAACCTGCGGGGCGGCGAAGGCGTTCCACGCCCGTGGGGGCACTTGAACGTGCCCCGCAGAGCCTGCGGCAGCAGATGAGGGTGCAGGCGATGCTGGTGAAGGCGAGGAAGTGGTCGGCTTTGCGTTCGTAGCGTCGGTGGAGGCGGCGGCAGCCGGCGCGCCAGGCCATGGTGCGCTCTACGGTCCAACGGTGGCGGCCCAGTCGTTGCGAGGACTCCACTCCCTTGCGGGCGATCCGGTGCGTGATGCCCCGCTCACGTAACCATCGCCGCAGATGGGCGTAGTCGTAGCCCTTGTCGGCATGAAGCTTGGCGGGCTTGCGCCGTCGTCGTCCGCGGCGTGAGCGGATCGGCGGGATGCCCTTCACGAGCGGGATCAGGGCCTGGCTGTCATACAGGTTGGCCCCGGAGATCCCGACGGATATGGGCAAACCCGACCGTTCCGTGATCAGGTGGATCTTCGAGCCGTACTTGCCCCTGTCGACAGGATTCAGACCTGTCAGGTCCCCCTTTTTCAGGGCCCGCATGTTCACCGAGTCGATCACGCAACGGGACCAGTCCAACTCGCCGCGTGCGCCCAGCTCGTCGAGGACCAGGCGGTGGAGCTTGGCCCACACCCGGGCCTTCGACCACTCCGTGAAACGACGGTGGGCCGTCGCCCCCGACGGCCCGAACGACGCCGACGGCACCTGCTGCCAGGTACAACCCGACGTGGCTACGAACACAATCGCGGCCAGCACCTCCCGGTCACCGTACCGACGCAGGCCACCCCCCTGAGGTCGCGACGGCGCCTCCGGTACCACCCGCTGGAACAACTCCCACAACTTGTCCGGCACCAACCGCTCAATCATCCCCACCATGCCCCACAGAATGCCGAGTCAACCAAATGAGATGACTTCTTAAGACGGTGTCCTATGTGGTGATCGCTCGTGGGGCTGTTCATGGGGCGGGGTACGTGGAGTTGGATTGTTCCGGACGGCTTGTGGGAGATCGCCAAGCCGTTGATTCCGGAGGACCGGGTGCGGCCGCAGGGCGGTGGAACACCGAACACGCCTGATGAGACGCTGTTCGCAGCGATCATCTACGTGCTGGTCAGCGGCTGCGCCTGGCGGGCCCTGCCGCCGTGCTTCGGCATATCGAAGTCGACCGCGCATCGCCGGTTCATGATCTGGTCGAGGGCCGGGGTCTGGGGCCGGCTCCACGAAGCGGTCCTGCACCGACTCGACGATGCAGGCCTGATCGACGTCTCCCGCGTGGTCCTCGACTCCGCCCACGTGCGCGCTAAAAAGGGGGCGAACTCACTGGTCCGAGCCCCGTGGACCGGGGTAAGCCGGGTTCCAAGATGCACGTCCTGTCGGACGCGAACGGACTGCCCCTGGTCGTCGGCGTCTCTGCCGCCAACACCCACGACAGCGAAGGCCTGAAGCCTATGGTGGCGGGACACCAAACGAGACACGACCCCCACAGCGGCCGCCACTTCAAGCCGCAGCGCCTGCATGCAGACAAGGCCTACGACGTTCCCCACCTGCGGAAATGGTTACGAGGCAAGCGCATCGGCGTGCGTATCGCCCGCAAAGGCATCGAGTCCAGCGAACGGTTGGGCCGCCGCAGATGGGTGATCGAGCGCACGATCTCGTGGCTGTCCGGATACCGCAGGCTCAGCCCACGCTACGAACGCCATCCACGCAACTACCTGGCCTTTCTCGGCCTCGCCGCGGCCCTGTGCTGCTACAAGCGACTCGTCCGCCTCACCACATAGGACACCGTCTAAGAACCCCTGACGGAATGGGGGCGCTCTCCGGTCCGCGCGGTGGGGTAAGGCGAACGCGAAAGAAGATCACTACTCTGCATGGGTGCTCTCATACGACGAGTTGACTTCACCGGAGCGTGAGCTGTGGGACGCGTTCCCCGATGGGCGCGGCGTGGACCTGCGCACGGGCGTCCCCGAGGACGATCGTGTCGCCGGAGGTGGGCAGTGGGGCCCAGGGCGGACGGTGCGGGCCGTCGTGATCGTGGCGCTCCTCCTGGGCGCGAGCACCGTGCAACCGGGCGCCGTCGCGTGTCTGAGGCTCGCCGGGGCGCGGATATCTGGGCGGCTCAACCTGGCCGGCGCGCAGGTCGCTCACGGCCTCTGGCTCGAGGACTGCTGGTTTGAGGAGTCGGTGGACCTTCTCGGAGCGTCGACGCAGACGCTCGTGATCACGGGTAGCCGGGTGCCTGGCATTGAAGCCGATTCGGCCCGCATCGAGGGAGTCCTCGATCTGCGGCGCTCCGTCGTGGAAAGCCTCGCTTCCTCGCCTTTCAACCACGTGTGTACCGCCCTGTCGCTCAGCGACGCTCAGGTGACCGGCGGCATGCTCCTCAACGGGGCCGAGTTCAGCGCGTCTGGAGGATGGGCCGTGGCCGCTGGCGGCCTGGTCATGGAAGGGGGCGTCTTCTGCAACGACGGGTTCGTCGCACGAGGTGAAGTACGGCTGCTGGGAGCACAGTTGCCGGGCGGACTCTTCATGCAGGGCGCATATCTAGCGGGCCCCGGCCCACGCGGAGTGGCGCTCGCCCTGGACAACGCCATCGCCTCGACGCTCGACTTCTCCGACGGATTCACCGCGAACGGGACCGTCCGGCTGCGGGGTGCCCGGATCTCGGACAATCTGAGCTTTGAAGGGGCCGTCCTGAACGGGCCGCCCGACGGCCGCGGCCCCTCTTTGGTCGCTCTAATGATGCAGGCCGTCGACTTCGACTTGACCCTGGCCCGGCCGCCGTCCGGCACCGTGGACCTTCGGGGCGCGCAAGTGTCGTACCTCCACGAGAGCATGCAGAGCTGGCCGGACGTGGTGGAGCTGGACGGCTTCGTCTACGGCTCCATCAAGGTGCAAGAGGATGGCGAGCGGCGGGAGGCAGTGGGACAGCGGGACTCTGTGGCCCGCCGTTTGGCGTGGGTACGGCGCAGCCCGGGGTACAGCCCGCAGCCGTATGAGCAGTTGGCGAGCTGGTACCGGATGATCGGCCACGACGACGACGCCCGCCGCGTGCTCCTGGCCAAACAGCGCCACCGGCGCCTCACCTTGCCCCTGCCGGCGCGTGCCTGGGGGCACCTGCTCGACGTGACCGTTGGCTACGGCTACCGGCCCTGGCTGGCAGGCGTCTGGCTCCTGATACTGACCCTGCTAGGCACCCTGGTCTTCGGTGCGCAGTCTCCGACCCCGGTGAAGCCGGGCGAGGGTGCTCCGTTCCAGCCCTTCGTCTACACGCTCGACCTCTTGATCCCCATCGGCGGTTGGGGCCAGGGCACGGCCTGGTACTGGACGGAGGGCAGCCTCCAGTGGCTGGCCTACCTGCTGATCGCCTTGGGATGGGTGCTGACGACCGCCGTCATCGCGGGTGTCACCCGCACCTTGCAGAAGAACTAGTGTTGCCCCCGCGGAAGTTCGTGGAGGGCGGTTGATGGTCTTCACGGTCCATGGTTGGAGCTGGTGGGGTTGCTTCGGATGCTTCGTTGCGGGCCCGGTCTTCGGGTGAGCCTGCTGAAATCGTGGTGCGCGGCGTCGGCCGAGTCGCCAGACTCGCGCCATGACCGCCGAGATCACGCGAATCAATCCCGTCGAGCTCCATCCGACTCCGGGGTATCACCACATCACCGTGGTAGAGGTGGGCCGGACGGCGTTCCTGGCGGGGCAGTGCCCGATTGACCGCTCAGGGGTGCTGGTGGGTCCGGGCGATCTCGACACCCAGATCGACCAGGTGGCAGCCAACGCCATCACTGCCCTGAGCGCGGTGGGCGCCCGGCCGGATCATGTCGTCCGCTCGGTGATCTATGTGGTTAGCAGCGATGTCGCGGTTCTGGGCGTCGCCTGGCAGCGCCTGACCGGTTCGGTCATAGGGTCGGCGTTCACCACCGCAAGCACGCTGGTGGGGGTCGCGCAGCTCGGCTTTCCCGGGCAGCTGATCGAGGTGGACCTCACAGTGGCACTGTCCAGTTGACCGTGACGTGTGGGCCGGGGTGCGGAGGTCAGGCCGTTTACTCGAGCGGGGTGCCCTCGTAGGTCCAGCGGAGGGACAGGAGTGTTCGTTTCGCTGGATCACCCAGGCGTCCCTCTTCTCGATCAGGTTGTCGCGGCTGCCGGTCGCTGTGCCGCAGGACAGCCCGGGTCAGTGGGGAGAAGACGAGCTCTGCCTGGTTGAGCCAGGGGGCGTGGGGCGGGGTCCAGTGGATGCGCCAGCAGGTGGGCGGCCAGCCACCCATCTATGACCTGATTCCCTCGCTCGTGCAGGGAAGGCAGCGACGCACAGCGAAGCCCCCGCACCATGTGCGGAGGCTTACGCATGTCGCTACGCCGCGGCGGCCTCCGGTTCCGGATGCCTGACGGCCTTCTTCACGGCCATTTCCAGCTCGTACCGGTTGGCGTCACGGCCAGCATGCTCGGTCACCGCGGCCTGGAACGTTTCGGCGGCCTGGAGCCAGCGGCGCCACTGTGCTTGATGCGCTTCGCCGTCCAGGCCGGCCAGCTTCTCGCGTTCGGCTTCGGCGGTACGTTCGAGATTGATCAATTCGTCGGGGATGTCTGTCACGAACGGATGATAAGCCGCCGCTGCGACAAGGCCGCGTGTGCGCGGCTGCTCGGTTCACGCGCCGTGATGCTCGGTGAGGCAGGTGTACATCACTTCCTGCTCCCAGCCGCCCACCTCCGCAAAACTCAGCACCGCAGGCCGTGCAGGTGCCGCGCAGTCTGGCGCCTCCGTCATGAACGGTGAGTGCTCTCCGGTCGCGTCGTACGGCAGCATGTCGTGGCACTGATAGCCAGGGGCATTCATCAGGAGGATGGCTTCACGCTCGGGGCCGGAGCTGCTGCCGGTGTAGATGAGGCAGTACGAGGAGCCAGGGTCGCCGCCAGTTGCTGGCGTCTGGATGATGCTGACCTGTTCGAGCGCCGTTGCCTTCGTCTCCGTCTCAGGCTTACTGGACGGTTGTGTCCATGGCGTGGCCGACGCAGTCGTTACCGGGTTCGTGGCGGAGGGTGACGTGGAGGGGGTAGGAGACGGCGGAGCGTCGGCCCTGGCCGGTGGGCGAGGGTTCGGGTCATCCATCAGGGCGGCGAGGCCGAGGCCGGCTAGTGCGCCGACCACGGCGATACCCGGGACGAGGATGGCCAGTAGCTTCAGTGGCGGGCGTCTCCGGCTGCTTGTGGCCTCCGGTTCGGGTAGGCGCAGGATCGGGATGTTGTCGAGGGTGTCGCCGTTGTGGAATCGAATGAGTTCCTCGTCCGGGCGCGGCGGGCGATGCAGGCGCTTGTGTTCGCTGTTCATGAATCCCCCCCAGGATCTTGTGACGAGGAGGCTACTCGTCAGCCGGCTTCTTCGGCCTGGACTTGCCTGACGTGGCTTTCGCCGGGACCGGGGAGGCCGGGAGCACGGTGTCGCTGACCGATGGGGGCTCCACGGTGTGCACGGCGATGGTGGACGCCGCGGCAGTCGCCTGCACCCCCGCCACCTCCCTGGCCGACGGCGAGCACACCATCACCCCGACCGCCACGGACGGGGCGGGCAACACCGCAGACGGCGAGCCGGTCAGGATCACCATCGACATCACCGGCCCAAAAGCGAAGGCGGCCGGAGATGCGCTGTTGAGGCCGAACGCCGATGCCCGTTACCGCGGCCTCGCCGGATGCTACTTCGGGCATCGGCGTCGGCAGGCAGGGTCAGTAGGCGCGGCGCTCCTTGATCGGCAGCACTGGCCAGGCTGGCGGCTAGGGCCCGTCGTTTGGATCATCTGGTAGTTGGCCAAGGCTGCTGACTGGAGACTCGATCGCGGTACCGATAGTGGCGTATGCGTCGGCGCGGAGGACTTCCGCAGGGCTCACGGGAGCAGTTCGATGTGCGGATGGTCCGGGGATGCCGGGCAGACGTGGAGTTGGAGGTCGTAGCCGCCGATGATGTCGATCAAGGTGAAGTTGCCGTCCTGGGCGCCCAGGGGACGCGGAGCCGGGTTCGTCCGTTCCTCCTCGGCGATCCAGGTCCCGCTGCCGCCGTCCCATTCCCAGGAGGCGATGGTGAGGAGCGGGACCTGCTCGGTGCCGCACTCGGGGCAGGGGCGGGGCTTGGGGTCGGTGCGGGGCCAGCTGCTCCAGCCGCCGGTCTTCCAGCCGGGGGCGGTGGAGAGGTTGTTCTGGTAGAGCTCGCCCGGGTCGTCCGCGTACGTGTTGTACCGCGCAGGATCGATCGTCTCCCAGCGGCTCATGTCGTCCAGCTGGTCCCGGAGCTCCTTGCTCAGCTCCCCGGGGTAGGGGAATTCGGTGACCTGCTCCGGTGAGAACAGGCACGGCCCCGGGAGGTAGCAGTCCCGCTGGACGATGGGCGGCTCGGGCGGTGCGTCGAGAACGTCGGTGACAGTGGCGGAGGAGCGCCAGAAGAGGGCTGTCCGGGGGTGGGCCATCTCGTGGTCGAAGGGGCACCAGAGGACCTGGAGGAGGTCCGCGTCGGGCGGGCACGGGAAGGGGACGTCGCGGGCGTAGAGCTGGGCGACGGGCAGGAGGGGGATCGGGCCGTCGAACCACGGGCGGCCCACCTTGATCCGCTCCCAGGTCGCCCGTTCCTCGGCGGTCCACTGGGGTGCCTCGGGGTCGAGGCGCAACCGCTCGGCCGCTACGGCGCGGTCGCGGCGGAGGAGCCGGACGTCGTCCGGTGAGTAGACGACCGGCGCCGCGTGCCTGTCGTGCGGCTCGTCGCAGTGCGGCCACGGCTCGCCGGTGGGCCACAGGAGCGGGCCGCCGACGGAGCTGTCGTGCACGGTCGGGGACCCGGGGCGCGGGTGCAGCCGGGTCGCCGTCCGCGCCAGCGGGGCCAGTTGAGGGAAGAGCGCGGTGATGTCGAACGGCCGCGGTGGGGTGGTAAAGATGGCGTTCATAGCGGTGATGCTGCCAGCAGCGTCTGACAATGGGCGTACCGATCTACGTCAGCTGACACCACACAGTTTCCCTATGTCAGCAGGCGGACCAGAGGAAGATGCCAGCAATATGGAGTCCGGCCAGGTAGATGGTCGCGGTCTTCTCGTAGCGTGTGGCGATGCCGCGCCACTGCTTCAGGCGGTTGATGCACCGTTCGACGGTGTTGCGCTGCTTGTAGGTCTCGCGGTCGAACGCCGGCAGTCTCCCGCCCCGGCTGCCCCTCCGCAGTCGATGGCCACGTTGGTCTGCCGGCACGGGGATCACCGCGCGGATGCCGCGCTTGCTCAGGTGATCGCGGATCGCGCGGGAGGAATACGCCTTGTCGGCCATGACTACGTCAGGCCTGGTTCGAGGTCGTCCGCGGCGACGCGGTACACGGAGGCCGGCCATGACGTCCATGAAGGTGGGTGCGTCGCCCGCTTGACCGCCGGTCAGGACAAACGCGAGGGGACGACAGCGGCCGTCGGCAGCAAGATGGATCTTCGTTGTAAGTCCCCCGCGCGACCGTCCAATGGCGTGGACGTGCGGCTCAGCCGCCGGGGCCCCTTTTTGCGGGCCCCGGCGGCGTGCTGATGAGCGCGCACGATTGTGGAGTCCACCGAGACGACCCAGTCAAGCTCCTTGTCGGCGTCGGCCTGGGTCATCAGCGCCGTGAACACCCGTTCCCAAGTGCCATCGACGGCCCACATCCGCAGTCGGTTGTAGACGCCTCGCCAGTTCCCGTACTTCTCCGGCAGATGGACCCACTGCGTTCCCGTCCGGAACTTGAAGGCGATCGCGTCGATCACCTCACGGTGATCCCGCCAACGGCCACCCCTCTTCGGCTTCCGGTCCGGAAGTAACGGCTCGATCCGCGCCCACTGGGCGTCAGTCAGCGACATGCCCAGATCAACGTCCCACTGATCCAAACGAAACTGCCTAGCTGCGGGACCAGGTCGTACAACTTGCTCGGGCGGATCTCCGGCTTGTTTCGACGTAGCCGCAGCCGTGCGGGCAGGGCACCCACTTCCACGGCTGGGCGTGGGGGGCGCGGTGCGACTCGCGGGCCCGGCCGGGGTCGCCGGCGGCGCAGCGGCGCTGGACGCGGCCGCGTAGTCCGCAGCCGGTGCACAGGCCGAAGGCGTCCCGGTACCGGCCGCACCGTTCGGCCTCGATGTCGGCCCGCGACCGTCCACCTCCGGCGCACCGTCGCACTTCGGCTCTGCCAGACAGCATCCGGCGGATCGATCCAGAAAGCCGCCGACCGGCTGAGCCTGTTCCTGAGCAACCCGGCCGTCACAGCCCGACTCGCCGACAGCCCTAAACGAGTGCACCAATGGGCCCGGAAGCGGCCCGATCCCCTCGAATTCGAGACCGCGATCCGCGACCTCGCAGCGGAACTCGACTCACGCGACGACCTGATCAATTACGAACAGCGCAGAAAGATCCTGCAGGCATGGTGCATCGGTCCCGAGCCATGGGAAGTAATCGGCAGCCGCATCGCCGTCCCCGCCGGCGGTTACGCCCCCGGGGGAGGATTCGCCACTGACCTCAGCGACCGAAAGAGGAACATCGCATCCGTCATCCTCTGGTCGCTCATGACCAAAGGCGAGCACGTGCCCGCCCCGACACCCATCTGCAACCAGCGAGACCCAGAAACGCAGAGGAAATGGCGGATGAGCGTCGATGCGGTCTGGTCACGCATCCGGCACCGCACTACAAGACCCACCGACGACCAGTCGATCACGACGCTCGAAGAGTACGCTGCCTACCTGAACCCGATCATCGACCGCGGCGAGACACCGCCGGTCGACGCCAGGCCCTGGACCTGAATCCAGCCCGAAGCGGTGCCAGTACCCGCTGAAAAAGTGCCAGGTCTCGCTGTGGATTGTGGACGATGATTTATGGGCGTGGATCGGGACGACTTCGCAGTTCGCAGGAAGTAATCAAAGGGCGCTCCGTTGTCTATTTCCTGACAAACTCGATGAAGGTGAGCACTGCTCCGACGACCCCAGCAATTTCGGCAGCTACGGTCAGGACTGGGCGTTTAGGACCCTCCTCGGCATCCTCCACGTAGCCATATATACCCACTGCCGCTGATACAGCAAAGACGATCGCTAGGGGCTCGTAACCATCCTTCCACATGAGAATGAAAAGAAATGATGCGACGCCGCTTAAGAGGAATACTCCTACGTCCTTGTCGGTCACAGCTGCCCCTTTCCGTCACGTTCTACTACGGCTACGCTTTGGCTTCCGGGCGAGGCGTTTGAGGTGGTGGAGCAGGGCGAAGGTCTGCTCGGCGACGTAGCGCAATTTGCCGATGCCCCTTGAACGTTGGGTCATCCCTGGCGGGAGATGACGAGCAGGATGCGTCGGCGACGCAGTTCGTCGCGGATGGGGTTGGAGTCGTAGCCCTTGTCGCCGAGGAGGGCTTCGGGGCCGCGGCGGGGCTGGCCGGGCGGCCGGCAATCGGCGGCATTCCGTCGACCAGCGCAAGGATCTAGAGAACGGCAGCATGGGGTATCAGCGTATCGCTGGCGGTACAACAGGTTGATGGGTTTCGTAGATAGACGCCCAGTCAGAGCGGTGACAGCTCTCACTGAAAAGTGCCATGTCTCGCTGAAATTCTCACGATGGGCCCGCCGGTTTTGGGGTCGAACTGGTAGGCGCGCTCGCCGGGGCGTATGGGCAGGGACCACCAGGGCTGTCCGGGGGTGCGGGTGAAGACGTGCCGGACGTTGGTGAGGCTACCGCCGCGGTGGTCGGTGAGGGTGCGGGCGAGGATCCAGCAGCGTCCGCCGAAGGTGGTGTACGCCTCGGCGATGTTGTTCGGGAACGGGTGCTGGGCGGCGGGCAGGTCCTCGCGGAGGGTGCCGCTGCGCAGCAGGTCGACCATGGCCTGCCGGGTGGCGGTGTGGACGATGGGGATGTGGTTCTGCGGGATGCCGTCGAGCGGGATCACGGGCATGGCTGGTCCCTAAGAATGTTGGCCGGTCCGGGAGGACCGGGTATGGGTGACGGCTCGGCGACCTACGCCGAGGCCATCCGCCGCGCCCTGCCCGACGCAGTGCAGGTCGGTGACCGCTGGCATTTGTGGCACAACCTGTGCGAAGCCGCCCTGAGCGAGGTGAAGGCGCACAGCAGCTGCTGGGCCACCGTGCTGGATGCGCCCTTGTACGACGGGCCCCGCGCACGGACCACCCTGGAACGCTGGTACCAGGTCCATGACCTGCTCGATCAGGGCGTGGGCCTGCTCGAGTGCGCCCGCCGTCTGCAATTGGCCTTGAACACCGTCAAACGCTATGCCCGTGCCGATCAGCCCGAGCGGATGCTCCGCGTCCCCAAGTACCGTGCCAGCCTTGTCGATCCCTACCGCGAGCACCTGCGCAAGCGCCGGTCCGAGGACCCCGCCGTACCCGTCCTGCACCTCTTCGAAGAGATCAAGGCTCTTGGCTTCACGGGCTGTCTCAACCTCCTGCACAAGTACATCAACCAAGGCCGCGCGGACGCCGACCGCAGCCACATCTCTGCGCGCAGACTCGCCCGGATGCTGCTCACCAGGCCCGACAACCTCAAGGCCGAGCAACACGACCTCTTGGCCCGGCTCACCGCCGCCTGCCCCGAGATGACCCAACTGGCGGTCCGTATCCGGACCTTCGCCCAACTCCTGAAGCCTCACCCAGGAAATGCCGACACGCTCGACCTCTGGATCACCCAGGTTCGGGCAGCCGATCTGCCCCATCTGCACGCCTTCACCCGGGGTCTAGAGCGAGACCGCGACGCTGTGATCGCCGCGTTCACGCTCCCGTACAGCAACGGTCCGACCGAGGGTGTCAACACCAAGACCAAGTTGATCGCGCGCCAGATGCACGGACGAGCAGGCTTCACCCTTCTTCGCCACCGCATCCTCCTCGGATAGCGACACCCTGCGTCACCACCGAATGTGAGACAGGGCCGTTAAATTGACACACCCGTGATCTGCAACACATGATCTCCCCGGAAACGCAACACGAGCGACGCCCCCCCCCGCGCGAACACCCCGAGGGGAAGCCGCCTGCTCGATCGCCACACGAACACAACCGCGCACAGCGAGTGCGGGCAGAAGCCACACCTTCGCGATGTCGGCGATGGAGCGGCTGGTGGCGGGGTTCTACGAGCAGGCTGCCCGGCTGTCGGCTGCGGGCAGCGCCGCAGAAGCGGCCCTGTCGCACTATCTGACCACCAGTGAGCCATTGTTGGTGCTGCGTGACCTGCGGGGGCATTCCTCCGTGCTCACCACGGAGAAATACCTGAACCCTCGGGAATTGCATCAGACGGGCGCGAAACCACAGGTCGCGTGGTCACGGCGGGAAGTGGAACGACTCCGGAGCCTCTACGAACTGGCAGCCTGATCAGGGGTGTTGCCGAGTTGATCCCTTCTGATGCATGATCTGCTCTCCAGAAGGGATGGTCTGGAGTGGTGCATCAGCAGAAGGTGGCCCTGGCGGGGTCTGCCCGCATGGAGCTCGTCTCCGGGGTGGTCCAGTTGCGTCCGGAGGACGCGATGTTCGACGCGATGCTGCGGGGCTGGCGGGCCCAGCAGAAGTCGCGAGGACTGAAGGACGAGACGATCGACCCGAGGGAACGGCTGATCCGCCGGTTCCTGGAGTTCGCGAACGAGTACCCGTGGCAGTGGACGCCGGCCCACTTGGACGAGTGGTCAGCATGTCTGACCAGCGAGAAGCACTTGGCGCCGTCCACGATCCGCAGCTACCAGGGCACGGTTCGACTGTTCACCGACCTCCTCATCGACGCCCGATACGGCTGGGGCCCAGCCTGTGAAGAAGCGTTCGGCACCTTTCCGGTGGCGATCTGTCATGAGTGGAATACCCTCCCTCACCTGCAGGATTACGAAGGCGACCCGGAGGCGAGGCCGTTTTCCAGGGAAGAGCTGCAGCTGTTCCTCGACTACGCCGACGACCAGGTCTCACGCGCGGTGAAGTCCAAGCGCAAGGGAGCCCTCGCCGCCTACCGGGACGCCACTCTGTTCAAGGTCATCTACGGGTGGGGCTTCGGCGAACCGAGACGTCCAAGCTCGATGTGGTCGACTTCGGGCGGAACCCGCAGGCCCGACAGTTCGGCCGGTACGGCACGCTCAACGTCCGCTACGGCAAGGCGAAGAAGGGCCAGCCACCACGGCGCCGGAACGTGCTGTCGGTGATGGACTGGGCCGTGGAAGCTGTCGCCGACTACGTTGAGAACGTCCGGCCCCGCTTCGGATTTCCCGACCACCCGGCCCTCTGGATCACCGAACGCGGCGGACGGCTCCAGCCCGGCTCCATCAACGACCGGTTCGAGGCATATCGTGACGCCCCAAAGCTCCCAAAAGACCTAGTTCCGCACTCAATTCGCCACTCTTACGTCACGCATTTGACCGAGGACGGAGTCGACCGTCGGTTCATCCAGCAGCAAGTCGGCCACGAGTGCGACAGCTCCCTGGCCATCTACACGCACGTCAGCGACGACTTCATGAACACTTCCCTGCACAAGGCACTGGCCCCGGCATTCGCCGGGGCCTAACAGGAGGGATCCGGCGATGGCCGCCAAGCTCGACTACCACTGGCACCTGCGCAAAGTCATGGCCGACCGCGGGATGTTCTCCACCACCGACCTCATTCCTCCGCTCGCGGAACGCGGCATCAACCTGTCGTCGAGCCAGGTCTACCGGCTCGTTGTCGAGCGACCGGAGCGACTGAGCCTGAAGATCCTCATGGCCCTGCTCGACATCCTCGACTGCACCATGGACGACCTCATCGAGCCCATCGCGGTGGCCGGGGCCGTGAAGAAGCCGAAGAAGGCGGCTGTCGGCGGCACGGCATCCGGAGCGGAGGGGCTTGACGGACTGCGGCCAAAGCGGGCCAGGATCAGGGGTGTTGATCGGTCATGACCACCGCTGACCATCTCGACCGCGCTGTCGCGGACCCGATCGGCCTGGTCGCCGAGCTCGTCGCCGACATCGAGAAGGAACTCGGCACAGAAGCCATCCGGGCCGTGGTCACCGCGGTCGCGGGCGGCCGCGCGAAGTCACGGCGTCTGGCCGACGCCCTGGAGAAGCGGCCCGCCGTTTTGACTGACGGCCGGTCCCCGGCGCCCCGGGCCATCGGTGACCTGCTCATCGAGCTCCGCAAGGCCGGCGCCTCGGCGATCGCGGCGCCGGTCTGCGCCGAGTGCGGCAAGCTGCTGCGAACCTTCCAACGCCAGGGCCAGGACTGGTACTGCTCGGTCTGCGGACAGGAGACCGCTGAGTGCATCGCCTGCGGCAACATCCGACGCGTCGGCTTCCGGGACCGCAAGGGCCTGCCGCGTTGCAAGATGTGTCCCGACACCGACGACCGTGATCCCGTCACGGTGGTCCACGAACTGATCACCACCATCGCCCCGGGCGCCGACCGCGACGCGATCGCCGAAGCCCTCCGCCGGACGGCACCCCAGCGTCCCACCTACCGGCAGCGGCTGGTCTGGGCCCTGGAGGAGAATCCCCGCCTGCTGACCGGAGAGGGCTATCTGGCGCCGCATCGCGCCATCCTGCGGTTCATCGACCTGCTGCACGAGGCAGGCGTCGCCGGGATCGTCCGGCCTGCCTGCCCCCGCTGCCACCGGGTGGTCCGTGTCGACAAGCCGCTCAACGGGCAGCGGGTCTGCCGCAACTGCATCGCCAAGTCCCGCATCGAAGAATGCGTACGCTGCGGAGCCCGCCGCGAGCCGGCCATCCGCGACACACGGGGACGGCCGTTGTGTCCGAACTGCCTGGTCACCGACCCTGCGAACGTCGAGATCTGCATCGGCTGCGGCAACCGTCGCCGAGTACAGAACCGCACCTCTGACGGCCCTCTCTGCCCCAACTGTTGCCCCCTGCCCATCCTGGTCTGCTCGATCTGCGGTCGCACCGCACCCGGCACCCACTCCCGTCTGACCGGTCTGCCCCGCTGCGGCGGCTGCGACAGACGCCAAGCTCACTGCACCTCCTGCGGGAGGCTCCGTGGCATCCACTCGGGCACCGCTGAAGCCCCCATCTGCGGCCCCTGCACTGCGCCGGACGCCGCGCTCTGGCGCCCGTGTCCCACCTGCGGGGAAGCAGAACGACTGCGATCTTCCGGTCCGTGCCCTCGCTGCACGCTCAAGCAGCGGCTCCACGAACTCCTCGCCAACGGCTCGGGCTCCATGTCCCCGAAGCTTCAAGCCCTCCACGACGCCCTGGCAAGCACCGAACGAGCCGCTACCGGGCTGCGCTGGCTCTCTGGCGGCATCGTCTCCACGGTCCTGTCTGATCTCGGTTCCGGCCGCCGCCTCCTCACGCACGAAGCCCTGGACGAACTCCCCGGAGGCAAGGTCGTCGAGCACATCCGCAGCGTTCTCGTCGCCAGCGGCGCCTTGCCCAGGCGGGACGAGCAGATGGTCCGTCTCGAACGGCACGTGAAGGACCTCGTCGCCTCCCATGCGACGGCCGAGGGACGGAAGATCCTGCACCGGTACGCGACTTGGCACCTCCTGCGCCGGCTTCGCCGTCGCAGCCGCGGCAAGGAGACCACGTATTACCAGCTCCAGGTCGCGCGGCAACATCTGCGGGCGGGCGTCTATCTCCTGGACTGGCTTGAGGGCCAGAACTTGACCCTTGCCACCTGTCGACAGACCGACCTCGAACGTTGGATGACCAGCGAGGACGCCCCTCTTCGCCAGGAGGCAGGCCACTTCGTGCGCTGGGCCCTGGCCCAGAAGATCGCTCGCGATCTCAGTTTCCCGGCCGAGCGATGGAACGGCCCCTCCCAGCCGATGGACGACGAGGCCCGCTGGGCCACCGCCCGACGCCTGCTGCACGACGACACCCTCAAGCCCGAAGACCGCCTCGCCGGCCTGTTGTTGCTCCTCTATGCCCAGTGGCCTGCGGCGATCTCCCGGCTCACCGTCGACCACATCGAGAAGACAGACGCAGGCGTCCGCATCCGCCTCGGCGCTGTCCCGGTCGAGCTTCCCGAACTCGTCGCTGAACTGGCCCTCCAGCAGGTCGAGGTTCGCCGCAGCCATGCCGTCCTCGCCCGGACAGACTGGTCCTGGCTCTTCCCCGGCGGCCAGCCCGGCCGGCCGATCAGTGCCTGGGCCATGGGCGAACGGCTCCGCAAACTCGGCATCCGGCTGGCGGAGGCCCGCTCGACCGCCTTGTTCCAGCTCGCCACCGAACTACCCGCCGCGGTCCTCGCCCGCACCCTCGGCATCGACATCACCGTCGCCGTCAAATGGCAGCGAGCCGCCGCCGGCGACTGGGGCGCATATGCGGCCGAGGTCAGCCGCCGAAACTCGGAAGCCTGACCCGTCCCGATGTCAGACCCCGCTGACATGCTGCTTCTCATGACAACGCCCGAAAGCATGCCCGACCTCGCTCAGATCACCGACGCCCACGAGGTCACTCCCGAACTCCGACGCCAGCTGATCGGCTGCTGGATCGCGGTCACCAACTCGGGCGGTGCCGCCGGATTCCCCTTCCCACCCGTCCAAGACAACGACGTCGCACCGGTCGCGGACAAGCTCCTCGGCCGTCTCCA
Organism: Streptomyces sp. NPDC002896; assembly: GCF_040295225.1. Taxonomy (NCBI): domain Bacteria; kingdom Bacillati; phylum Actinomycetota; class Actinomycetes; order Kitasatosporales; family Streptomycetaceae; genus Streptomyces; species Streptomyces sp. NPDC002896. The sequence goes on along the minus strand of NZ_JBEOVA010000053.1, from coordinate 595 downwards.
CCCGCAACACAGCCGACTCATCACCGCCAGATTCGACGACGTTCTTGCCGGATGGGTTGTCCTCAACCGCGATCCCTACCGGCTCATCGGGCACTGGGGCACGGTCAACCACCTTCAGACCCACCCCGAGTTCCGCGGACGCGGTGTCGGCTCCGCCCTCATGCGTGAGCTGCGGAAGATAGCCCGCAACGACTTGGGGCTCGAACAGCTCCATCTCGCTGCCCGGGGAGAAGAGGGGCTGGAGGACTTCTACAGCCGACTCGGATGGCGTGAGGTCGGTCGCTGGCCCGGGGCCCTCCGCCTCGCGCCCGACGACACCCGGGACGAGGTCCTGATGCTCCTCGATCCCCTCTGAGCGCGGGGGGTATTCCGGGAGTTCCAATACCCGACTCCACCATTACGGCGCCTGGACATGCTCCGGATCTTCCGCGAGCTCTATGCAGAAGCCGGGCAGCGGTGGGGGCTACTGGATCACGAGCGGGCGGAGCGGGAAGCGGCCGGCTAGTGTGCTGCGCCGGAAATCCTGAGGGTTAGTCGGTTCCGGTTTGACTGTTGGGTGGGGCGATCCTGGCGAGGTAGTCGGCGAGGGACTTGA
>NZ_JBEOVA010000052.1:0-39954 GCF_040295225.1 Streptomyces sp. NPDC002896 | reverse complement strand
CCTCGACCATCATCAAGATGGACGGGGTATCAACATATCTGGCGTTGATTTTTGGCACGCTGTTGAGTTCTCAAGGAACGGACGCTTCCTTTGTATTCACCCGAGAGACTCTCTCAGGCTTTCCTCCGGGCGCTTCCCTTCGGTGTTTCCAACCTTACCAGATCCGTTTTCCGTTCCGTTCCCGGTCGGAATTCATTTCCGGTGGCCGTTGGAGGGCCTTTTGCCTTCGGTTGCCTTGCGGCTTCCCTTTCGGCGGTTCCGACTTTATCAGAGGTTTTTGACCGGGCTGACCGGCCACTCGTTCCTGATTAATCGGGATGGCTTCTCAAGGATGTGATCCATAAGGATGCGATCTTGGAAGCAGGTAGATGCTCACGGATGCCCCTGAGCATGCTCCACTCCAGGCAACTGTTCGAATCTACCTCCCCGAACCGACCGTGTCAACGGCTTTCGGGGCGAAGAGGAGACTAGCAGGTCAGCCTGCGTGTCCGCACATCACGCGGCGGTGGGCACGACGGCGCTGCGCTCGGATTCGTCCAGGTCGCCCACGTCGCCGGCGCGGGCCGCTCTGCCGCCGAGCACATAGACGTACGCGAGAAAGGCCAGCTCAGCGGCGATTCCGATGCCGATCCGGGCCCAGGTCGGCAGGCCCGAAGGAGTGACGAAGCCTTCGATGGCGCCGGAGACGAAAAGGACCAGAGCGAGGCCGATCGCCATGCCGACAGCGGCGCGTCCCTCGGCCGCAAGGGCCGTGCGGCGGGTCCGAGGGCCCGGGTCGATGAGGGTCCAACCGAGCCGTAGGCCCGTACCGGCAGCGACGAAGACGGCGGTCAGTTCCAGCAGGCCGTGCGGCAGTACAAGGCCGAGGAACGTGTCGAGACGGCCGGCGGAGGACATCAGGCCGATGCCCACGCCCAGGTTGAGCATGTTCTGGAAGAGGATCCAGATGACCGGCACGCACAGGAAGCCGCCGAGGACCAGGCACATCGCGGCGGCTTGGGCGTTGTTCGTCCAGACCTGTGCGGCGAAGGAGGCCGCCGGGTGGCTCGAGTAGTACGTCTCGTACTGGCCGCCGGGGCGGGTGAGCTCGCGTAGTTCGGAGGGGGCCGCGATTGCGGACTGGACCTCGGGGTGGGTGCCGATCCACCAGCCGAGGAGAGCCGCGACGACCGTCGACAGAAGCGCGGTCGGGACCCACCAGTGGCGGGATCGGTAGACGGCTGCGGGGAAACCGTGCGTCAGGAAGCGGGTCACGTCGCGCCAGGAGGCGCGACGGGTGCCGGTGACGGCGCTACGCGCGCGTGCCACCAGTTGAGTGAGACGGCCGACGAGTTGGGGGTCTGGTGCGCTGGACTGGATCAGGGAGAGGTGGGTGGCCGTGCGTTGGTAGAGCACGACCAGTTCGTCCGCTTCGGCGCCGGTCAGGCGGCGCTGGCGGCGCAGCAGGGCGTCCAGTCGGTCCCACTCCGCTCTGTGGGCGGACACGAAGACGTCCAGGTCCATCGGATCTGCTGCTCCTCGGCTGCTCTCACTGAGGCTGCTGTGGCTGCTGTGGAGGCAGCGACAGCTGCGTGGCTACGGCTACTGGCGGCACGTGCGCACTCAGCTTGGCAGACTGGCTGTTCGTAAGGCAGGGCAGGGGACGGTACGGCGGGGCAGGGGAAGGCGGCCGACGTGAGTGAGCTTGTGACGGGCGAGGCGGTGGCGTTGGAGCTGCGTCCCGCGAAGCTGCCGAGCCGTGCGTTGGCCGTGTTGATCGACCTCATCGTGGCGTGGGTCGTCTATGTGGCTGTGCTGCTGGGCCTGGCGGCTGCCACGGCGTCACTGGATGAGGCCGCGGTCGCGGCGGTCTCGGTGGCTGCCTTCCTGTTGGTGCTGGTGGGCGGTCCCATCGCCGTGGAGACGCTCAGTCATGGGCGCTCGCTGGGCAAGCTGGCGTGCGGTCTGCGGGTGGTGCGGGATGACGGTGGGCCGATCCGGTTCCGGCATGCGCTGGTGCGGGGTGCCTTCGGTGTCGTCGAGATCCTGGCGACGTTCGGGATCGTCGCGTGCATCGCTTCGTTCGTGTCCGCGCGGGGGCGGCGGCTCGGCGATGTCTTCGCGGGGACTCTGGTCGTACGGGAGCGGGTGCCCACCGGGCGTGCTGCTTTCGTTCCTCCGCCGCCGCCATGGCTGGTGGGGCGGTTCGCCGGGCTCGATCTGTCTGCTGTCCCGGATGGTTTGTGGCTCGCGATCCGCCAGTACCTGACGCGGATGGGGCAGCTGGATCCGCAAGTGGGCTGGGTCATGGCCGAGCGGCTGGCCACCGATCTTGCGGCGCGGACGGGGGCTCCGATGCCACCGGGAATTCCTCCGGCCGCCTATCTGGCGGCGGTGGTGTACGAGCGGCAGTCGCGGGATGCGCGGCGTGCCTTCGGGAGGGGCGGGGCGGCCTCGGCCGGTCTCCCCGGTGGCGGCGGGTCGGCAGTGAGTGCGGCTGCCCAGGGCGCCGCTCATCCGGGTGCGGGATACGCGGTCGGGGCCGTGCAGTGGGTGCCGTCGTACCGGTCGCCGGACCATCGCTCTCCGGACCACGTCTCGCCGCAGCACCGTTCGCCCGTTGAGCAGTCGGCTGGTGATGGGCGGAGTCGTGATGCCGCGGGGCCCGGCACTGGCTTCGTGCCTCCCGCGTAGGGAACACAGCCAGGGAACACAACCACGGAGTGCTGCTACATCGACGGCGGGGTGTCGAGGTCCTCGAGTTCGATGCCGGGCGCGGCCAGGACCACGTCGCCGGCGATGTGGACGGTGTGCTGTTCGCCGGTGTCCAGGGCTGTGACCTGGTATTCGTCCACGGTCAGCGGGCCGTTGTCAGTGGCGTGTGTTTCTCTGTTCCGCAGGGCCCAGGACTGGTCGAGGGTGCGCGGGGCCAGGACCGGTTCGGTGAAGGCGACGAGGCGGACGCGGGTCGCGGGGGAATCGGGGGTGAGACGGAGGAGACGTGTGGTCGCGATGAGGAAGGCGGGGGATCTGCCGGTGAAGGCATGGGCGGGGGCGTTGCCTTCGGTGGCGTGCGTGCCGGTGGGGTCGGTGCGTACCCAGGAGACGCCGTCGATGGCAGCGCCGCGGATCTGCCAGCTCGCGGCGTGGAGTTCGAGACGGATGGGGCGGCCGAGTTCGTCGAGGGCGAGGTCGACGGAGCCGGCGTGATCACCGGAGGGGGTGGTCAGTTGGGATACGTAGCGCCAGCCGGAGGGGCCGGGCGCGCAGTGGAAGTGCTCTTCACCGAGGGGGGTGTGATCGTGCGGATCATGGAGCGAATAGCGGCCGCGGGGCATGGAGATCGGGGTCCGGGTGCTGGTAGGGGGCAGGCCCCCGCCACGGTGGGCGAGGGCCTGCTGATGTAAGTCCGCTGAGCGGTGCTGCTGAGGGTGCCGCCGGTTCGGGGGGCCGCACAGAGGCGGTGTCGAGGGCGGCTGCCGCTCAGCAGCGGGTGGTGCTCAGTAGCGGTAGTGGTCGGGCTTGTACGGGCCCTCGACCTCGACACCGATGTACGCGGCCTGCTCGGGGCGGAGCTGGGTCAGCTTCACTCCGAGCGCGTCGAGGTGGAGACGGGCGACCTTCTCGTCCAGGTGCTTGGGCAGCACGTAGACGTCCGTCGGGTACTGCTCGGGCTTGGTGAACAGCTCGATCTGGGCCAGCGTCTGGTCCGCGAACGAGTTGGACATCACGAACGACGGGTGGCCGGTCGCGTTGCCCAGGTTCAGCAGGCGGCCCTCGGACAGCACGATGAGCACCTTGCCGTCCGGGAACGTCCAGGTGTGGACCTGCGGCTTGACCTCGTCCTTGACGATGCCGGGGACCTTCGCGAGACCGGCCATGTCGATCTCGTTGTCGAAGTGGCCGATGTTGCCGACGATCGCCTGGTGCTTCATCTTGGCCATGTCCGAGGCCATGATGATGTCCTTGTTGCCGGTCGTCGTGACGAAGATGTCGGCCTTGTCGACGACCTCGTCGAGGGTCGTGACCTGGTAGCCGTCCATCGCCGCCTGCAGCGCGCAGATCGGGTCGATCTCGGTGACGATCACGCGGGCGCCCTGACCGCGCAGGGACTCCGCGCAGCCCTTGCCCACGTCGCCGTAGCCGCAGACGACCGCGGTCTTGCCGCCGATCAGGACGTCGGTGGCGCGGTTGATGCCGTCGACCAGCGAGTGCCGGCAGCCGTACTTGTTGTCGAACTTCGACTTCGTCACGGCGTCGTTCACGTTGATCGCCGGGAACAGCAGCACACCGTCGCGCTGCATCTCGTACAGGCGGTGGACGCCGGTCGTGGTCTCCTCCGTCACGCCGCGGATCTCCGACGCGAGCCGGGTCCACTTCTGCGGGCTCTCGCTCAGGGTGCGGGTGAGGAGCTCGAGGATGACGCGGTGCTCGTCGGACTCGGCGGTGTCGACGGACGGGACCTTGCCGTCCTTCTCGTACTCGACGCCCTTGTGGACCAGGAGGGTGGCGTCACCGCCGTCGTCGAGGATCATGTTCGGGCCGCCGGTGGGGCTGTTCGGCCAGGTCAGGGCCTGCTCGGTGCACCACCAGTACTCCTCCAGCGTCTCGCCCTTCCAGGCGAACACCGGCACACCCTGCGGGTTGTCCGGCGTGCCCTTCGGGCCCACCGCGATGGCCGCGGCGGCGTGATCCTGGGTGGAGAAGATGTTGCAGGAGGCCCAGCGGACCTCGGCGCCGAGCGCGACCAGGGTCTCGATCAGGACCGCGGTCTGCACGGTCATGTGCAGGGAGCCGGTGACACGGGCGCCCTTCAGCGGCTGCTGCTCGGCGTACTCCTTGCGGATCGCCATGAGGCCGGGCATCTCGTGCTCGGCGAGGGTGATCTCCTTGCGGCCGAACTCGGCCAGGGAGAGGTCTGCGACCTTGAAGTCCTGTCGGTGATCGACAGTCGTCGTCATAACGGGCTGCTCCTCGTGATGGGTCGAGGGTGGGTACGGCTGGCTCTGCGGCGGCGGACACACCGGTGCCCGGGCGCGCGCGGCCCAGTCCGTCGGAGGCCCTCTCTCCCTCGGTCGGTCCGCGGTGCGGACCGCCCGACCGCCATCAGCAGCGACGTCTGGCTGTCCCACGAATCTACACCGATCGACCCAGCGGGCCCCAGTCCGCCCGCCGGGCTGCGGCCCCTGGGCGGTCGACGCGCCCACGGGCCTCAGTCCTGCGCCGTCCGCGGGCATGCCGGTGACTACGGTGCGGGCCGCGGGTCGTTTGTGCCCGACCTCCCCCAAGCTCTCGGCTTCGCTCGAGGAGGGGGACCCCCATCGCCCTGGGGGTATCTCCCAGGCCCTTAAGGGCACTGGGGGAGGAACGACTGCCCACAAACGACCGACCGCTAGTGCTCCGCGCCGGGAGTCGGGCCGCCCGGGGTGGCGTCCCGGTCCGGGCCCTTGGCGGCCTCGGACTCGCTGTAGATGTCCGGCTCCAGGTAGATCACGCGGGCGATCGGCACGGCCTTGCGGACGCGTGCCTCGGCGGCGTCTATGGCGGCGGCCACCTCCGCGGCCGTGTTGTCGTGCTGCACCGCGATCTTGGCGGCGACGAGGAGCTCCTCGGGGCCGAGGTGGAGGGTGCGCATGTGGATGATGCGGGTGACCTTGTCGCCGTCGACGATCGCGGACTCGATCTTCGCGACCTCCTCGCCGCCGGCGGCCTCGCCCAGCAGCAGCGACTTGGTCTCGGCGGCCAGGACGAGTGCGATGAGGATGAGCAGGACGCCGATGCAGAGGGTGCCGATGCCGTCCCAGACGCTGTCGCCCGTGATCAGGGCCAGGCCGACACCGAGGAGCGCCAGAACCAGGCCGACCAGCGCCCCGAGGTCCTCCAGCAAGACGACCGGCAGTTCGGGCGCCTTGGCGTGGCGTACGAACTCCTTCCACGACTTCTTGCCGCGGAGCGGGTTGGACTCCTTGATGGCGGTGCGGAAGGAGAAACTCTCGGCGATGATCGCGAAGACCAGCACGCCCACCGGCCAGTACCAGTGCTCGAGCTCGTGCGGGTGCTTGATCTTCTCGTAGCCCTCGTAGATGGCGAACATGCCGCCGACCGAGAACAGGACGATCGAGACGAGGAAGGCGTAGACGTAGCGCTCGCGGCCGTAGCCGAAGGGGTGCTGCGGGGTCGCCTCGCGCTGGGCCTTCTTACCGCCGACGAGCAGCAGCGCCTGGTTGCCGGAGTCGGCGACCGAGTGCACCGATTCGGCGAGCATCGACGACGAGCCGCTGAAGAGGAACGCCACGAACTTCGCTACGGCAATTGCGAGGTTGGCGGCCAATGCCGCCACGATCGCCTTGGTACCGCCTGACGCACTCATGTGTTCGTCGTGTCCCTTCGCCTGGTCCGTACGTCGCCGCGCCGGGCCGGCTTCCTTTGCCGACCCTTTGCGGTGGGTCATTGTTGCAGCACGGGAAGCATCCGGCTCATCCGGCTCATCAGGCCACCACAGTGGCACGGAAGACCGTGCCGGTCCCGGACACTTCGGTCTTCTCCCCTGCCGGGACGAAGACCGACTGCCCCGGCGCGAGCGTGAACTCACCGGTCCGCACGGAGCCGGCGGTGCAGAGCAGGATCTGCGGGGTGGGGGAGGTCACGTCGTGCGGCGCCGCGCTCTCCGGCAGGACGTACCGGGAGAGCCGGAACTCGTCGATCGGCGTCGCGTAGACCTCCTCGCCGTCCGGGGCGGCCTCGGGGCGCAGTACGCCGGGGTCGGTCGCCTCGAAGCGGACGATGCGCAGCAGTTCGGGGACGTCGACGTGCTTCGGGGTGAGGCCGCAGCGTAGGACGTTGTCCGAGTTGGCCATGATCTCGACGCCGAGGCCGCCCAGGTAGGCGTGCGGGACTCCGGCGCCGAGGAAGAGGGCCTCGCCGGGCTGGAGCTGGACGTAGTTGAGCAGCATGGCGGCGATCACGCCCGGGTCGCCAGGGTAGTGGTGCGCGATCGAGGCGTACGCCGCGTAGTCGGCTGCGAAGTCGGAGGTGTCCGGGTCTTCGGCCAGTCGAGCACAGGCCGCCGCGGCCTCGGCGACCGTGGCCGCCATCTCGTCGCGGTCGGCGGTGAGCACGGCGGTGAGGACCTCGCGGAGGGCGGCCTCCACGGGGTGGGCGTGCAGCAGGTCGACGTAGGGCTTGAGGGAGTCGACGTCCAGGCCGGAGAGCAGCTCCGCGGCCTGGAGCGGCTGCCGGAATCCGCACAGGCCGTCGAACGGCGTCAGCGCACAGATCAGTTCGGGCTTGTGGTTGGCGTCCTTGTAGTTGCGGTGGGGGGCGTCGATGTGGACCCTGCGCTGCTCCTCTGCCTCGTACCCCTCCTTCGCCTGCGCGAGGTCGGGGTGGACCTGGAGGGACAGCGGGGCGCCGGCCGCGAGGATCTTGAGCAGGAACGGCAGCCGAGGGCCGAACTTCTCCACGGACCGCGCGCCCAGTTCACGCTCGGGGCCGGCGTCGATCACCACGTTCAGCGCTCCGCGCGCGGTGCGGGACGGTGCGCCGGGGTGGGCGCCCATCCACATCTCCGCCTGCGGCTCACCCGTCGGCTCGACGCCGAGCAGCTCGGGGATTGCGGTGGTCGAACCCCAGGCGTAGGGGCGGATGGTGTTGTCGAGGCGGTCCATCGTGGCTGCTTTCTCCGTACAGGGGTCAGCGGGCTCGTACGCGGGTCAGAGCTCGTCGCGGGCCAGAGCTTCGTATCTTCGTACGCTGATCTGTGGCCCGATAGCGGGTGGAGCGCCGTACGGCCCGGACCGGACGGGATCGGGCCCCGGCCGGTCCGGTCAAGATCAGGCCCCCGAAGCGAGCGACAGGTAAACGGCGGCGAAATCCGTGATGGCGATCAGCTCCGCGAGGCCCTCCAGCTCGTTGCCGCCCTCCGGCTCGAGCTCGCTGATCGCGGTGTCGTGGCTGAGCGCGAGCTCGCGGGCGGCGGGGGCCGCGCTGAGGACGTCGGTCGGCTGGTCCCTGAGCAGGAGGACGCGGGCGCGCAGGGCCTGCTCCTCCTCCACGCGGTCGCGGAAGAAGTCCTCCGGGTCGGCGCCCCCGGCGAGGGTGCTGACGAGCAGCGCGCCGTGGGCGGGCATCGCCTCGGGCAGCTCGGCCGCGAGCGCGGGACGCCCCGCGAGCTCGGCGAGCGCGGCGGCGAAGCGGCGGCCCGTGGGGCCCGCACCCGAACCCTCGGTCCAGATCAGCGGGAGGGATTCGGCGAACTCGGCGGCGAGCGTCTTGGCCGGGTTCTCGTACGTCGCGGTGGCCGGGCCGCAGCGTTCGGCGGTGTGGTCGAGGCGGTCGGCGACCTTCTGGAGACCGTCGGGCGGTGCGTCCAGCAGGCCGGTGCGGTCCAGGAGCGTCAGCAGCGGTGTGAGCAGCGCCCACAGCGCACCGGGGCTCGCCGCCGCGGTCTGCTCCTGCTCCTCGTACGGAGCGGTGGCCATCGGTACGACCAGGCCGTGTGCGGCGCCCTGGACCGCTTCGGTGAGCGGGGAGCCGGCGGGGGCCACGGCGACGACCGTGCAGCCGCGGCGGTACGCCTGTTCGGCGAGGAGGGCGAGGCCCGGCTCCGAACCGTCGGGGGTCGCGATGAGCAGCAGATCGACCGGGCCGGCCCAGCCGGGCAGCGCCCAGCGCAGCGCGCCGGCGGCCGGGGCCACGCCGGTGGGCGCCAGGCGTGTGACGGGACAGCCCGCGGCGACCAGCGTGGAGAGCAGGTCGGCGACGCAGTTGGCGGCCATGCCCGGTCCCGCGGTCAGCAGGGCCCGGGGACGGCCGTCGGGCTTGAGGTCCATGAGGCCCGCCTCGGCCGCGTGCCGGAGGGCGGTGCGCACGCGGGCGCCGGCCTCGGCGGCGCCGCGCAGCAGGCCTCGGCGGTCGGCGCGGGCGAGCGCCTCGGGGTCGTCGAGCAGCGATTCGTCGAGCATGGGCGTCGGCCTCCGATCGCCGTCGCGGCTGTGACTGCCGCGCTTGTCTCTACGGTTACGCGGGGCGGCGGGCCTCGTCGACGAGCAGTACGGGGATGCCGTCCCGGACCGGGTAGGCCAGGCCGCAGTCCTTGCCGGTGCAGACCAGCTCGGTCTCCTGCTCCTTGAGGGGGGCGTGGCAGGCCGGGCAGGCGAGGATCTCCAGGAGGCCGGCTTCGAGCGGCATTGCGGGTCCTTTCGAACAGCTGGGCAGGGTACGTGCGGCCTGGTCAGCGTACCTGGCACGTGGGCCTTGGGCGGTACGTCCGCGGGGCTGAGCTTCGTGGTTACGTGCGGGCCAGTGGCCCGTTTGTGCCCACCCTCCCCCATGCTCTCGGCTTCGCTCGAGCAGGGAGGACCCCCATCGCCCCAACGGAACGACTGCCCACAAACGGGCAGAACCCACACGAGGCAGCCCTCAGCTTCTGATGATCGTCAGAACCTCGTCGCGGATCTTCGTCATCGTGGCCACGTCCCGGGCCTCCGCGTTCAGGCGGAGGAGGGGCTCGGTGTTGGAGGGGCGGACGTTGAACCACCAGTCGGCGGCGCTGACGGTCAGGCCGTCGAGTTCGTCGAGGGTGACGTCGTCCCGGCCCCCGTAAGCGGCCTTGATCGCGGTCAGCCGGTCCGCCTGGTCGGCCACCGTCGAGTTGATCTCGCCGGAGCCCGCATAGCGGTCGTACTGTGCGACGAGCTCCGACAGCGGGCCGTCCTGGCCGCCGAGCGCCGCCAGGACGTGCAGGGCGGCGAGCATGCCGGTGTCGGCGTTCCAGAAGTCGCGGAAGTAGTAGTGCGCGGAGTGCTCGCCGCCGAAGATCGCGCCCGTCTCGGCCATCTGCTGCTTGATGAACGAGTGGCCGACGCGGGTGCGCACCGGCGTGCCGCCGTTCTCGCGGACGACCTCGGGGACCGACCAGGACGTGATCAGGTTGTGGATGACGGTGCCCGTGCCGCCGTTCCTGGCGAGCTCGCGCGATGCCACCAGGGCCGTGATCGCCGACGGTGAGACCGGGGCGCCGCCCGCGTCGACGACGAAGCAGCGGTCCGCGTCGCCGTCGAAGGCGAGGCCGATGTCGGCGCCCTCCTCGCGCACCCGCTTCTGCAGGTCCACGAGGTTGGCCGGGTCGAGCGGGTTCGCCTCGTGGTTCGGGAAGGTGCCGTCCAGCTCGCAGTACATCGGCACCAGGTCGATCGGGAGGCCGGCGAACACGGTGGGGACGGTGTGGCCGCCCATGCCGTTGCCCGCGTCGACGACCACCTTCAGCGGGCGGATCATGGTCAGGTCGACGAGGGAGCGGAGGTGCGCCGCGTAGTCCTCGAGGGTCTCCCGCCGGGTGATGGAGCCGGGCGTGGCCACCGGCTCGGGCGCGCCGGATTCGCTCCACTCCTCGACGAGGGCGCGGATCTCGGCCAGCCCCGTGTCCTGGCCGACGGGTGCAGCACCCGGCCGGCACAGCTTGATGCCGTTGTACTGAGCCGGGTTGTGCGAGGCCGTGAACATCGCGCCCGCCAGGTTCAGCGCCCCCGAGGCGTAGTACAGCTGGTCCGTCGAGCACAGGCCGATCTCCGTGACGTCGACACCGCGGGACGCGGCCCCGCGCGCGAAGGCACGCGACAGGCCCGGCGACGAGGGCCGCATGTCGTGCCCGGTCACGATCGCGGCAGCGCCCGTCACCTGTACGAAGGCGGCACCGAACAGCTCGGCCAGCGACTCGTCCCACTGATCCGGGACCACCCCGCGTACGTCGTACGCCTTCACGAGCTGTGACAGATCAGCAGTCACGGCCGTCCTCTCCTGAAGCCCTCAAGCCCTCATCAGTCGCCCCAAACTACCTGCAGGCGCTGACAGCCGGAGACGGGGCCGCCGGAGAACCGCCAGAGAGACGACCATGGCCGGGCGCCGCGTCATGTCACGGCAGCATCCAGCCGAGGACCGCCGTACTCTGCCCCACCACGATCAGGCACATGACCAGCAGCAGTCCGATGCTCCAGGGCAGCACCTTGCGCAGCAGATCGCCCTCCTTGCCGGCGAGGCCGACGGCGGCGCAGGCGATCGTCAGGTTCTGCGGAGAGATCATCTTTCCCAGCACGCCGCCCGAGCTGTTGGCCGCAGCGAGCAGCTCCGGCGAGAGCCCCGACTGCTGTGCCGCGGTCACCTGAAGCGCGCCGAAGAGGGCGTTGGCCGAGGTGTCGGAGCCGGAGACGGCGACGCCGAACCAGCCCAGAACGGGCGACAGGAAGGCGAGGCCCGCGCCGGCCGCGGCCACGAAGTGGCCGATGGTGGCCGCCTGACCAGACAGGTTCATGACATACGCAAGCGCGAGAACGGACGTCACGGTGAGGATCGCGAACCTCAGCTCGTGCACCGTCGCCGCCCATTCGCGCACCGCCACGCGCGCGTGCACGCGGAGAACGGCGGCGGTGGCGAGCCCGGCCAGCAGCACGAGCGTGCCGCCGGTCGACAGCAGCGGCAGCGAGAAGACGTTCTGGCCGACCGGGTCCCCATCCGGATTGGCGACGTTCAGGAACGGCCAGTCGAAGGTGCGGGTCGCCTCCGCGAACAGCTCCTTGACGGCCGGGATCTGGGCGATCGAGAAGACGGCGACGATCAGCGCGTACGGGGCGTAGGCGCGCACCACCTCGGGCCGCGGATCGTCCTCGTCGAGCTCGTCGCTGCGTACGCCGGTGAGGACCGCGGCCCGTACGGGTTCCGCGGCGGGCCTGCGCGCCCCCGGCAACGCCACCAGCGCACCGGCGCCCGCCAGCGCGGCCCCGATGTCGGCGAGCTGCGCGGAGACGTAGTTGGACGCGGCGAACTGCGCGACGGCGAATGCGGCGCCGCAGACGAGAGCGGGCACCCAGGTCTCGCGCAGCCCGCGCCGCCCGTCCACCAGGCCGACGAGCACGAGCGGCACCACGAGGGCGAGCAGCGGCGTCTGGCGGCCCACCACCGAGGCGACCGAGTCCAGCGGCAGCCCGGTGACCTCGGCGAGCGTCACCACCGGGGTGCCCATCGCGCCGAAGGCGACGGGTGCGGTGTTGGCGACCAGGGCGACGACAGCGGCCCGTACGGGCTCGAAGCCGAGCGCGACCAGCATCACCGAGCAGATCGCCACGGGTGCGCCGAAGCCGGCGAGCGCCTCCAGCAGCGCCCCGAAGCAGAATGCGACCACGAGAGCCTGGATGCGCGGATCGTCCGAGAGCCGCCCGAAGGATCGGCGCAGGATGTCGAAGTGCCGCGTGCGGACCGTCATCCGGTACACCCACAGGGCGTTGACGACGATCCACAGGATGGGGAAGAGGCCGAACACGGCCCCCTGGGCGGCACCCGCGAGCGTCTGGCCGAGCGGCATGCCGTACGCGAGCCAGGCGACCAGCGCCGCGACGGTGAGGCCGATGAGCCCCGCGTGGTGCGCCTTCATACGGACTACGCCGAGCAGGACGAGGACGGTGAGGAGGGGAAGAGTCGCGACGAGCGCGGACATGCCGAGCGAATCGGCCACGGGCTCGAGTTGCTGGACGAACACGAGGCGCCTCCAGGTTTTCCGTGATGCGGAAAGCAATTTCTCACGGGCGGGAGGAATGGTCGTGTCCGCGACAACGCCAAGTCAATGGGTCGTACGGCGGTGAAGTCGTGCAGGTGAAGTGGCGCAGCGGGGGAACTGGTGCCGTCAGGGGGCGACTTGGGGCCGGGAGAGGGCGACTTTGGAGCAAGGAAAGCGAGGCGTCAGGAGTCCGGCGAGCGCAGAACCCGCAGGCCGTCAGGGATCCAGCGAGCGTAAAACCCGCAGGTCCTCAGGAGTCAGGCGAGCGCAGAACCCGCAGGTGCCCGCGGCGCCCGACCTCCCTCGGGTCGACGGTCCGCCCGCCGCCCCCGGCCTCCGCCGCGCGCTCCTGGGGGCGGGCCGCCTCACGCACGGCGTTGGCGAGGGCCTCGAGGTCGTCGCCGGTGGGGCGGGCCGGGCCCGAGGCGTCGGCGAGCCGGACGACCTCCCAGCCGCGCGGCGCGGTAAGCCGCTCGGAGTGCTCGGCGCACAGGTCGTAGCAGTGGGGTTCCGCGTAGGTCGCGAGGGGGCCGAGGACCGCGGTCGAGTCGGCATAGACGTACGTCAGCGTCGCGACGGCGGGACGGCCGCAAGCGGTGCGCGAACAGCGACGTACAGGGCTCACGACGTTGGACGGTACCGCACTCTTGAGCGGGCCGCGACGACTCCCTCCGAGGTCACTCCACCGTGTCGTGGCGTGATCCTTGCCACGTCCGCTCCCGAACGCTCGCCGCTGACCTGCACAGACCGTCGCATTCCCGGGAAGCGGCCGAGTTACATGCAGTCACCACCTGGTGCATATCCAGACATACGCCATGCCATCAGCGGTCCCGGAGAGACGCGGAGAGATACGGAATCGATCTCGAGCTTGGCTGGAATGGTCATCGAACGACATGCCGTGTTCTGCGACGGAATCGGCGATACGCGGCCGAGCGGGCGTCGGCCACGCGGTCGGTGTCCGCAGGACGCCTGCTCAGCAGCCGCGCGGGCGGCCACCACAGAAGACCGCCCGAGGACTACGCTTCATCGGTGATGGACAGCCCCGTACCGCCCCGTGCCGCCGAGCCCAGGCCCCGCCGCCGTGACCGCCACGGCAGGGGTATGCGGGGCCCCGTCGCGCCTCCGCAGGTTCCGCTCTCCGCAAGCCGCGCCGAGGCCTTCGCGGACCTCGTCCAGGACTCCGTCGAGCGGCTGGAGCGCCGCTGGCCGCAGCTCGCCGACATCGACTTCCTGGTCCTGGAGGTGCCGAGGCTCGACGGTGGAGGCCCTGCCGCCGGGGCGGATCTGGTGGCCTGGGGCGAGGATGCCGTTCCCCTGGGCGGCACGATCCCGGCGCGCGAGGGCCGCCCCGCGCGCGTCGTCGTCTACCGCCGCCCGGTCGAGATCCGCACCAAGGGACGCGACGAGCGCGCCGCACTCGTGCACGAGATCGTCGTCGAGCAGGTCGCCGAGTTGCTGGGCCTCACCCCGGAGACGGTGGACCCGCGGTACGGGGAGGACTGACCGCCCGTACCAGGCCCCGGTCACGCGTCGGTGGAGGTCACCGGCAGGGCGGGATCACTTCTGCAGCACGGAGAGGTCCTGGTCCGCTGTCGGCACCGAGACCGTCCCCCGGTCGTCCGGCAGCGTCTGCACGGTGAACATGGGGATGCCGTCCTGCGGCAGTTCCAGCATCCGCGAGGCGTAGACGGGGCCGCCTGACACCGTCTCCACCGTCAGCGCGTATGTCCCCTTCAGACCGCTCGGCACCGGCGCCTGCAGCGCCGTCGTCGTACCGCCCTTGACCGTGTACGTCTTCGTCACCGCCGTACCGCCCTCGCTGCCCTCCGACGCCGTGACCCTGACCTTGGCGGACTTGCCCGGGGCGACCAGGGAGAGCGTCGAGCCCTTGGCGCGGTTGCCGGCGGCCGTCGCGCGTGCGCCGACCGGGCGCGTCGCCGGTATGAACGCGGTCTCCTGATTGCTGCCCTTGCCGCGGACGACCCGCAGGGCCGCCACGAACGGCGCCGAGTCCTCCGTGGGTGTGAGGACCAGCGAGCCCGCCTCGCCCTTGGTGACGTCGCCCAGGTCGACGGCGGCCGTCATGCCGGACTTGACGTGCAGCGTCTCGTGCCCGGCCGGGGTGATGAGGCCGTTCGGGGACGCCAGCTGCACCTTCACGTCGGCGTCGTCCTCGCCGGTCGCGAAGGCGACCAGGCGCACGGCCGTGGCGTCCTTGGGGATGCCCGGCAGCACCAGGCTGCCGGCCGGGTCGGCGGAGGCGGGCAGCCAGTCCGCGCCGAGCTT
This sequence comes from Streptomyces sp. NPDC002896, assembly GCF_040295225.1. Taxonomy (NCBI): domain Bacteria; kingdom Bacillati; phylum Actinomycetota; class Actinomycetes; order Kitasatosporales; family Streptomycetaceae; genus Streptomyces; species Streptomyces sp. NPDC002896. The sequence goes on along the minus strand of NZ_JBEOVA010000052.1, from coordinate 25,142 downwards.
GTCGTCGGCGGCCTGCACGGCGGCGGCGACCCGGCCGCTGCGCACGGTCACGTGCACGGTCAGGTTGGTCTGCGGTTCGTCGGCGAGCGTGGACAGCAGCACCGGCACGCTGGAGTGCGGCGGGACCTGGATGCCCTCGGCCACGTCGGACTTGAGGGCGCCGCCCTTGCCGTAGAGCTCGATGTCGACTACCGCGGCCGAGTCGTCCGGGTTGGTCAGGTGGACGTAGTCGCTGCGCTCCTCGGCGGTGCTGGCGCCCGGGAACCAGAAGTCCGTGTCGGGAGCGGTGCAGTCGACTCCCAGGACGCCCCGGGTGATGCCCGCCGGGATCTCGGTGGTCTGCTGAACGGTCCAGCCCGGTGCGAGGCTTCCCTCGGCGGTGCCGACGAGCGCGGGCGCCTCCGCGCCCGACGACTCGCCCGTGACCGGCTTGCCCGGCTCCTTCGGCGACAGCACGGGCTTGTCCGCCTTGCCCTTGGCGCCGTCCTTCGACTCCCTGGTCGCCGCGGTCACTTCGGCCTTGCCGGTGCTGCCGGAACCCTTCACCTCGGGGGTGAAGGACGTGTACGAGGTCTCGGCGAGGTCCGAGGTGCTCGGTGCCGGGCAGAGCAGCGTGGAGCGCTCGACGGGCAGACGGGCGGCCGCCTTCGCCGCGCCGCCGTCCGCACCGTCCGGCGCGGTGAGAGAGGCGAACCCGGTGACGGCGGCGAGCGCGGTCACGGCGGCGATCAGGGAAACGGTGGTGCGGTTCACTGGTGGCTCCCGTCGGGGCGCTCATGGTCGGTGCCGTGCGGCGGCTGCGTCGGCTGCTGCTCGTGCGACCCGTCATAGGCCGTCGGGGCCTCGTCGTAGGCCGTCTGGCCGGACTGGCCGTACGACGCGTCGTACGCCTCATACGTCCCGCCGTACGCGTACGGGTCGTACTGGCCGCCCTGGTACGGGTCCGCCTGGTACCCCTGCTCGAACTGGCCCGCCTGGTCGTACGCACCCGCCTGCTCGTACGAGCCTGCCGGGTACTGGGCGCCCTCCTGCTGCTGGCCGTACGTCCCGTACTCGCCGCCCCCGTAGCCCGGCGTCTCCCACTCCCCGTACGACTGCTGCTGGGGAACTGCTGCCGGGGCCTCCTCCGGAGGAGGCGGTACGGCGCCGCTCTCCTCGGGCTCCGCGGCCCCGTCCTCCTGGGCCGCTGTCTCTTCGGCCTGCGCCCGGAGCCGGCGCGCGCGGCGCCCCTCCCCCGCCACGGGCTGGGCGGGTACGACGGGCTCGTCGGGCAGGTCGTCGTCGATGTCCCGGCGGCGGCCAGGCAGCGCGAGGACGACGAGGACGACAGCGAGTGCGCCCTGCGCCCACAGCCAGGCGGTGTGCGTGACCGGAGCGTCGTGGGTGACGTCCAACCGTCCGCCGGTCGCGGGCAGTTCGAAGCCCTGGGCCCAGCCGTTGACCGTGGTCGCGGTGAGCGGGCGGCCGTCGAGCGTTGCCGTCCAGCCGTCGTCGACCGAGTCGGCGAGGCGCAGCACGCGGCCCGCCTCGCCCGCCGGGATCGTGGTGTGCAGCTCGACGGGCCCGGAGGCGACGGGCAGCGGGTCGCCGGACTTCGGGACGATGGCGGCGCGCGAGACCTGGCGGTCCACGCGCCACAGCGAGCTGCCGTCCTGCTGGCTGAGGCGGCTCAGGCCCGGCGTGGCGTCCAGGACGCGGCTCATCTGGCGGGGCGCCCCGCCACGTACGAGCACATAGCGCACCGCGAAGCCGCCGAGCTGGTCGGCCTGGTCGGCACCGGAGCCCGCGACGAGGTTGGCGACGACCTTGTCGAGCTTCGTGTTGCTGTCGCCCGCCTCGGTCAGTTCGGCGTCGCCGAGCCGGGCGCCGGAGCCGCGCACCAGGGTGTACGCGACCTCGGCGTCCGAATCGCTGTCCAGTACGAGGGTGCGGGGCTGGTCGCGGGTGTCGGCCTCTTCGGCCACGAAGGCGGGCACCTGCACCGGGTCGCGCCGCTCCAGCGGACCGTCGGCACCGCGGATCATCCATCCCACGGCGGCGATCAGCGGCCCGGCCACCGCGGCGAAGGCGATGAGGGCGGCCACCGGCTGCCGCCAGCCGAAGCTCTGCTCGGCCACACGCGCGCGTGCCCCGTCGGCGCCGAGCGCGGCGGCACCAAGCAGTGCGACGCCGTAAACGAGGGTTGCGGGCCCGGCCCACGTCGAGCCGTTCGAGAGGGCCGCGAAGACGAGGGCCACGAGCGCGACGGCCCAGGCGGTGTACACCGCGGTCTGCCGTTCGCCGCGCAGCAGCGCGGCCAGCGCCGCGAGCACGATGCCGATGAGCATCAGACCGGCGACCGCGCCGGGGCCGCCCGGCGATCCACCGAGCAGGTCGAGACCGGACGCCGAACCCTTCCCGTACTCCAGACCGGCCTCCTTGAAGAAGCCGAACGGCAGCAGCGACAGCGACCAGGGAGCGAGGATCAGCAGCGGCGTGCCGAGCGCGGCCAGGAAGCGCAGCCCGTACGCGACGAGGTCGGCTCTGCGGACCGCAAGGAGTCCGATGCCGAGGATCAGCGCGATCGGCCAGATGATCGGCGTAAAGGCCATGGCGAGGGTGAGCAGCAGAGCGTACGCCCAGGTGGCGCGCCAGCTGCCGCGTGCGTCGCCCCGCGCGGTGAGGCCGCTCGCGGCGATACCCGCACGCGCGATGAGCGGCAGCAGCACGGCGAGTACGGCGGTGCCGATCCTGCCGCCCGCGAGCGCGCCCGTGACGGCGGGCAGGAAGGCGTACGCGACAGCCGCCCAGGCGCGCAGCAGGCGCGATTCGACGAGGGGGCGCGACGCGAAGTAGGCGGCGAAACCGGCCAACGGCACGGAGCACACCAGCAGCACCGTGACGGCAAGTCCGGTGGAGCCGAAGAGCGCGGCGGCGAGCATCGCGACCAGCGCGAGATAGGGCGGCGCGGACTGGGTGCCGCCGGTGCCGACCGGATGCCAGCCGCTTGCGTAGCGTCCCCACAGCCCGGAGACGTCCGCGGGCGCGGGCAACAGCGCCCCGCCGGCGAGCGCTCCACCGCCGAGCAGCTCGCGGCACGCTATGAGGGAGACGAACAGCAGGACCACGAAGAGCATGGGCCCCGGCTTGCGGGCGACGCGCTTGAGGCGGGCGAACTGCTCGATCTCGAGGAAGTCGGCGTCGTCGCCGCCGGGTCCGGACTCGATGGCGCCGCCGTGCCGTCCCGCGCCGGAGGCGACCTCGGGGTCGGAGCGGCCCACGAGGTTGCTCGCGACCTGCTCCACGGTGGCCCGTACGGTCGCGCCGGGCGGCGGGAAGAGCGGCCGCAGTTCGGCCTTGTCGACCTGGGGTCTGCCCCGGCGGCGCCGTCCGGCGAGGACCCGCTCCGGCCGCAGCAGTACGGCGAACAGGCCGGCGACCTCGTCCAGCGCCTGGCCGGGCACCTTGCCGACGAGATACGCGAGCGTGCGCAGCAGCGTGCCGAACACCAGGCGCAGCAGCACCCAAAGGAGCGCTGCCGCACGGGCGTTGACCAGCAGGGTGTAGACCGCGCCGGACTTGTCGACGCGGTGCGGGCTGGTCGCCGTGCGGCCGACGCAGTCGACGGTGCGCCGCTCGCGGGAGGCCGCCTCCGCATGCCGCACCACGGCGTCGGGTGCGACCAGAACGCGGTGTCCCGCGGCGTGTGCGCGCCAGCACAGGTCGACGTCGTCACGCATGAGCGGAAGCCGCCGGTCGAAGCCGCCGAGCTGCTCGAAGACGTCGCGCCGGACCAGCATGCCGGCGGTGGAGACGGACAGCACGGGCCGCACGTGGTCGTGCTGGCCCTGGTCCTGTTCGCGCCGGTCGAGGCCGGTCCAGCGGCGGCCGCTGTTGGCGATGGTGACGCCGACCTCGAGCAGCTGCCGGCGGTCGTACCAGCCGCGGAGCTTCGGGCCGACGATCGCGACGTCCTTGCCGAGCTCGCGTTCGTTCTCCACGACGCGCAGCAGCTCGGCCAGCGCGTCCGGTTCGGGGGCGCAGTCGTCGTGCAGCAGCCACAGCCACTGCTCGGGCTCGCCGTACGGCAGGTCCGGCATGTCGTACGCGTCGTCGCGCCAGGTGCGGTTCACCGGGTCCCAGCCGCTTGGGCGCCTGAGGTACGGCAGGTCGTCCGGTGTGAGGACGCCGGCGATGCGAACGGCCTCGTCGACGGCGGCGCCGAAGCCGGTGCGGCGGGCGAGGTGCAGCACCCGGTCGGCGCCGAGTGCCTCGGTGACCAGCTGGGCGGAGTCGTCCGCGCTGCCGGTGTCGGCAGCGACGGCGTTCTGCACGGGTCGCTCCTGGCCGAGCAGCCCGGCGAGGGCGTCGGGCAGCCAGCGGGCACCGTCGTGCGAGACGATCACCGCGGTGACGACTTGCCGCGGGAACTCGGGCGGGCGCGTCGGGTCGGACAGCGCCGCCTGGCGAGTCTGGTCGAACACTGCGGAGGCAGCGTCGTACTGGGCTGCCGTATGACTGTGCACGGTCATCGAGGTGCGGGCCCCGGTTCGATGGACTGCGGTGGACGCCTGTGCCCTGCGGGGCGACGGGTGTCTCGGACGAGGGCCCACACTAACGGCTGGCCAGCACGGCGGCCCGCCGCCTGTGGACAACCACCTGCGACGGGCCGACATTACGTGAGCATGTGTGCGGTTTCTCCGGCCTGATCTGCACGGTTCGACCGGTTGTGTTCGGGCACGCGCGCGTGCCGGTGGTGCTTTGTTCGCCGTGCGTTCAGACGGCGACCATGTTCCAGACGGCGACCACGTCGGACGCGCGACTTGCACGGGCAGACGCCACGACTTTCAGGCCGCGACTTTCAGACCGCGGCCTTCTTGAGCCGGCGGCGTTCACGCTCGGACAGGCCGCCCCAGATGCCGAACCGCTCGTCGTTGGCCAGCGCGTACTCGAGGCACTCGGACCGGACCTCACAGGCGAGGCAGACCTTCTTGGCCTCGCGGGTGGAGCCGCCCTTCTCGGGAAAGAAGGACTCGGGGTCGGTCTGGGCGCACAGCGCGCGCTCCTGCCAGCCGAGCTCCTCGTCCGCGTCCTCGACCAGCAGTTGCTGGAACAGCTCGGTCATGTGCGCCCCTCGTCTGTCTTTGCGTCCCCGTGATGTTGCCGTTACCGATACCGGCCGAACGACACGAGTGAAATTACAAGTGTGCAGCTCCGGGCGAGTCAAGCCGAGATCTGCTATTGAGCCCCTTATTCACTCTGCGGAACCAAGCCCGTACAGAAAGTGTTCAAATCGGCATAAACCATGACACTTGCCAGTGGCCTGCCCAGGCTTTCTGGTCCCTGCAGAGAAGGACGCTCCGAACTTTCATGCGGTTCAGTCGTGCGCCCCGAAGCGAAACGGATCACATTCGGATCACAGGATCGCAACGGCGTTTGGTGCGCGGACCTATGCGGCACGTGTCCCAGGCGCCGTATGCACAAACCTTTCGCCATGCAGAGCAACCGGATGAGGTGAAACATGTCCCACATACCGGGCATCAAGTTGACATCGGACGCATGAACCGATGTCCTGGTGGGCATGCTCGTGAACTTGGCGCTCTCCGTGCCCCGCCCCGGCGGGTTCCTCGGTGCTGCCCGCACGTGCTGTTGCTGTTGCTGTCCCAGCTGTTGAGCCACACCTCGCTCCGGCTGTCCCCTCCCGCCCTCCCACCGGGCACCCACCGCCCGGCCACGGCGACCTTCCGTCGCTGATCACGGGCGGCCCCCCACGACATTCAGCACTCTTCCGCCGAGGAACCACCGCATCCATGAACAGCGACAGCGACCTCCAGATCGCCGGCGACATCCTCGAGGTGCCCCACCTCCTCCAGCCCGCCCGTCAACACCCCGTCACCGTCGCCGAGTTCGCCGGTCTCGCGCGCTCCATCGCCGCCGACCGTGCGCAGTGGGAGCACCTGGTCCAGTACGACGCCACCTCCCGCTGGTACCACCGGCTGCGCACCGGGCCCGGCTACGAGGTGTGGCTGCTCTCCTGGGTGCCCGGGCAGGGCAGCGGGCTGCATGACCACGGCCCTTCGTCCGGCGTACTGACCGTGCTGGACGGGGAGTTGACCGAGCGCACCGAGCGCGGCACGCGCGCGTTGGGGGCGGGTGCGCAGCGGGTCTTCGCGCCCGGGTATGTCCACGAGGTCGTCAACGACTCCCTCGAACCGGCCGTCAGCCTGCACATCTACTACCCGGGCCTGACCGAGATGCCGATGCACGCGGCGCGGTGCGCGTCCCGGCACGCGGAGGACAGCGTGACGGCGTGACGGCGTGGCGGCGCCGCGAGGCCCCCGTCGGGCAGGGCTCCGTAACCGGCTCACGCGGTGTCGTACCCGCCTGCAAGACTGACGGCATGCGCATTGTGGTTCTGGCAGGCGGCATCGGTGGTGCCCGGTTCCTCCGCGGTCTCAAGCAGACCGTCCCGGACGCCGACATCACCGTCATCGGCAACACCGCGGACGACATCCACCTCTTCGGTCTGAAGGTCTGCCCGGACCTGGACACGGTGATGTACACGCTCGGCGGCGGCATCAACGAGGAGCAGGGCTGGGGGCGTACGGACGAGACGTTCCACCTCAAGGAGGAGCTCGCGGCGTACGGCGTCGGGCCCGAGTGGTTCGGCCTCGGCGACCGCGACTTCGCCACGCACATCGTGCGGACGCAGATGCTGAGCGCGGGGTATCCGCTCAGTGCCGTCACCGAGGCGCTGTGCGACCGGTGGAAGCCGGGTGTGCGGCTGCTGCCCATGTCCGACGACCGCATCGAGACGCACGTCGCCGTCACGTTGCCCGATAGCGGCTCCGCCGCGGGCTCCGGCGAGCGCAAGGCCATCCACTTCCAGGAGTACTGGGTGCGCCTGCGCGCGTCCGTGCCCGCCGAGGCGGTCGTACCGGTCGGTGCCGAGCAGGCCAAGCCCGCGCCCGGCGTGCTGGAGGCCATCGCCGGGGCGGATGTCGTCCTCTTCCCGCCGTCCAACCCGGTCGTGAGCATCGGCACGATCCTCGCCGTGCCGGGGATCCGCGAGGCGATCGCCGACGCGGGCGTTCCGGTCGTGGGCCTCTCACCGATCGTCGGGGACGCGCCCGTGCGCGGCATGGCCGACAAGGTCCTCGCCGCGGTGGGCGTGGAGTCCACCGCCGCCGCGGTCGCCGAGCACTACGGCTCGGGGCTGCTGGACGGATGGCTCGTGGACACCGTCGACACGGGCTCCGTGGAGCGGGTCGAGTCCGCCGGCATCCGCTGCCGCGCGGTGCCGCTGATGATGACCGACGTCGACGCCGCCGCACAGATGGCCCGCGAGGCGCTCACGCTGGCGGAGGAGGTCCGCGGATGACGAGCGTGGGGGGTGCGGCCGGCGGGCGTGGGGTGACCGACGACGGTGTTGTCGCCGCCGGTGGTGCTGGCGACCCTGGTGCCGCCGGTGGTGCTGGCGAGCCCGGTGGCCTGACCGGCAGGTATGCGGTGGCTGACGAAGGCGGCGGTGCGCATGCGCCGGCCGCTGCGGCGGGCTTCCGGGTGTGGGCCTTGCCCGGGATTCCCGAGGTGCGTGAGGGCGACGATCTGGCCAAGCTCATCGCGGCCACGGAGCCGGGTCTTGCGGACGGCGACGTCGTCCTCGTCACCTCGAAGATCGTCTCCAAGGCGGAGGGCCGCATCATGGCCGCCGACTCGCGCGAGTCCGCCATCGACGCCGAGACGGTACGTGTCGTGGCGCGCCGCGGGACCCTTCGTATCGTCGAGAACCGGCAGGGCCTGGTGATGGCCGCGGCCGGGGTCGACGCCTCCAACACGCCCGCGGGGACCGTGCTGCTGCTGCCCGAGGACCCCGACGCGTCGGCGCGGGCGGTCCGGGACGGGCTGCGCGACGCGCTCGGCGTCGACGTGGGCGTGCTGGTCACCGATACCTTCGGGCGGCCCTGGCGCAACGGTCTGACGGATGTCGCCATCGGCGCCGCGGGCGTGCGTGTGCTGGACGATCTGCGCGGCGGGACCGACGCGTACGGCAATCCGCTGAGCGCGACCGTCGTCGCCACCGCGGACGAGCTGGCCGCCGCGGGGGATCTTGTGAAGGGCAAGGCCGAAGGACTGCCCGTCGCGGTGGTCCGGGGCCTCCCCCACGTGGTGGCTGAGGAGGCCGAGGGGGCCCGGGCGATGGTCCGTTCCGCCCGTGACGACATGTTCCGGCTCGGCACGTCGGAGGCCGTGCGTGAGGCGGTGACCCAGCGGCGTACCGTCCGCGCCTTCACGGACGAGCCGGTGGACCCGGGTGCGGTACGGCGCGCGGTCGCGGCCGCCGTGACCGCGCCTGCGCCGCACCACACGACCCCGTGGCGCTTCGTCCTGCTCGAGTCACCGGAGTCGCGGACGCGGCTGCTCGACGCGATGCGGGACGCCTGGTTCGCGGATCTGCGGCGCGACGGCAAGTCCGAGGAGTCCATCGCTAAGCGCGTCCGGCGCGGCGACGTGCTGCGCAATGCGCCCTACTTGGTGGTGCCCTGCCTCGTGACGGACGGCGCGCACACGTACGGCGACCCGCGACGGGACGGTGCCGAGCGCGAGATGTTCGTCGTCGCGGCCGGCGCGGGCGTGCAGAACTTCCTCGTCGCGCTGGCCGGCGAGCGGCTCGGCTCCGCCTGGGTGTCGTCGACGATGTTCTGCCGCGATGTCGTTCGGGAGGTCCTGGAGCTGCCGGAGGACTGGGACCCGATGGGGGCGGTGGCCGTGGGGCACGCGGCCGAACCGCCGAAGGCGCGGCCCGCGCGTGAGGCGACGGCCTTCATCGAGGTGCGCTAGACGTTTGTCAGGGTGCGCTGGACGTTCGTCGGGGTGCGCTGGACGCGTTCGTCGAGGTGCGCCGGGCTGGTCGGTCAGAGTGCCGCGATGTTGGCGCGCGGCATGCGGGGCATGCGGCGCGGTGGTGCGTGGCCGCTGAGCAGGATCAGCCGGGCCGCGCGGTGCCGCTGGCCCTGCTCGGCGTACGGCTCGAGCAGTTCCAGCATCCTCGCGTCGTCCGCGTCCCGCTCGCCCGCGAGGGCGTAGCCGACGATGCCGGGGAGGTGCAGGTCTCCGACGGTGATCGCGTCCGGGGCGCCGTTGCTGCGCTGCACGGTCTCGGCGGAGGTCCAGGGGCCGATGCCGGGGATCAGTTCCAGGCGGGCCTGGGCTTTCGCGGGTTCCATGGCCGCCGCCTCCTCCAGCCGCCGGGCGACCCGGACCGCCCGCAGAATGGTCGAGGCGCGCTTGTTGTCGACGCCCGCGCGGTGCCACTCCCAGGACGGGATCAGCGCCCAGGTACGCGGATCCGGCATCACGTACATACGGTCGGGGGCCGGGCCCGGAGCAGGCTCGCCGAACCTGCGCACCAGGAGCCGCCACGCGCGGTACGCCTCGTCCGTCGTGACCTTCTGCTCCAGGATCGACGGGATCAGAGACTCCATGACCAGGCCGGTACGGGTGAGGAGCAGACCCGGCCGTCGGCGCTCGGTGAGCGCGAGCAGGCGGTGGCGGGGGGTGAAGGCCGACGGGTCGTCCAACTCACCCAGCATGCACGGGAGTTGGTCCAGCAGCCATTCCGCGCCGGGGCCCCACGCCTCACCTTCGGCCTCGGCGGCGTCCGGGTGCAGGGAGACCCGAAGCGTGCCGGGGCCCTGCGGGGTGCGGCTGGTGCGCCAGATGGCGCCGTCCGGGGTGGGTCTGAAGGTGGGGTCGCCGGGGCCGCGGCGGAGGGGGCCCAGTACGAGGGCCAGGTTCAGGGGGCCTGGTGGGGTCCAGCGGCGGGTTCGGGGGGCGGGGCGCTGGTGGGGGAGCGCTGTGGGGTGGCTTTCTGCGGGCTCTGTGGGCATGGCCGTGTCGCCGCCTCGCAGTGTTGTGCGGGTGACGGCGGGGCGGGGGGAGAAGCGGCCTGCCACGGTTGGGGTCCTTGGGGTTGTCGGTGTGCCCTCTGAGGGTATGCGGTGTTTTCTCCCCCAGCCCGCCCCTTCCCCGAAAAACCGGGGCTTCGCCCCGGGCCCCCGGGCCCACAGGTTTCGTCGTCGGGTGCGGGCGTGGGGCGTTTGTACCCAACCTCCCCCTCTGCCTTAAGGGCGTGGGAGGTGCCCCCAGCCCTGCGCAACGCCTGCCCGCAAACGCGGTACGGGGCTCATTGGTCCGACGAGAACCGCACCGCCCCCGCGGGGAGCTCCGCGTCGCACCACACCCGCACGCCCTCCCGCAGTTCGTTGTCGGGGCCGATGTGTGCGCCGTCGCCCACGACCACGCCCGAGAGGATCGTGCGGGCGCCGATGCGGGCTCCGGCGCCGATGAGGGAGTCCGTGATGACGGCGCCCGGTTCGACGACGGCGCCGGCGTGGATCGTGCTGCCCGAGATCCGGGCGCCCTCGCCGATGAGGGCGTTCTCGCCGATCACCGTGCCCTCGGTCAGCTTGGCGTCGGGCGCCACCCGCGCCGATGGCAGCACCAGGCAGTCGCCGCAGCGGCCCGGGACCGCCGGCGAAGGGGCCCTGCCGAGGACGAGGTCGGCGGAGCCGCGTACGAAGGCCTGGGGTGTACCGAGGTCCAGCCAGTACGTGGAGTCGACCATGCCCTGGAGGTGCGCCCCTGAGGCCAGCAGCCCGGGGAACGTCTCGCGTTCCACCGAGACAGGGCGGCCCGCCGGGATCGTGTCGATGACCGAGCGGCGGAACACGTACGCGCCCGCGTTGATCTGGTCGGTGACGATCTCCTCGGGCGTCTGCGGCTTCTCCAGGAAGGCCGTCACCCGCCCGGTGCCGTCGGTGGGGACAAGGCCGTACGCCCGCGGGTCCTCGACCCGGGTGAGGTGCAGGGAGACGTCCGCGCCCGACGACTCGTGCACCGAGACCAGGGCGGGGATGTCCAGTCCGGTCAGGATGTCGCCGTTGAAGATCAGCACCGGATCGTCCGGGCCGCCGTGCAGGCGCGACGCGACGTTGCGGATCGCGCCGCCCGTGCCCAGCGGCTCGCGTTCGGTGACGTACTCGAGATGCAGGCCGAGGCGGGAGCCGTCGCCGAAGTACGGCTCGAAGACCTCGGCCAGATACGAGGTCGCCAGGACGATGTGCTCGACGCCCGCGGCTCTTGCGCGGGCCAGTTGGTGCGTGAGGAACGGCACGCCCGCCGCCGGGACCATCGGTTTCGGCGTGTTGACCGTGAGCGGACGCAGTCGTGTGCCCTTGCCGCCGACCAGGAGGATCGCTTCAGTCACCTGTCGTCTCTGCTTCCTGCTGGGGCCGGCCGAATACTCTTTCGGCCGGCCAGTGTATGCAGACCGTGCGGTTGTACCGAGCAGCTGTTCTGTTCAGCCCGCGGCGAGAGTCCGCGGTGTGCGGAAGTGCACCGCAGTGGTGCGGCAGTGGTGCGGTCGTGCGCCGCAGCGGTGCTGTGTTCCCAGGTCGGTCAGCGGCCCTGGAAGCGGGCCGAAGCGATCCGGAGCCCGTTTAGCTGCCGGTAGAGGGCTGCACCCGGGCACTCGGTGAGGAAGCCGTCCCGGTGCCCCGAGATCACGCGGAGCCTTACCTTCCTGCCCTTCTTGTACTTGTTGCTGCCCCCCGATGTGAGAACCGTCGAGCCCCACGGATTGGCACCGAAGAGACCGAGCTTCCATGCGGTCAGCCTGGCCACAGCCGTGACGGCCGCGGCGGGCGGCTTCGATCTGGTGAAGGTGCCGAGGACGGCGATGCCCATGCTGTTGGTGTTGAAACCGAGCGTGTGTGCGCCCATGACGGGCTTCTCCACGCCCCCGGCGCGGCCCTCGTAGATGTTTCCGCACTTGTCGACGAGGAAGTTGTAGCCGATGTCACGCCAGCCGTTGCTCTTGACGTGGTAGCGATAAATACTGCGGATGAGTGAAGCGGCTTGTGAGCAGCGGTAATTGTTGCCGGTTGCGGTGTGGTGCACGAACGCCGCCTGCACGGTCTTCGTATAGAGGAACTTGCGCTCCCTCAGCTTCTCGTCCGCCCGCCAGCCCTTGCGCGTGATGATGCGCGGGCGGGGGCCGATGTAGGGGCTCGCCCCTGCGGCACCGGCCTTGCCCGGGGCCGCGATGAGCCCGTCCCGGGTCTGGGTCCTGCTGAGCGCCTGGATGACGTCGGCGCCGAGCGGGCCGAGGCCTGCGTTGGCGGCGGATGCCGTCTGATCGGGCGTCAGGGGTACGTGGCGTGTGGCGCCCTGGGAGGTGGCGTCCGGTGAACCCTGGGCGCCGGGCGCGCCAAGTGAGCCGGGCGCCCTGGCTGCGCTGCGCGGGCTGGGGGCACTGGGGACGCCGGGCGAGTCGGGGGCGCTGGGGACGCCGGGCGAGTTGAGAGCGTCCTCCGCGGGCGTCTCGTCGTTGAGCGCGCCCTGCGGAGGGTGCTCGTCCGCGGGAGCGGCCTGCGGTCCGGCCGCGGGAGCCTGCCCGGCGGACGACTCGTCGCCGGGGTCGACGAGTTCGAGGCGCATGCCCTCGGGAAGCGCTGTGCCGTGCTCCGGGGCGTGCTCTTCGGTCGGGGTCTCCGGGCTCACGCGGACCTCCACCCCGTCCGAATCGCCCACCCACAGCGGTGCGGTGGATCCGCGGACCCGGCGCGAAGCACGCTCGGCGCTCCCGGCGTCGGCGGCGTGCTCGAGGTTGTGGGTGTCCAGGTCCTGCCAGTCGGACCAGGTGCTGGTGCCGGTGGCCCGGGTGCGCACCTGGACCCGGCCGTGCAGCTCGGTGTCCGGGTTGTCCCAGACGACGCCCACGAGCGAGAAACGCCGGACATCGCGCTCCGGCAGGCCCTGAGCGGCGGCCCGGGAACCGAACGAACCGGCGGCGAAACCCAGGGAACGGGCACGGGGGCCGAAGGAGCGGGGGGATGGCAGGGGTGCGAGCGGAAGTGACTGGGTGCTGCCCGGGACGGACTCCTCGGACGGGACGGACTCCTCGGACGGGTTGGATTCCTCGAGCGGGTTGGACTCCTCAGACGGAATGGACTCCTGGGAGGCCCACGGGACTTGGGCGCCGGCGGAGGGGGCACGGGCAGCCGGGTCACCCGCTGCCCGGCCTTCACCTGCCCGGGGTTCAGCCACCGGACCGACCGTGGTCCGGCCGCGGTCACCGAAGCCGACCAGCCCCGGCCCGCGCTCAGCAGAGCCGAACAGCCCCCTGCCGCCGGGGACGGCAGCCGCGGGGCCGAGGCCGGGAAGAGGCACAGCGGGACGGTCCGCCGTAACACCGGACGACGCCGGTGCGGTGCCGCGAGGGGGAGACAGTGGATCGGCCCTCAGCGGGACGGCCGTGGCGGCCTGGGCGCCGATGGACGGGAGAGCGAGTGGGAGCGCGAGAGCTGTCGCGCATGTGACGCCGATGGAGGAGGCAAGGATTCCACGCATGCACGTGATGTTGTACATAGCGGGATATTTCTGTCTATGGAATGCTGACGGCCCGTCGGCTGAAATCGAGCCACCGCAGGACCGGCGATCCCCCGGCCGGGCGCACGCTCCAGCCATCGGGACGCGTAACCTTGCGGCGTGAACGCCACCGATCGCACCCCCGCCGACCTGCTGCGATCCGCGCTCGCCGCGGACCCGGCGCGCCCCTTGGTGACCTTCTACGACGACGCCACCGGCGAGCGCGTCGAATTGTCCGTGGCCACCTTCGCCAATTGGGTGGCCAAGACGGCCAATCTGCTGCAGGGCGACCTTGCCGCGGAGCCCGGCGACCGGCTCGCGCTGCTGCTGCCCGCGCACTGGCAGACGGCGGCGTGGCTCATGGCCTGTTCGTCGGTGGGCGTCATCGCGGACGTCGGCGGCAACCCGGCGGCCGCCGATCTCGTGGTCAGCGGTCCCGACTCGCTCGACGCGGCGCGCGCCTGCTCCGGGGAACGCGTGGCGCTGGCGCTGCGTCCGCTCGGCGGCCGGTTCCCGCAGCCGCCCGAAGGGTTCATGGACTACGCGGTCGAGGTGCCGAGCCAGGGCGACCGCTTCGCGCCGTACGCGCCGGTGGACCCGGAGGAGCCCGCACTGATCGTCGCCGGGGCGGAGCTGTCGGGCGCCGAGGTGGTCGAGCGCGCACTCGGCGATGCGGCCGGTCTCGGTCTGACGGGCCCCGGATCGCGGCTGCTGTCCACGCTGCCGTACGACACCTGGGAGGGGCTGAGCGCCGGGCTGTACGCGCCGCTGGCGACGGGCGGCTCCGTCGTCCTGTGCCGGCACGTGGACCGGCTCGGCGCGGAGGGGCTCGAGAAGCGGATCGAGAGCGAGCGGGTGACGGCGACCGCGCGCTGAGGCCGCGCAGTCCCTCTGGGCGCCCGCCGGGGGCTCCGCCCCCGCACCCCCGAATCGCCTTCGGGCTCGTCCTCAAACGCCGGACGGGCTGGATAACCCGTTCGGCCCAGCCGACACCCCGGTCCGCAGGCCCCCGCGCCCGCCCCGCGTCATGGTCGTAAGAGCACCACCTACGCCAGGGGACGCCACGAGGGGTGGAGGCAGACGTGACCGACACCGCCGGCACGCCTTCCGGAGCTGATCAGCCGGACGGCGAAACGCCTGGGTCGACGGGGTCGGCACAGCCCACGTCCGGCCCTGAGGCGCGCGCGGCCGCACCTCCCGGCCCGGGGGCCGCCGGACGGCGATCCGTACTGGGCCCGGGTGCAGGCGCCTCCGCCGCGGGCGGGCGCGGGCGGCAGCGGCGGAAGCGGTGGCTGCGCCGGACCGCCTTCGGCACGGCCGTCTTCGTACTCGCCGCGGGCGGCACCGGATGGGCGGTGTACGAGAAGCTCAACGGCAACATCACCAAGGACATGCAGGCGGCCGAGGAGCTCAAGCGGTACGAGAAGGAGCGCCCGGAGCCGTTGGTGCAGGGCGCGCAGAACATACTTCTGATCGGTTCCGACACCCGCGCCGGCGCGGGCAACAGCAAGTACGGCCGGGACTCGGGCACCGCGCGCTCCGACACCACGATCCTGCTGCACCTCGCCGCAGACCGGCAGAGCGCGACCGCCGTCTCCATACCCCGCGACCTGATGGTCGACGTGCCCAGCTGCCACAAGCCGGACGGCACGCGCACCGCGCCGGTGTTCGCGATGTTCAACCACGCCTTCGAGGCGGGCGGCTCGGCCTGCACGATCCGGACCGTCGAGAAGCTCACCGACATACGCATCGACCACCACATGGTCGTGGACTTCGGCGGCTTCACGAAGATGGTCGATGCGCTGGGCGGCGTGGACGTCTGTCTCGCGGAGCCGATCGACGACCCGGACGCCCAGGTGAAGCTGGATGCGGGCCGCCACCGGCTGACCGGCGAAGAGGCCCTCGGTTTCGTACGTGCGCGCAAGAGCCTCGGCAACGGCAGCGACACCGAGCGCATGGACCGCCAGCAGCAGTTTCTCGGCGCCGTCGTCAACAAGCTGCGGAGCAACGACGTACTGCTCAATCCGGTGAAGCTCTATCCGGTGCTTGATGCCGCGACCTCGTCGCTGACCACGGATCCGGGCTTGGGAAGTCTGCGAGGTCTTTACGACTTGGTACGCAGCATGCGCGACATCCCCACGGAACGGGTGCAGTTCCTTACGGTTCCCCGGGCACCCTACGCATACAACGCGAACCGGGACCAACTAGTCGAACCCGCCGCAGACCAGCTCTTCGCCGAGCTCCGCAGGGACGCGCCGGTGGCCGTGACACCCCGGTCGGACAAGGAGGAAGGGGACGAAGGGGCCACGAACCCGCCCTCCATATTTCGCGGGAACACGGCGGCCGACGACAGCTGCGGGTAAAGCACTCGCCAACCCCGTGAAAATGTCTTCCAGGAATTGCACCGGATTGCCCGGTTGTAGGGACGTGTAATTTGTCACCGCCGTCGCTGGACGCTGAACTGGGCGGATAGTGTGAGCGGTCCGGTGCACCAGGCCTCGAGGTCGCGCACTGTTTCACCGACCGACCGAGCGCCTTTTGAGGGGGGAAGGCGCCGCGTGGCCCCGACGGAGGACTCAGACAACCGTGGACGCGCAAGGCCGTTGGCGGGCGGACGACATCGACCCCGCAGACCAGTGGGTATTGAACCCCGACACCGGTGACTACGAACTGCGACTGACCCCCTCCGGTGGGCAATCATCAGTCCCGGGCCCCCGCAGATCCCGCGGCGGCCCCGGCCCTCAGCTTCGTTCACCCGCGGGTGCACCAGCCGCCCCGCGAGGGCGCACCGCCCCGGTCAGGGACACTCCGGCGCCTCGCGGCCCCGAAGTGCCCGGACCCCGCAGGCGACGGGCGCCCGAGCCGCCCCCGAGCCGCCGCAAGGGCCGGCCGAAGAAGTCGAAGACGAAGAAGGTACTGATCTGGACCGGAGGCATCATGGCCTTCGTCCTCGTCGGAACTTCGGCGGCCGCGTACCTCTACTACGAGCACCTCAACAACAACATCACCGCTCTCCCCGACGACGGCGCGGGCACCGGCGGTTTCAGCAAGGACCGGGCGATCAACATCCTGCTGATCGGCACCGACAAACGCACCGGCAAGGGCAACGAGGGCTACGGCGACTCCGGCAGCGTCGGTCACGCGGACACCACGATCCTGCTCCACGTCTCCAAGGACCGGACGAACGCGACCGCGTTGAGCATTCCGCGCGACCTGATCGTGAACATCCCGGACTGCCCGACCACGCAGAAAGACGGCACCAAAAAGACCATCCCGGGCACCGCGGAGACCCGCTTCAACGAGAGCCTCGGCCAGGAAGGCCGTACGCCGAGCTGCACGATGCGCACGGTCACCGAGATCACCGGCCTGGTTCCCGACCACTTCATGGTGGCCGACTTCAACGCGGTGAAGACGCTGTCGACCGCGGTCGGCGGCGTGGAGGTCTGCCTCGCCAAGGACATAAACGACCCGAAGTCGCACCTCAAGCTCTCCAAGGGCAAGCACACCATCAAGGGCAGTCAGGCGCTCGCCTTCGTCCGTACGCGCCATTCCGTGGGATTCGGCGGTGACCTGAGCCGTATCCAGCTGCAGCAGCAGTTCCTCAGCTCGCTGATGCGCAAGCTCAAGTCGAACGACACGCTCACCAGTCCGTCGAAGATGCTCGACCTCGCGGAGGCGGGCACCAAGGCGCTGACGGTCGACTCCAAGATCGCCGACATCAAGAAGCTCGCCGCCCTGGGCCAGGAGATCGGCAAGGTCAACACCAAGAACCTCACCTTCGCCACGGCGCCCGTCGCCGACAACCCCGACGGCGCGACGGTGTCGCTCATCGAGTCCAAGGCGAAGACGCTGTTCACCTACATGAAGGAGGACATCTCCCTCACGAAGGTGAAGAGTCAGGAGAAGGCGAAGGTGGCGGCCCGTCTCAAGGGCTCCCGCTCCGCCGCCTCCGAGGTGCGGGTCAACATCTACAACGGCGGTGCCGCCGCCGGTTCCGCCCAGGAAACCCTCACCTGGCTGCAGAACGAAGAGGGCGTGCTCAAGTCCAGCCAGCTCGGCAACGCGGACAAGACGCAGAAGACCACGACTCTCGAGTACGCGCCCGACCAGGCCGACCAGGCGCGCAAGCTCGCCGACATCATGGGGCTGACCGCGTCCCAGCTCAAGCCGGGGGAGAGCGAGACGACCGCACAGGGCCTGCCGGCGATGAGGCTGGTGCTCGGCAAGGACTACAAGGGGGCCGGCGTGACGGCCGACGATCCGTCGAAGGCGACGGACGGGGTCCAGAACGTCCAGGCGGACAAAACAGTGTGTGCCAAGTGACCTGAAGCGGCCGTCCTGCGTCTAACAGGGCGGCCGCTGCACAAGGCACAGGGGTGGGGAGGGGCACGACATGGGGCAGGGCAGCGTACGCAGGGAGAGATCGAGACCACGTGTCCGGGACGCCGAGGCGCTCGGCTGGGACGAGACCCTGTACGAAGGCCGGAGCCGGGGGGACGACGAGCCCGAGCCAGAGCGGCGGGAGCACGGACGGCACGGCGGGGGCGGGGGTCGCCGGCGCGCGGGCGGGCCCCGGCCACCGCGCCGCAGACGCCGGATACTGCGCTGGTTCGCCACCGTTCTGGCGGTGCTGATACTCGGCACCGCGGGTGCCGGTTATCTCTACTACGAGCACCTGAACGGCAACCTCAAGAAGGAAGACCTGAACCTCGGCGACGAGAAGGACAGGCCCGCCAAGGCGAAGGCGAACGCCGCGGGCCAGACCCCGCTGAACATCCTGCTCATCGGCTCGGACGCGCGGGACACCAAGGAGAACCAGAAACTCGGCGGTGCCAGGGACACCTTCGGCGGCACGCCCCGCGCGGACGTCCAGATGCTGCTGCACCTGTCCGCCGACAGAAGCAATATGTCCGTGATCAGCATGCCGCGCGACACGCTGCTGCAGGTCCCCAAGTGCACCGACCCGGACACCAAGCACGTGTATCCGGCGAGCACGGTGCCCGTGATGACGAACGACTCGCTCGGCCGCGGCGGCCCCGGCTGCACGGTCGCCACCTGGGAGAAGCTGACCAATATCCACATCGACCACTTCATGATGGTCGACTTCTCCGGTGTGGTGTCGATGGCGGACGCGGTCGGCGGCGTCCCGGTCTGCGTAAGCGCCAACATCTACTCGAAGGACCGTCAGGGCCATGGTTCCGGGCTGAAGTTGGAGAAGGGCACGACCTATATCAAGGGCAAGCAGGCCCTGCAGTGGCTGCGCACCCGCTACGGCTTCGAGGACGGCAGCGACATCGCCCGCGCCAAGGCCCAGCACCAGTACATGAACTCGCTGATCCGCCAGCTGCGCAAGAACGCCACCCTGACCAGCCCCGGCAAGCTGCGTGCCCTTGCCGAGACGGCCACCGAGGCGCTCACCGTCGACGACGGCCTCGGCACCGTGAAGAAGCTCTACGACCTCGGCACCCAGCTGAGGCAGGTGTCGCCGAAGCGGATCACCATGACCACGATGCCGTACGAGTACCGCGGCGCACGCGTCATCCCGAAGCCCGGCGACGCCGAGAAGCTGTTCCGCCTGGTGCGTGAGGACATCTCCCTGGACGGCAAGGACAAGAAGAAGTCCGACAAGGACGAGGTGTCGAAGGACCCGGCCGCCGCTGACGACGAGATCGGTGTGCAGGTCCAGAACGGCACCCGCACCGCAGCGCTCGGCCCGGTCACCGGGCGCGCGAACACGGTGGCGCAACTCCTCGTCGGCAAGGGCTTCACCAAGGCGGCAGCCGACTCGTCGGTGCTGCTGGCCGAGGACAAGACGGTCGTGCGCTACCCGAGCGCCGACCTGGAGGGCGACGCCCAGACGGTCGCCAAGTCCCTCGGCATGCCGCTGAGTTCGGTGGAGAAGTCGACCGACGTCTCCGGGGTCACGCTGGTCGTGGGCGCCGACTGGCGCGAAGGGAACACGTACAAGGCAGCGGCGGACGACGACAAGACCCCGAAGTCGGCCGACGCACTCAACGGCGCGTACGAGAAGGCCTGTATGCGCGTGAACCCGGCCTTCACCTGGTCCTAAGTGTCCCGCCCCGGACAGGTTGGTGACGCGGCCGGCGACTGGGGCGGGCGCGTCACACAGGGCACCTCGGCGCCAACTTCCTTGCAGAAAAGGGACTTTCGCTTATTGATCTCTTATGCGAGCATCCGGCCCATGAACATAACCAAGAAGATCGGAACAGTCCTTTCCTCTCTCGCCGCGCTGATCGGCCTCGGCGTCGTCGCGGCCCCCAGTGCCTCCGCCTCCACGCCGTCCTCGTGTTCGAGCGTCTCCCAGATCGGGACCACGCGCGTTCTGACCGTGGGAGGCATTGAAGCCGCCTCCGTCAAGCAGTACTACGGCTGCGGCTCCAACTACGCCTACATTTACGTGTGGCAGCAGTACCGCGACACGCACTCCACTTGGGACCTTTATGTGAAGATTGTCAACGAGTCGGACACCGGCACCGACTACGGCCGGGCGACCCTGGACAACACCACGCGCTCCGAGCTGTGGGGCCCTGCGGCCAACACCGCCGCGTACTGCACGCACGCCACCGGCTACCTGAACTCGACCGGAGGATCCACCAGCTCCGTTTGCTGACATCCCTCCCCTGCATCAGCCCTGGATCACGCTCAGGTTCCGGGGCTGATGTGCGTCTACCAACTGTAGGGAGCGCTCCCGGGAATCAGACCGGTCCGGCCTCGCTGACGACCGCCGGCCGCCGCGACGCGATGACCTTCTTCGCCAGTGCCCGCGGGCTGGTCAGAAAGCCCCAGCCCCACGACATGTGCATCGTGGCGAGGGCCACGGGGATCTGCAGCCGGGCCTTCAGCGGCAGGCCCTTCCCCGCGGGCACGGACCCGGCCGCGATGGCGGCGAGATAGCCGCCGGGGATCACGAAGCCCCACGGCGTGAGCGCGGCGCCCACGACGATGCCCGCCGCGATGGCGCACACGGCGGTCGGCGGAGCGAGGTAGCGCAGGTTGATCGAGCCCTGGTGGTAGCGCGCGACGACATGGCGCCAGCGGCCGTAGTCCTTGTACTGCTTGGCGAGCGCCTTCACCGAGGGCCTCGGGCGGTACGAGACCTTCAACTCCGGCGAGAACCAGATGAGGCCGCCCGCCTCACGGATACGGAAGTTCAGCTCCCAGTCCTGGGCGCGGATGAACTCCTCGTTGTAACCGCCCTGCTGCTCCAGCGCCGCGCGCCGGAAGACACCCAGGAACACGGTCTCGGCGGGGGCCGCCTCACCGCCCGTGTGGAAGGCCGCGTTGCCGACGCCGATCTTCGAGGTCATGGCGGCAGCGACCGCGTGCTCCCAGTCGTTCTCGCCCTCGGCGTACATGAGGCCGCCGACGTTCTGCGCGCCCGTCTCCTCCAGGAGGCGGACGGCGGTCGCGATGTAGTTCGGCGAGAGCATGCCGTGACCGTCGACGCGCACCACGATCGGGTGCCGGGATGCCTTGATCGCGGCGTTCAGCGCGGCGGGGGTGCGGCCCGTGGGGTTCGGCACCGTGTGCACCCGGGGATCTTCGCGTACCAGCTCGGCGGCGATCTCGTCCGTACGGTCCGTGGACGGGCCGAGCGCGATGACCACCTCCATCTCGCCCTCGTACTCCTGCGCAAGGATGGCGTGGACGGCTCCGCGCAGATGCCGCTCCTCGTTGAGGACGGGCATGATCACGGATACGGCGGGAGGGTGGGTCATGTCTTCCTGCGTCACGTTGGGGGTACCGGCCGGGGTCCGGGGCCGCACGGCGGGCAACCGCCGATGTCACAGCCTCGGGATGTGCACATCGAGGGGCCACGTTACCGCGAACGGGGGACAGGGACGCGCGCCGTCCGGGCCATTACCGCAGGCCGCATTTCGTATCGCCGTACCGTGCTCGGGATCACCCGGCCCGTCTCGGTCCCCGGACCGTACTGGGAGGTACCCCCCTCGTGCCCACGCCGTCCAGCTCGCCCGCCCGTCCGCAGCGCCGCCCCCAGCCGCAGCCGCAGCCGTCGCGGAGCAGGCGGCCGGCACCGGCGCCCGAGCCTCCGGGGACCGCGCGCCGCAGGCGGCGGCCCAAGTGGGCCATGCGGGCGGTGACCACCCTCTCGGTGGTGGTCCTGGCCTCGGCCGGGATCGGGCATGCGCTGGTCACCAGCGTTGACAAGGGGGTGATCGAGCGGGTCGACCCCTTCAAGGACATGAAGAACCGGCCCGCCCCAGGCCATGGCATGAACCTCCTGCTGGTCGGCACGGACGAGCGCGACAAGCTCTCCTGGGAGGACAAGGCGAAGTACCGGCTGGGCGGCGCCCCCTGCCACTGCACGGACACGATCATGATCGTGCACATCTCGCAGGACCGGAAGCGCGCCAGCGTCGTGAGCCTGCCGCGCGACTCGTACGCCGAGATGCCCGCGCACTTCGACGAGACCACCGGCATGAAGCACCACTCCCACCCGGTCAAGATCAACGCGGCGTACGCGGAGGGCGGCCCGCAGCTCACCGTGCGCACCGTCGAGCACATGACGCATCTCAAGATCGACCACTATCTCGAGGTCGACTTCACCAGCTTCATGAAGACGGTGGACGCACTCGGCGGTGTGCAGATCTGCACGACGAAACCGCTCAGGGACTCGCACACGGGTCTCGACCTCTCCCCCGGCACCCACACGCTGGAAGGCGGCGAGGCGCTGCAGTACGTGCGCTCCCGGTACATCGACGCGGCCTCCGACCTGAGCCGTATGCAGCGCCAGCAGCGCTTCCTGGCCGCGGTGATCGCCAAGGCCACGTCGACCGACGTCCTGCTGAACCCGGTGAAGTTCCGCGACGTCTCTGAGGCCGTGCTCGGCTCGGTGCGCGCGGACAAGGGCTTCGGCGCGAACGAGATGCTCGCGCTGGGGCATGCGATGAGGAGCTTCTCACCGAAGTCGTCGGAGTTCACGACGGTGCCGATCAACGGGTACGAGCAGTTGAAGGGCATCGGCTCGACCCTGAAGTGGGACACCGCCAAGTCCGAGAAGATCTTCGAGGCGCTGCGCGAGGACAAGCCGCTGACCGCGCCCCGCGCGAAACCGCGGGCGACGGTCGTCGATGTCGCACCCCAGCAGATCCGGGTGCAGGTCGAGAACGGCACGGGCCTGGCCGGCCTCGGCCGCCGCGTCGACAGCGCCCTGCGCTCCGCCGGCTTCCTGACGACCAAGGAGCCGGTGAACGCGAAGCACCGGACAGTGAAGCGCACGATCGTCACGTACGACCCCCGCTGGGACCGCTCGGCCAGGTCCCTCGCCACGGCGCTGCCGGGCAGCGAGCTGCGCCCCGTCAAGGGCCAGGGCTCGCTCCTGAAGGTGATCGCGGGCACGGACTTCAAGCAGGTCAAGCCGGTGCGGGTCGAGGAGGAGGAAGTGCAGCCGGACAAGATCTCGACGGTCACCGGCGACCAGGTCGTATGCCCCTGATCACAGCCGCGTGCCCCGGATCAAGGCCGTACGCCCCTGGTCGGACTGCCGGCGCGGCGCCTCAGTCCTCGAAGCCCTCGGCCGCCCGCTGCTCGCGCAGCTCCTTGATGGCGCGGCGGCGCGCCAGCCGGTGGGTGCGCCGGATCTGCGCCTCCTGGTAACGGCGCTTGTCCCGCTCGGTCTCGGGGATCACCGGCGGTACGACGCGGGGCTTGCCGTCGGCGTCGACGCCCGTGAACACGAGATACGCGGAGCCGACCTGCTGGGCCGGATTCGACTCGTTCCAGCGCTCGGCCATGATCCGGACGCCGACCTCCATCGAGGTCCGGCCGACCCAGTTGACCTGTGCCTTCACATGCACGAGATCGCCCACCCGGACCGGCTCCAGGAACGCCATCTCGTCCATCGACGCGGTGACCGCGGGCCCGCCGGAGTGCCGTCCGGCGACGGCACCGGCGGCGTCGTCCACCAGTTTCATGATCACGCCACCGTGCACCGTGCCGAGGAGGTTGGTGTCGTTGTGGGTCATGATGTGGCTCAGCGTGGTGCGGGAGGCCGATGTCGGCTTGCCCGGAATGGCGCCCGGAATTTCGGATTCCGCGCCGTGGGCCTGGTCTGTCATGGCCTCCACCTTATGCCGGGCGTATATGTGTCAGCTCTGCAACAGCCCTGGTGTGATTTTCCACGTGACCTTGTGGGAGACACAGCCGGAGACTGCACACTTGGCGGCATGAGCGATTGGCCAGGCGGATGGACCGGCGACACCCGTGACAACGGCGGCGACCGTTATGGACGCGGCAGCGCGAGCGCAGATCCCGAGGGCGCCCGTGTGATGCGTCGTGTGCAGCGCGGCCAGGTTCCCGGCCCCCGCCCGTCGGCTCCGCCGCGCGGCGGAGTCCCGGCGCAGCCCGCGTACGGAAACGGCGAGCGCTATCAGGACGGATACGCCGACGGCGACGTCTACGACAGCGGCTACAACACGGGCCAGGTCTACGGCTCGGGCGGCGGCCGCCGGGGCGGTGGCGACGACGATTACGACTACTACGGCACCGCACGGCCCAGGCCGAACTGGCGGCGCCGAATAAAGGTCGGCTCGCTCACCCTCGTCGTGGTCCTGCTCGCGGTCTCGATCGGCACGTACTTCTGGGCCGACTCCAAGCTCAAGCGTGAGGTGGACCTCTCGAAGGTCATCGACCGGCCCGCGGCGGGCGACGGCACGAACTATCTGATCGTCGGCTCCGACAGCCGCGAGGGCATGACCGCCGAGGAGAAGAAGGAGCTGCACACCGGCTCCGCCGAAGGCAAGCGCACGGACTCGATGATGATCCTGCACGTCGGCGACAACGGGAACACGCTGGTCTCGCTGCCCCGCGACTCGAACGTGGTGATCCCGACCTTCGTCGGATCCGAGTCGGGCAAGACCTTCCAGGGCACGGGCCGCCAGGTGAAGCTGAACGCCGCGTACGCGGAGGACGGCCCCGAGCTGCTGGTCCGCACCGTCGAGTACAACACCGGCCTGCACATCGACCACTACGCCGAGATCGGCTTCGCCGGCTTCGCCAAGATCGTCGACGCGGTCGGCGGCGTCGAGATGGACATCCCCAAGGCGTTCAAGGACAAGAACTCCGGCGCCGACTTCAAGGCGGGCAAGCAGACCCTCAACGGCGAGCAGGCCCTGGCCTTCGTCCGCACCCGGTACGCGTTCGCGGGCAGCGACCTGGACCGTACGAAGAACCAGCAGAAGTTCCTCGCGGCCCTCGCCGGCCAGACGGCGACCCCGTCCACGATCCTGAACCCCTTCAAGCTGTATCCGACGATGGGGGCCGGCCTGGACACGCTGACCGTCGACAAGGACATGAGCCTGTTCGACCTGGCGTCCATGTTCTGGGCGATGAAGGGCGTCACGGGTGGGGACGGCAAGTCCATGAACATGCCGCTCTCCGGCAACGCCGCGAACGGCAACCTCCAGTGGGACACCGCGAGGGTCAAGACGCTGGTGAACGAGCTGAAGAACGACGAGAAGGTGACGGTGTCGGGAGGCTACTGAGCCGCCCGCGCAGTACGCAGAGAGGGCCCCGCCGATCCTCCCCCAAGCTCTCGACTTCGCTCGAGCAGGGGGGACCCCCACGGCGGGGCCCTTCTCGCGTGCTGTGCCTTACGGCAGGTTGCGTGCCATGACGATGCGCTGGACCTGGTTGGTGCCCTCGTAGATCTGGGTGATCTTCGCGTCGCGCATCATGCGCTCCACCGGGTA
>NZ_JBEOVA010000051.1:0-40643 GCF_040295225.1 Streptomyces sp. NPDC002896 | reverse complement strand
CGCTGCAGGCGTTCGACATCACCTTCGACGGACGGCTCTCGGCCGCCCGCCGCTAGAACCCGACAACCGAGTTACACCACTGGCTGGACACACCCGTCCCGTGATCAGGTGACGGGACGATCAGTCCCGAGGGAAAGGGCCGGTCTGGGGCCGGAGAACGGCTGCGAGTGGCGCGGGTGTTAGTTTCCTTCCCGTGTTAAAACACCAGGACGAGACCAGGGCGGCCTACGACGGGGTCGTCGAGCTGTATGCGTCGATGTTCGCTAATCAGTTGGAGACGCAGCCGTTCGCGCGGAACATGATCGGCACCTTCGCCGAGCTCGTGCGTGGAATGGGGAACCTGCGGGCAGCCGACGTCGGGTGCGGACCCGGTCATCTGACGGCCATGCTGCACGACTTGGGGCTGGACGCCTTCGGGCTCGACCTCTCCCCGGCCATGGTCGACCACGCTCGGCGGGCCCATCCGGCGCTGCGGTTCGACGAAGCGCGAATGGAGGACCTGCCGGTCGAGGACGGCGCGCTCGGCGGAGTGCTGGCCCACTACTCGATGATCCACACCCCACCTGGAGAATTGCCCGCGCTGCTCGCTGAGCAGGTGCGTGTCCTGGCACCAGGGGGCCTGCTCCTGGTGTCCTTCTTCGGGACCGAGGGGCCGGAGCCGGTCCGCTTCGACCACAAGGTGGCGCCCGCCTATAGCTGGCCGGCGGAGCAGTTTGCCGAGTTGCTGGCCGGGGCCGGACTCGTCACAGTGGCTCGGTTGCTCCACGACCCAGCGTCCGAGCGGGGCTTCCTCGACGCCCACTTGCTGGCCCGCCGCCCGTAGAGCGTGGCTCGTGGCCTGGGTCGGGGTGGTGTTGATCATCCGCGTGGATGAAGCTCGTCTAAGCGGCTATTCGCAGTTGGCCGTGGTGGCCTGCTGATTCAAGCGTGTGCGCCGTGGGTGCTCGGGTGGCTAGGGTGGAGTGGTGGCGCGGCTACCGTGGGTGCACGGCGTAGGTCAGGTGCGTCACCCGCGACGACGGCTCCGAACGGACCGGCTCCAGCGCGACCCTGGACGCGTCCACGCCGTCGAACAGGCGGGTGCCGGCGCCGAAAAGCACCGGTGACAGCGCGATCGAGAACTCGTCGACCAGGCCGGCGTTCAGGTGCTCCAGGATCGTCGCGCCGCCGCCGGCGATGCGGACGTCGCGGTCGCCGGCGGCCTCGCGGGCCTGGTCGAGGGCGTGCTCGATGCCGTCGTTGACGAAGTGGAACGTGGTGCCGCCGGGCCGCTCCCACGGGTCACGCTTGGTGTGCGTCACGACGAAGACCGGGGTGTGGAAGGGCGCCTCCTCCGGCCATGACTGCTCGCCGAGGTCGAACATGCGCTTGCCCATGACGCTCGCGCCGGTGCGCTCGAACGTCTCCCGCGCTACGTCGTTGTCGCGGCCCTCCTCGCCGCCCTCGCCCAGCTTCAGGTTCTCCCGGATGAACCGCAGCGGGAACAGCCACTGCTGCAGCTCCGCCCACTGCGCCATCCAGCGCTGAACGTCCGGGTCGTCCTGCTTATCGGGCGCGAAGAGCTCGTCTTCAACGGGCACGGACTCGGGCGCGATGAAGCCGTCCAGCGACATCGACACGCTGAAGAACACCTTCCCGGCCATCAGCCCTCCGCCCCCTTCCGCGCGAGGTCGGTGACGTAGGCCGCCAGGCTGCTCAGGGTCTGCTGGCCGCCCTCGATCGCGTGGTACTTCTCGACCGCCTCGTCGCGCAGTTCCTTGGTGGGGAACACCGTGCGCATCACGATCCGGGTCGCCGCGCCGTCCGGCGCGAAGGTCAGGACCGACTCGAAGGCGTTCGGGTCGTCTCGGGACTCACCGTGCAGCAGCGCGATCCGCTCCGGCGGGGCGATCCGCAGCCAGCGGATCCACTCGGAGTAGTCGGTCCCGTCCGGCCCGTGCAGCACGAAGTCCCACTCCCCGCCCTCGCGGAACTCGAAGGACCGCGTGGTGGTGGTGAACCCCTCCGGACCCCACCACCGCGACAGGTGCCGGACCTCGGTGAACGCCTCGAACACCAGCTCCCGCGGGGCGTCGATGACCCGGGAGATCACGATCTCCCGGTCGGCCGTCGCCGGCTCCGCCCGCGTTTCTTGCCTTGCCCCTGCCATCGGTCATTCCTCCTGCCGTGTCTGCTTGAGGTCCTGCACGTAGGTGTCCAGCCGGTCGAAACTCTCGTTCCAGAACCGCTCGAATCCGCCGACCCACTCGTGGACCGGCCGCAGCCCGCGGGCGTCCAGGCCGTAGAGGCGCTGCTTGCCCGCCCCGCGGACCCGCACCAGCCCCACCTCCCGGAGCACCCGCAGGTGCTTGGACGCCCGCGGCTGGCTCATCCCCAGCTCCTGGGCCAGGTCGGTCACCGGCCGCTCACCCGCCCGCAGCAGCGCCAGGATGTCCCGGCGCTGCGGCTCGGCGATCGCGTTGAACGCGTCCGATGTCGTCGCTGCTCGTGCCATGGCAGCATCATATTCCTATATCGGAATGCGTCTAGCCGGTTGGGAATCGGGCGAGTCTTGTCGGATGACGATTGCAGCGCCGCGTTCTGGCCGATCGGTTTCGATCGGTGCCGGCGTCCACTGAGCAT
Organism: Streptomyces sp. NPDC002896; assembly: GCF_040295225.1. NCBI lineage: Bacteria > Bacillati > Actinomycetota > Actinomycetes > Kitasatosporales > Streptomycetaceae > Streptomyces > Streptomyces sp. NPDC002896. The sequence goes on along the minus strand of NZ_JBEOVA010000051.1, from coordinate 38,021 downwards.
CGCCGGAGGTGATAACTGCCCAGGTCACGAAGGCTCCGGCGGTGCGGCCACCGCAGTGGTGCGAGCAACGATCTCCCGGAAGGTGGGAATTCCCAGGTCGACGGACTCCTGCTGCCGGGAGATCTGCGCGTCGAGTTGGGCGAGCTTCTCCTCGGCGTGGGCCAGGCTGCTCTGCAAGCCTTCGAGCTCGCCGAGCCAACCTTCGCGTTCGGCTTCCAGGATGCGCGCGAGGAGGTTGTCGCGGATCAACGAGCCGCGGACGTTCCGTCGCGTGAACGATGAGGACGGGACAACGGACACAGGCTTCTCTGAACTTTGGGGCCGTTCCGTCCCAAAGCCTCTGATCTGCAGCTCTCTGAAACCGAATTGGTGATGCCAGAGGAATCACGGCGAGACATTCCGGAGAGCGAGAGCCGCTCCGCCTGCCGCCTCAGTACTGTGACTTCGCATGACCGACACCGAGATCGAGATCACCGCAGACCTGGTCCGCGACCTGCTGCAGGAGCAACATCCAGACCTTGCAGGGCTGGCCATCCGCGAGGTGGCGGGCGGCTGGGGCAACCAAATGTGGCGCCTCGGGGACGAGTTGGCCGTGCGCATGCAGCGCATGGACCCCACCCCGGAGCTCCAGCTCAAGGAGCGGCGGTGGCTACCCGTGCTGGCCCCGCGCCTGCCGCTCCCGGTGCCGACCCCGGTGCGGTTCGGCGAACCGTCCGAGCGCTTCCCCAAGCACTGGACCGTGATGACGTGGGTTCCCGGCGAGCCGCTGGACCACGGCTCGATCAGCCGCGGCGCCCACACGGCCGACACGCTGGCGGGTTTCCTCCGTGCACTCCATGTGGAGGCGCCCGCCGAGGCGCCGATCGCTACGGACCGCGGTGCCCATCCCCGGAACTGCACGGACGGCTTCGAGAACTTCTTCCAGGCCGTTGCCCCCGACGACATCGCTGCCGACGTCCGGGCCGTCTGGGACGACGCCGTTGCGGCCCACGCGTGGGAGGGCCCGCCGGTGTGGGTGCACGGCGACCTCCATCCCGCGAACGTCGTCGTCTCGGACGGAACGCTCTCGGGCATCGTCGACTTCGGTGCCATGTTCGCCGGCGATCCGGCGTGGGACCTTGCCGCCGCATGGGTGCTGCTACCCGCGGGCACGGCCTCACGGTTCTTCGACATGTACGCGCATGCAGACGAGGCGGCGATCCGGCGCGCCCGCGGGCTGGCCGCTATGAAGAGCCTCTTCCTGATGCTCATGGGGCAGAACGGAGATCGGGGCCTTCCCGGCGGCAAGCCGAACTGGGGACCTGCAGGCCGGGCGGCACTTGATCGTGTTCTGAAAGGCGTTTGATACACGGTTCTTTGAACTTGTTCTCGATCTTGGTTGAGGGCCATGCGGCAGCCCACCTTCATGGGTTCATCGATCACCACGCGTGGTGGGGATGCCAAGGTCAACGGCCGTATGCTGCCCGTGGCCCCGATCGAGCTGGCGGAGCTTCTCCTCGGCGCCAGCCAGGCTGACCTGGAGACCTTCGACCTCGCCGAGCCAGCCTTCCGTCTCGGCTTCGGCGATTCGGGCGATCAAGTTGTCGCGGATCTCGGCAAGCCGTGCCCGTTGGGCCGGGTCAGGTCGGAGGAGCGAGCATCTGACGCAAGCGTGCTCATGAATGCATGGGGTCCCGAAGGCGCGTGCGCAGGTGCCGATGGACACCTTCCGTTTCTCGAAGTGGGCGAGGAAGGCGTCCCACTCTTCTTCAGTCGGGATCCGGTACTCCTCGCTGGGGCGGGCGGATCGACGGCGGGCGATGAACGCCCGGTGGGCCTCGATCGTTCCGGCGGGATAATGACAGTCCCGGGCTCGGTGTTGCGTGCCGCCTGGAGCAGGTCGGCGGCCGCGCGGCGCCGCCGGTCGGCGGTGCTGATCAGGATGGGCAGGACGGGCAGTCGCTCGTGGGTGCGCTGGTCCATCCGGGCTTTTCGCCGCTTGCGTTCCTTCGCCTTGTGGATCTCGTCGTCGCTGATCGGGCAGGGCACGGCCCATGGACCCCAGCGGGCTGGTTCCTCGGCGGCCCATTGCGCGATGTCGAGGTAGAGGGCGCGGACGCGCATGAGCTCGTCCTTGGCATTGAGGCGCGGGCTGGCGACCTCGACACTCTTGCCGTCGGGGCCGGTGACCATGCGCTTCTTGACCTTCAGGTCCTCCTTCCAGGCGCGGGCCACTGCCGGCGGCAGTCGTAGCGTGTCGATGCCCGGGGCCAGGGCTTCGATCCGGGCCCAGAACAGGCCGGCGAGTGTGCGTGAGATCGCGTCCAGGCTGGCGAAGTCCAGCGACGGCTGGCGTTCGCGCAGATAGTCGACCGATAGGTTGCGTACTGGTCGGCACTGGATCCGGTAGCGGTCCACCAGCTCTTCGATACTCAGCTGGCCCAGGGCGAGCCCGAAGGCTCGGATTGTGGCCGGGGCATCCTCGGGGAAGTTCCCAAGGTCCCGCAGCCGTAGGTAGAAGTCGACCTTCTTTTGTCCGCCGCGGGCGTGCACCCGTCGCTGGGTGTCGACGAGTTCCACGCAGTCGCCGACCGTGATGTCGGCGATCCTTCCACCCTTGCAAGCCAGGATGGTGGCGATCCGTGTGGCGGCGATCTGGGCGTCCTTGCGTGAGCTGGCCGGTCCTTCCGCGGCGAGTTGGTGCAGGCGCGCGAACCCGTCCGGGTCTCGGATCTCGGCCATCACGGAGGCGAGATACCGGTGTGTGCGGGTGAGCATCCACGGCAGGCCGGGACGGATGACGTCTCCGCAGATGAGCATGAGCAGCCCGGAGGGCAAGTCCTCGCCATCAGCTCCTTGAGGTACAGCACGGTGGGCTCCACCGGTCTCCCGACCGGATCCAGCACCCTGTACGGCTCCCAGGGGTCTCCCGTCTCCAGTAGCCGGCCCAACTCGGGCAGGACGAAGTCCCTCAGATCCCTTCCGGGCGTTGCTCATCAAGCACGTCGGGAAGCTAGCAGACACCCAACCTGAGCTGCGAAGACTCATGAATTAGTTCAGTCAACAGGCCCGACACTGCACCGCGGCTTCTGCCCGCGCTGCGGGACCCACCTCGTCTCCGTCGCCGACGGCTCGGAAATGATCATGGTGACGACCTTCAGCCTCGCCGAGCAGAGCGGCCTTGAGCCTGTCGGGCAGAGCTTCCGTGAAGTCGCCGTGCCGTGGATGACCATCACCCTTGCCCCCGACCCGCTTCACCAGTAGCGACGCCCGGGCCGCTCCCCGACCCGCGTAGCAGCGCCGGGCCCGTCGGAGCTGACGGCTGGCTTCTCGTCGGTCCCCGGCTGGTCGCCGGTTCCGTTGTGCTGAGCCGCTCTGGTTGGTGCCGGGCTGGTCGGTGCCGGTCTGGTTGCCGGTGCACCGATCCCAGGGTGTGCATCTGCGCGACCATGAGTGTGCTCGCGCACCTGGGCCGTTCGCCGACGCCCACAGTGGGCGCCGGCGAACAACAGCCGTCAGCCGGCGAGTGGCAGGCCGGTGCGGACCACGGGCGAGAGGAGTTCGGCGGCCACCGCCTCGCCGGTGTCGGCGTCGACGACGGCGACCCGGACGGCCGGCTCGACCGTCGTGTCCGTGCTCGCCGACGCGTCGAGCGCGAAGAGCACGGCGACCGGCCGGGCCGCCTCGCCCTCCTCGTACACGCCGGTGAACTGCAGGACGCGCCAGCCGTCCTCGTCCCAGTGGTCCACAAGGCCGGACCGTACGACGGGCGAGGTGGCCTGCCAGGCGAGCGAACGCTCCAGGAGCTCGACCGTCGCCGCGACCGGGACCGCGGAGCCGTCCGCCGCGCCGGAGTTGAACGGATGGCCGAACAGGCGCAGCCGGAACCGGCGCAGCGGCAGCCGCCACCACCGGTCGAGGTCCGCCGAGAGCCCCACCAGCACTGCTGAGGACAGCAGCAGGAAGCCCAGTGAGGCGAACGGCTGTTCCTGAATCACGGCCCACCAGGGCCGCACCACACCATCCGCATCCGTACTGCCTCCAGCCGTCCCGGCCACGCCGAGAGCGCCGGCCGCCGACACCGCCCCTCCTGCCAGCACCGCTGCCGCACGGGCGAAGGCGCGCCAGGTGATCGGGGCGTCGTCGCTCGCCGAGCAGCCGCAGGACGACTCGGGGGCGGTCGCCCGGGCCCGGGCGAGGTAGCCGAGGAAGCCGGCTCCGAGGGCGGCCGCCGCAACTCCCGGTGCAGCCGCGGCCGTCGCCCCCGCCCCCAAAAGCGCGGGCAGTACGAACAATCCGGCGGCGACGATCAGCTCGGCCGCCCCCACGGTGCGCAGTGCGAGCACCGTCCGTTCGCTGCTGCGCAGCATGCGGGCGAGCGCGGTCTTGGGCGCCTGCCGGACGGTGCCGCGGCCGAAGAGCTTGACCGCGCCGGTCCATCCGAGCAGCCCGGCCAGTACCAGCGGCACAAGCGCAGGGACCAGACCTGATGTGAGTGACTCCATCTCTCCCCCTGCCCCCTCAGTGCCCGACGGAGATGCGCACGACGTCGACGGAGTCGTCGGACGGCCGCCACGCGCCCAGGACCTGGGCGTGCTGTCCGATGCGGAGCTGGGAGAGGTCGGAGGTGAGTGCCCGGCCGGCGTACGAGGCGCTGGTGGCGGACGGGACGACGTTGCCGACGACTTCGTGGTTGCCGTGGGAGAAGTGCAGCCGGCTTTTCCCGATGCCGCGGATGGTCGTGGCCATGTTCACGATGTTCACCCACACCGCGTCAGCGGCGACGGTGCCGTCGGGCATCGGGACTCCACGCGCGTAGAGACCGTCGCCGGCTTCGATCGCATCAGCGGTGGTGGGCTCCACCTTCCAGATGCTGGTGGCGTTGGTCAGCTGTACGCGGGCCCGGTCGCCGTGGGACCCCAGGACGTGCAGCATGCCCCCGTCGATGCGCACGATCCGACCCTCCACGAAGGAGGACTTGGCGAACGCCGGGTCGAGAGAGGGCTGGGGCGCGGCGAAGGCGGCGTCGGCGTCGATGCCGCCGAGCGCGGTCGCGCCGACGATGGTGGCGCCGCCGACGACGGCGTTGGTGAGGAAGCGCCGGCGGCCGACACCGCCGGGTATGGCCTGGTGAGCGGTCATGTCCTGGTTCCCCCTCACTCGTAGATGTAGACCGGCAGCATGCCGGAGCTGAGGTTGCCGATGGCCGAGAAAGCCGCGGGCGTGAGGTCCAGCACGCGGTTGGTGCGGCACACGCCGTTGCAGCAGGTTGCCTCGCCGCACCAGGACTTGGTGCGCGGGCCGCAGTCGGTGATGGTGATGCACACGGTGGCGCCCGAGCACTGGTGTCTGACGTTCATGACCGAGCCGCAGCCGCGCCGGGGGATGTTCTCGCCACACAGGTCGGGCCGGGTGATGTCCCAGCACGCCTGCGATGCGTTGGGCCAGGCGCCGTGGTACGAGGCGGACCTGCAGGTTCCGCAGGCGCCGCCGCCCGCGCTGCTGCACGGGCCCCAGGCGTTCCCACAACAGAACCAGCTGGTCTCGCCGGCCCACAGGCTGGTCGTTCCGCAAGCCATGGTGCGTCCCCTTCCGAAGAGGCGCGCTTTTGGCGCGCCCATGACAAACGACAACTGCGCAACGGTCCTGTGAAGGGAGATGCGCAGGAGAGCAGGGAGGATGCTGTGCAGTACAAGCACCCCTATGATGCGCACCACCGCGCCGCCCCGCTAGAGGGCCTCGGGTGCCGTCCGCTACGCGCGTCCGCCTTCCCCGCCGGCTGCTGTCCGCGGGCAGAGGGACGGCGGCTTCGCCTCGTCAGTGCTGCCCGCGGGTGGGATTCTGGTCTGGTAGTGACGTGTCCGCCGAGGAGACTCGGGAGGGCCGATGGGACGGGACGTCCCGGCGCTGGTGTTCACGCGTGAGGACCGCCGCCGGTACCGGATCAAGATGCAGGACTGCCTCGACGCGTTCGCACAGATGCTGCGCGAGTCACGCTTCGAGTCCGAGCGGCCACAGGTCGGCTTGGAGATCGAGCTCAACCTGGTGGATGACCATGCCGAGCCGGCGATGCGCAACAGGGATGTGCTCGAGGCCATCGCGGACCCCGCCTGGTCCACCGAGCTGGGCCGGTTCAACCTGGAGATCAACATTCCGCCGCGGCGTCTGACGGCCGGCGGGCCCGACGCGTGGGAGGCCGAGATCCGCGGCGCCCTCGACCACGCCGACGAACGCGCCGCGACGGTCGGCGCATATATGATCATGGTCGGCATCCTGCCCACCCTGCGCCAGTCGGACGTCGGCGAGGCGGCGCTGTCGGAGAACCCCCGCTACCGGCTGCTGAACGAGCAGGTGTTCGCCGCCCGTGGCGAGGATCTGCGGATCGAGATCGACGGTACGGACCGGCTGCGGACCTACGCGGACACCATCACCCCCGAGGCCGCGTGCACCAGCACCCAGTTCCACCTGCAGGTGTCCCCGGAGGAGTTCGCCGACTACTGGAACGCGGCGCAGGCCATCGCGGGGGTCCAGGTGGCGCTGGCCGCCAACTCGCCGTTCCTGTTCGAAAAGGAACTGTGGGACGAAACCCGCATCACGCTGTTCGAGCAGGCCACCGACACCCGCCCGCAGGAGATCAAGGTGCAGGGTGTGCGGCCCCGGGTGTGGTTCGGAGAGCGGTGGATCACCAGCGTCTTCGACCTCTTTGAGGAGAACGTGCGCTACTTCCCGGCGCTGCTGCCCATCTGCGACGATCAGCCCCCCAAGGAGACCCTGGAGCGTGGGGACATCCCCGAGCTGTCCGAACTCACCCTGCACAACGGCACGATCTACCGCTGGAACCGCCCGGTCTATGCCGTCGCGCACGACAAACCGCATCTGCGGGTGGAGAACCGCGTGCTCCCCGCGGGCCCGACGGTCGCTGACACCCTCTCCAACGGCGCCTTCTACTACGGGCTCACCCGAGCCCTGGTGGAGGAGGACCGACCGGTCTGGTCACGCATGTCGTTCTCGGCTGCGGAGGAAAACTTCCACACGGCGGCGCGGAACGGCATCGACGCCCGGCTGTACTGGCCCGGAATGGGCGAAGTGCCGGTGTCCGAACTCGTTCTGAGGCGTCTGCTGCCGCTCGCGCACCGGGGGCTGGAGCTCTCGGGAATGGACGCGGCCTGGCGGGAGCCGCTGCTGGGCATCATCGAGCAACGGTGCGTCACCGGGCGCAACGGCGCGGTGTGGCAGAAGGAGACGTACCACCGTATCGACGACTCGTCCCACGTCGGCCACCACGAAGCGCTGCGGCGCATGACGCAGCAGTACATCGACTACATGCATCTCAACGCACCCGTCCACACGTGGCCGGTCGACTGAGGCCGGCCACGCCCAGGTCGCGTCAGGGCCTATGACGGCTGCGCGGTGGCCTTCCGGTCCAGCGCGGCGGTACGGATGGCCGAAGCCGCGGCCTCGGGTTCCGGGTCCGAGACCACGAGTCGCGCGAAGGGCGACGGCGGCCGCAGGTCCACGCTCACCACCGGTCTGGGCATCCGCATGGCGGCGAAGTCACGTCCGTGGGGGTGCCTGCGCACTCCGACGAAGCAGGTCCCCGGCAGCCACACGGCCGTCTCGGGCTCCCCGCGCAGCGCGCGCCACCAGTCGCGTGTGACGGCGACGTCCTCGACGGCGGCCAACGGCACCCGTATATCGCGCCGACGTGCGCCGAGCCGTTCCGCCGCCGACAGGTGCAGCACCAGCTCGTCGCCCTCGACCTGCAGTCGTGCCACCTCTGACACCTCCTGGCGCCGGGCCCGACGGGCAGTGAAGCTCTCCTCCTCACCACCGTATGACCGACTGCCACGTGCTCGCGGCAGCGGAACCGTGCTCTGCGTCGTGCGCCTCCCGCAGGACGGGGCCGCGGAGCGTGCCGTAGGCGGACACCGCCTCGGCGAAACGCTCACCGGCGGCCTCCTCACGGGGTTCGCGCCGGGGTGCCGCGCGTGGACGAGCAGTGGGGAAGGCGCTCGGTCCTCAGGGCTCCTTGGCCACGGGCGGAAGGTAGGTGCCCACCAGAGTGCGGTCCCACCAGGCGCGGCTCTTTCGCAGGTCGTGCCGGTCGGTGAAGCGGTAGCCGTAGAGCTGGGCGCGGACGTAGGTGGGCGGCGCGGCGGGGAAGGGATTGCCGCGCAGGAGCTTGAGGGTGGCCCGGTCGTTGTCGAGAAGCCGCCCGATGAACGGCGCGAACCAGGACAGGGCGTAGATGGGTGAGATCGCGGCGAACCACATCTGCCAGTCGAGCCGCAGGTGGTACGGGGCCACCAGCGGCGGCAGCCGGCGCACGTCGACCGGCTTGCCCTTGAAGCGGTACTCCCTCCACACGGTGCTGTCGGTGATCTCCGGCTCGTCCGTGCCCTCTACCACGACCTCGTAGCGGACCCGGCTGATGCTGCCGAAGGCGCCGTAGGTGTTGACGAGGTGGAGCGGGTTGAAGGAGAAGTTCATCATCTGGCGGCGCGAGAGCAGGTTGCGCACCGGCCAGTAGCTGAGCACGGCCACCAGTACGGTGACGGCGAGCACCACGCCCTCGTACCACGCCGGGGTGGCGGGGAAGGCCGGAGGACCGGGCAGCGGCAGGACCTTCGCGGCCTCTGCTCCGTCGATCGCGGGCAGCGCGAGCACGATGGTCAGCCAGTTCAGCCAGGCGAAGTTGCCGGACGCGACGAGCCACAGCTGCGTGACGATGATGACCCCGGCCGCCACACTCGCGACCGGCTGCGGGGTGAGCAGCGCGACGGGAGCGCCGAGCTGCGCGACGTGGTTGGCCGCGACCTCCACCCGGTGCACCGGCCTGGGCAGGCGGTGGAAGAACCAGCTGAGCGGACCGGGCATCGGCTGGGTCTCGTGGTGGTAGTAGAGGCAGGTCAGATCACGCCAGCACGGGTCGCCACGGATCTTGATGAGCCCGGCACCGAACTCCAGCCGGAACAGCAGCCAGCGCAGGAGCCACAGCACCAGGACCGGCGGCGCCGTTCGCTCGTTGCCCAGAAAGATCGCCAGGAAACCGGCCTCGAGCAGCAGCGACTCCCACATGTACGCGTACCAGGTCTGCCCGACATTGACGATCGACAGGTACATGACCCACAGGGCCGCCCACATCAGCATGCACGCCCACAGGGGAACGCGGTCGGCCGCCCCCGCGGCCAGTGCGGCGGAGAGGGCCACGCCCGTCCAGGCGACCAGCGCGAAGAAGCGGTCCGAGTAGTGGAGATGGAAGATGCTGGGCGATTGCCGGAAGCGAACGCCGGCCACGAATCGCGGGACGGGGAGCAGTCCGCGCTCACCGATGAGCGCCCGGAACTGGTTGACCGTGCTGAGGAACCCCACGAAGTACAGGGCCGCCAGGCCGCGCTGAAAGCCGAGCCTGCCCAGCCAGTAGTCCGCGTCGGTGAACCACTCCACGGCACTCCTCCTGCAGCGGCCACCGCGGCCCCGGGCGGGCCGCCCGCAGGGACGACGGTTCACATGGGCATGTCGCCACTCGGGTACCCGTGCGACGTCCGTACACGCTCCGCCGGGTGCGGGCCGGGACGGCGGGCCGCCAGTCGCCCATCTGTCCTGTTCACCCGCGGTCCCCATCGCCGCAAACAGGTTTCCGCTAAGGATTCTTGACTTGAGGCGACTCAGGATTTACCACGGTGTTGAAAAGTGTCTGCTGCCGCAGGTGTGAGTGGAGGAGGGAGATCTGACATGGCACGGGCAGTCGGTATCGACCTTGGGACGACCAACTCCGTGGTGAGCGTGCTGGAGGGCGGTGAGCCCACCGTCATCACCAACACCGAGGGCGCCAGGACCACGCCGTCGGTCGTGGGCTTCGCGAAGGGCGGCGACGTGCTGGTCGGCGAGATCGCCAAGCGCCAGGCGGTCACGAACGTGGATCGCACCGCCCGCTCGGTGAAGCGCCACATGGGCGACGCGCACTGGCGCTTCCCGGACACGGGCGACATCGACGGCAAGAGGTACACCGCTCAGGAGATCTCGGCCCGGGTGCTGCAGAAGCTCAAGCGCGACGCGGAGGCGTACCTGGGCGAGGACGTGACGGACGCGGTCATCACCGTCCCCGCGTACTTCAACGACGCCCAGCGCACCGCCACCAAGGAGGCAGGCGAGATCGCCGGTCTGAAGGTGCTGAGGATCATCAACGAGCCGACCGCGGCCGCGCTCGCCTACGGTCTGGACAAGGAGAGCGACCAGACGATCCTCGTCTTCGACCTGGGCGGCGGCACGTTCGACGTGTCGCTCCTCGAGATCGGCGAGGGAGTGGTCGAGGTCAAGGCCACCAACGGCGACACACACCTCGGTGGCGACGACTGGGACCAGCGGATCGTCGAGCACCTGGCCAAGCAGTTCAAGAACAACTACGGCGTGGACCTGTTCAAGGACAAGATGGCCGTCCAGCGCCTGCGCGAGGCTGCCGAGAAGGCGAAGATCGAGCTGTCCGCGGCGACCGAGACCACCGTCAACCTGCCCTATATCAGCGCCTCGGCAGAGGGCCCGCTGCACCTGGACGAGAAGCTCACGCGCGCCCAGTTCCAGCAGCTGACCGCCGATCTGCTCGAGCGCTGCAAGACGCCGTTCCACAACGCCGTCAAGGACGCCGGGATCAAGCTCTCGGACATCAACTACGTGATCCTGGTGGGTGGTTCGACCCGGATGCCGGCCGTGACGGACCTGGTGCGCGAGCTCACCGGCAAGGATCCGCACAAGGGCGTCAACCCGGACGAGGTCGTGGCCGTTGGCGCCGCGCTGCAGGCCGGTGTGCTGAAGGGTGAGGTCAAGGACGTCCTGCTGCTCGACGTCACGCCGCTGTCGCTCGGTATCGAGACCAAGGGCGGCATCATGACCAAGCTCATCGAGCGGAACACGACCATCCCGACCAAGCGGTCGGAGATCTTCACGACGGCCGAGGACAACCAGCCGTCCGTGCAGATCCAGGTGTTCCAGGGCGAACGGGACATCGCGGCGTACAACAAGAAGCTCGGCATGTTCGAGCTGACCGGTCTGCCGCCGGCCCCGCGCGGAGTTCCGCAGATCGAGGTCGCCTTCGACATCGACGCCAACGGCATCATGCATGTGTCGGCCAAGGATCTGGGTACCGGAAGGGAACAGAAGATGACCGTCACCGGTGGCTCCGCGCTGCCGAAGGACGACATCGACCGCATGGTCCGGGAGGCCGAGCAGCACGCCGAGGACGACCGCCGCAGGCGGGAGGCCGCCGAGACCCGCAACCAGGCCGAACAGCTCGTCTACCAGACCGAGCGGCTGATCAGGGACAACCCGGGCAAGATCCCGGACGACGTCAGGACCGAGACGGAGACCGCGCTGGCCGAGCTGAAGGAGCAGCTCAAGGGCGAGGACACCGCCGCCATCCGGACGGCCACCGAGAAGGCGGCGGCGGCAGCCCAGAAGATCGGCAGCGCCATGTACGCCCAGGCCCAGGCGGCCCAGTCGCAGGCGGCCCAGTCCCAGGCGTCCGAGGCTCAGGGCGGGGCATCCGGCACCGGAGCGACAGGCGCGGAGGAAGACGTCGTCGACGCCGAGATCGTCGATGACGAACAGCATTCGAAGGGAGGCACGGGATGAACCAGCCCCACGATCACCAGCCCAAGGACCGGTTGGTGCTCGTCCGGGACAAGCGGCGAACCGATCAGGTCACCCTTCAGCCCCGGTTCAGGGATGGCGGCGAGTCCGCCGAACCGGGGTCCCCCGCCGCCCCCGGCCTCAAGGGCGGACCCGAGACCCCTGACCGGAATCGGCCTGCGGCCGACCGGCCCGGCGGCGCTGCGCAGGCGCAGCCGAGCGGGCGGACGCAGCAGAGGGAACAGACGAAGGGGACGGAGCGGTCGGAGACCGAGGCGCTGCGTGCACAGCTGAAGGAACGCACCGCGGACGTGCAGCGACTGAAGGCCGAGTACGACAACTATCGCAAGCGTGTGCAACGCGACCGCCTGGCGGTCCGCGAGATCGCCGTGGCCAACGTGCTCGCCGGGCTCCTGCCCGTACTCGACGCGGTCCAGCACGCCGACGAGGCCGGCGAAGTGACGGGTGGCTTCCGGCTCGTCATCGATGCGCTCGAGCACCAGCTGGCCGCGCTCGGTCTGGAGTCGTTCGGGCGGGAGGGCGAGATGTTCGACCCCGCCCTGCATGAGGCCGTCTCCTACGACCACTCGGAACGGGTCGACCGGCCCACCTGCGCTGCCGTCCACCGACCCGGCTACCGCGTCGGCGATCACCTGCTGCGTCCCGCCCAGGTCACCGTGACCGAACGACCGCCGAAACCGCCCATAGAGCCTCCGAATATGTGACGCGTACCGCCAACTGGTCCGCTACCAGGAGGTGTTGCCCCCACCATTGGTACGGCACCAACTCGACCGAAGAGGACGGTAGTTGCCAGCGCAGCGTGATCTGACGCTTGTACAGTTCCGGCACAGCCGATGCCTCACGGGGGCTGACGTGCATCGCCGGTGGCGCTAGGGCGCGGCGGAGTCGACCCGTGCCGTTCACTGTCGTCGGGCGTCGGGAACGCGTTGAACAGTACGGTGATGTGCCGGCTGCCGGGTGACGCCTGATCGGGTTCGCGGTGCCAGCGAGTGAGAAACGCGATGTACTCCTCGGTGAACCGGGCCAGTTCCTCGGCGGTCAGCGTGGTGCCGCCCAGCGAGTGGAGGGCGGCGACGCCGAACTCACCGAAGGAGGCGGGGGTGCTCAGGAAGGCGGCCAGGTCGCGTTCGGCGCGCTCCCAGCACTGATGCCCGATTTCCTGGGCTGTGGTCTCGGCCTCGGTGTCGGCCGCGAGGTGGGGGAGCCGGACGTCTTCCGGTACGGCGCGCCAGTACTTGCGGCGACCGGTCGAGCGCGCGGTGTCCTCCTGAATGAAGCCGAACCGGGCGAGTTGGCGCAGGTGATAGCTGGTGGCACCGCGGTCCGCACCGAGCTCGGCGGCCAGGTCGGCGGAGGTGGCCGGGCCATTGCGCTGCAGCCGCGTGAGCATCTGCTGCCGGAGGGGATGGGCGAGTCCCTTGAGCGCCTTGGCGTCCGAGACTTCGCGCCGCTGAGTCTCGTGCATGACGAGAAGGTATCAATGCAAAGAAACCTTCTCAATCAGGGCGCAGCGGGAGAATCTGACGCGGATTCGCGCAGTGCGCAACAGCCCCTTTTTTGGGCGATTTCTCCAGTAGTTGACGTTTTGCCGGTTATCTGCCTAGCGTGAGGACACGAGGCGATTCGATGGGCTTGATTTCAAGGCCGCACGGGGTCTCGAAGACCGGTCGGCGCCGTGACCGCGTGCCGCGGTCCGGTCGGAGGGATGGCGTCGCGGAAGTACGGCCTGCCGCAAACGTTGGCGAGCCGCGAGGGTCCGGCGTCGAGCCACACGTCCACAGTCGTGCATCAGGTGGCGCGTTGTTGGGCGGGGTGTCGGACAGGGCCGTGAGCGTTTCCCACGCGTCGGGTCCCCCGGTTGAGGGCCGGATGCGGCTGGACCTGGATGTTCCGGGATCAGCGACAATCCATTTCCCCTGAGAGGCAAAGCATCATGAGTGCAATCCTGTCCAGGTTCGGGCGCCTGGCCGCTGCGCTGTTCGCTGCGGTCGTCCTGGCGTTCACCGGTGCCGGCGTCGCCAGCGCCGCTGACTCGGGTTCGCATCACGATTCGGGTTACTCCGACCACGACAACGGACGTGGCCACGACCGCGATCACGACAACGGGCGCGGCTACTGGAGCAACTACAACGACGATGACGACCACGGCTACGGCCGCTCGGACCACCACGGCTATGGGAATGGCCATGACGGCGGCTACGGCGGCCATAACGGTGGCGGCCATAACGGTGGCGGCCACGATGGTGGCGGTCACGGCGGTGGCGGTCACGGCGGTGGCGGTCACGGTGGTGGCGGCGGTCACGGTGGCGGCGGCGGCCACGGAGGCGGCGGCGGCCACGGAGGCGGCGGTCACTAAGGGCACCGCGACGGGTCCCGGACTCTCCTGAGCCGGGGCCCGTCACTCATGTCTCGAACCTCCGGCAGCGCGCACCGGATTCACCTGAACACGCAGCGCAGTCGCACTCTCAGGACTCGCACTGCATCCATCCCGGGGCCGCTCTCTAGGGTCCCGGGGCCGCCTCAGGCGAGCGACAGGAACAGCTTCTCCAGCCGGGCGCGCATCTGCTCGGTGCTCTCGCCGTTCTTCGCGCCGTTCTCGACGTCGGTCAGGCACTGCTGCAGGCCCGTGGCGATGATCGCGAAGCCCGCCCGGTCGAGGGCCCGCGAGGCTGCGGCGAGCTGCGTGATGACGTCCTCGCAGTCGCGTCCCTCCTCGATCATCCGGATGACACCGGAGATCTGGCCCTGAGCCCGGCGCAGCCGGTTCAGTACGGCCTTCAGCTCCCCGCCCTCGAACTGCAACTCCACAGCCACTCCCTCGCGTATACCCTCAGGGGTATCGTAGCCCGCCCTTTCGGGTCACTTCCGAAAGAACCGGAACAGATCACCGGAGGCTCAAGGATGACATCCGCCGCCCTCTGTCTGGCGGGCCGGAGGTAGAGTCCGTGGTCGTCAGCCGGTTCCGGGCCGCCCCGACCCGGCCGCTCGCGTCGCGTCCGGGGTGCCGAGCGCTCTCCCCGCGACAACGGACGGTGCCGACGATGCCTGAGCTCAAGGACATCGCCTACTGCTCCGGCTTCGCGGTCGGTCAGGGAAATCTGCTCGACGTGTATGTCCCTGAGGCGAGCCGGGTCGGCGAGGTGGAGGACGACGACGCCGCTGGACCACGCAAGGGTCCGTGGCCGCTGGTGATCTGGAGCCAGGGTTCGGGCTGGCTCGCCGACAACGGCCGGAGCACCGCCGGCCTGGTGGCCGCGCACCTCGTGCCGCGCGGCTTCGCGGTCGCGGGCGTCTCCGTCCGCTCCAGCGCGCAGGCGCGCTTCCCCGCCCAGCTGGACGACGTCACGGCGGCGATACGCCATCTGCACGCCCATGCCGAGCGGTACGGCCTCGATCCGGAGCGGTTTGCGATCATGGGGGATTCGTCCGGCGGCTGGCTCGCCGCCATGGCCGCCCTCACCGTCGGTGCGCCGGGGGTCACCGGTCATGTGCGGGCCGCCGTGTCCTTCTATCCGCCGACCGATCTGCTGCGCATGGACGAGCAGATGCCGCCGGGTGCCCTCGAGGAGTTCACCGTTTTCCCCGGCGGGCCCTACGGCCACAACGACCCGGCCTCGCCCGAGTCCCGGCTGCTCGGCGGCCCACTGCAGGAACGTCCCGAACTGGCCAAGCAGGCCAGCCCCGTCACCCACGTCCACCAGGAGGCTCCGCCCTTCCTGATCCTGCACGGCCAGGCGGACCGAATCGTGCCCTACGGTCAGGGCCGAGCGCTCTATTCGGCGCTCGCCGAGGCGGGCCGGGACGTCACGATGATCTCTCTGCCGCACGCCGGCCACGGCCCGTGGAACGACTTCCTGACCGATCCCCGCACCAAGCAGGACGCGTTCAGCGTCTCCTCCCGGGGCGGCCGGGCCACCGGGGATCGAGCTGCCGACCCGACCTGGGACACCGTCGGGGAATTCCTGCGCCGGAATCTGGACGGCCCGCGTCTGAACACCTGACACCCGCCCGTCTTACACGCCTGAATCGCACGGATCTCGAAACGTTTCGAGTGCGGGTGCACGCCTCAGAGTGGGACAGATGAGGGCGAAGGCTTCGAGTCGACGCCCGAAGTCGTCCGCCGGCATCGCGCGTGGTGCGACCCACCTTCGTATGCGAAGACATGTTTCGGTGACTCTGCGTCAAGTGTTTCGCGGAATTGCCGTAACCCTCCGCTGGGCGAGACCCGGTGACATCGAGTCTCCAGGCCGCTCCGACTCTATCGAAGCCGTGTTTGTCCTGGTCAAAGCTG
Organism: Streptomyces sp. NPDC002896; assembly: GCF_040295225.1. Taxonomy (NCBI): domain Bacteria; kingdom Bacillati; phylum Actinomycetota; class Actinomycetes; order Kitasatosporales; family Streptomycetaceae; genus Streptomyces; species Streptomyces sp. NPDC002896. Next base: position 22,105 of record NZ_JBEOVA010000051.1, on the reverse strand, counting down.
CAAGCGCCCAGCACAGTCAGACGTGATTCCGGTGCGAAATATTTCTGAAACTTGGCGTTGACGTTGCAGGGGGTGGCTGCCACACTCGCCACCGTTCGTTCCACCTCTCGCCATGCGGCTCCCGTGTCATGGGTTCGCCATGCCCCCGATACGACTCCCCGCATGGCGCCACTCCGCAACGTCCGGGCGGCGTGCCCTGTCCGCCCGGAACTCGAAAAGAAGAGGTTGACATGACCATCTCAACCCATGGTCGCGAACCCGCGCGCGCGACACGACCGTCCCGGGCCCGGAGGGCGGTCGCCCTGGGCGTGGCCGGCCTCCTTGCCGCGGCCGGTGTCGTCACCCTGGCGGGCAGTGCCGGCGCCGCGAGCACGCTGGGCGCCGCGGCGGCCGAGAAGGGCCGGTACTTCGGCACCGCTGTCGCCGCGAGTCACCTGGGCGAGTCGCAGTACGTCTCCACGCTGAACACCGAGTTCAACTCGGTCACGCCCGAGAACGAGATGAAGTGGGACGCCGTGGAGCCCACGCAGAACTCGTTCACCTACACCTCGGCCGACCAGATCGTCAGCCACGCGCAGAGCAAGGGCATGAAGGTGCGGGGCCACACGCTGGTGTGGTACTCCCAGCTGCCGAGCTGGGTGAGCAACCTCGGCGCCACCGACCTGCGTTCGGCGATGAACAACCACATCACCAAGGTGATGCAGCACTACGCGGGCAAGATCCACTCCTGGGATGTGGTCAACGAGGCGTTCCAGGACGGCAGCAGCGGTGCCCGGCGCAGCTCGCCGTTCCAGGACAAGCTCGGTGACGGCTACATCGAGGAGGCGTTCCGCACCGCACGCGCCGCCGACTCCAGCGCCAAGCTCTGCTACAACGACTACAACATCGAAGGCGTCAACGCGAAGAGCACCGCCGTCTACAACATGGTCAAGGACTTCAAGGCGCGCGGTGTGCCGATCGACTGCGTCGGCCTCCAGTCGCACTTCAACAGCGCCTCGCCGGTGCCGTCCGACTTCCAGGCGAACCTGCAGCGCTTCGCGGACCTCGGCGTCGACGTGCAGATCACCGAGCTGGACATCGAAGGGTCCGGAACGTCGCAGGCCACCAGCTACAGCAACGTGGTGAAGGCCTGCCTGGCCGTCTCGCGCTGCACCGGCATCACCGTGTGGGGCATCACCGACAAGTACTCCTGGCGCAGCAGCGGCACGCCCCTGCTCTTCGACAGCAACTACACCAAGAAGGCGGCCTACACCTCCGTTCTCACCGCACTCGGCGGTTCCAGCTCCGGCGGCGGCAGCGGCGCCACCTGCACCGCCACCTACAGCAAGGCCGAGGAGTGGAGCGACCGCTTCAACGGCAAGGTGACGATCACCGCGGGCAGCTCCGCGATCACCGACTGGACCGTGACCGTCACGGTGACCTCGCCGCAGAAGGTCTCCGCGACCTGGAACGGCACCCCCACGTGGGACACCAGTGGCAACGTGATGACCATGAAGCCGAACGGCAACGGCAGCCTGGCGGCCGGAGCGTCGACGAGCTTCGGGTTCACCGTCATGACGAACGGCAACACGTCGGCACCGATCATCGGTGCGTGCACCGCTTCCTGACGCACGCCCTCCGATGAACAGCAGATGACGCGCGGCGCGGTGATCCCCGATCACCGCGCCCGCTTCGTCGTGGGCCACGTCTGCGGCCCCGCCTGCAGTTGACGGGCTCCGATCGCTGCGGACGACTGGGGATCAGGAGCGCGGGGGAGGGGCCGTGCTCTTCCTGACGACCAGGCTGGTGGCCAGTTCCAGGCGTGTGATGGTGGGTTCGCCGGCCCTGAGTCGCAGCAGCATCTGCGCCGCCTCCTCGGCCATCTTCTTCAGCGGCTGGTGGACGGTGGTCAGCGCCGGGCTGGTCCACTGGGCGAGCGGGACGTCGTCGTACCCGACGACCGACAGATCGTGCGGAATACGCAGCCCGTTGACGCGCGCCGCTTCCAGTACGCCGAGGGCCTGCAGGTCGCTGCCCGCGAAGATGGCGGTGGGCCGGTCCGGGCGCTGCAGCAGCTCCATCGCCCGGGAATAGCCGCCCTCGACGTGGAAGTCGCCGAAGCGGATGAGTTCCGGGTCGATGTCCAGTCCGGCCATGCTCATGGCGGACCGGAAGCCGTCGAGCCGGGCGAGCGAGCACATCATGTCCTCGGGCCCGGTGATGATCCCGATGCGCCGGTGTCCGTTCTCGATCAGATGACGGGTCGCGGCCAATCCGCCGGACCAGTTGGCCGAGCCGACGGAGGGCACGTCCGGTTCCGGGTCGCCGGCCGGGTCGATGATGACGAACGGTATGGCGCGGGACCGCAGTTGCTGCTTGAACTCCAGCGGCAGGGACGAGAACACGAGGATCACGCCGAGCGGGCGGCGCCGCAGCACCTTCTCGATCCAGTCGGACGTCGGCGCATGCCGGGTGCCGCTCTCGGTCAGCACCACGCTCGCGTCGTTCGCCACCGCAACGTTCTCCACACCCCGGATCAGCTCCATGGCCCAGATGCTGTCCAGCTCGTGGAAGACGATCTCGATGAGCGGGGCCTCACCCGCGGACTTCGGGGCCCGCCGGTAGCCATGGGTCTCCAGCAGCCGCTCGACCTTGACCCGGGTCGGCGGCGAGACGTCCTGGCGGCCGTTGAGGACCTTCGAAACTGTCGAAATGGAGACGCCCGCCTTTTCGGCAACCTGGGCAAGGGTGACGCGCCCCGTCTCGTCGTCATCGCGCATGGGCGGCAGCATACGACAGACCGGTAACGCTTCGGTAACCCCCCGAAAGAGGGTTGACCCACTTTGAGGGGCCGCCTACGGTCGCACCGCGCACAACATATTTCGGTGTTGGGCACGATAATTTTCGGAGGGGCTTCGATGAAGAAGCGGGCATGGCTCCCACGCGCCGTCGCCGCCAGCGCAGCACTCGCGCTCGGCTTCACGCTGTCGGCGTGTGGCGGCTCGGAGGACTCGGCCGGCGGCGGGGGCGACGGCAAGATCCACGTCCTGGTCTACGGTGACTCCGCCAACAAGGTGGAGAAGCAGATCGTCGCGGAGTTCAACAAGACCTCGAAGGTCAAGGCGGTTCTGGACACCATCCCCGGTGCGAACTACCAGCAGAAGCTGCAGACGATCATCAACACGGACCAGGCCCCCGACGTCTTCTTCAACTGGGGCGGCGGCAGCATCAAGCCGTTCGTCGACGCGGGCCTGCTTCTGCCGCTCGACGACTTCATCGCCAAGGACCCGGGCCTGAAGTCCAACTTCCTGCCGTCCGTGTTCAACGCCGCCGTGGTCGACGGCAAGTCCTACGGCGTGCCCATGCGCGGCACCCAGCCGGTCGTGCTGTTCAACAACGGGAACGTGCTCAAGGACGCGGGTGCCGAGCCGCCCAAGACCTGGGACGAGCTGCTGGACGTGGTCAAGACCCTGAAGGACAAGGGTGTGGAGACCCCCATCGCCCTCGGCGGTGGCGACAAGTGGCCGACTCTGATGTGGTTCGAGTACGTCTACGACCGCGTCGCGGGGCCTGAGCTGTTCGAGAAGGCGCTCAACGGCGACAAGGAGGCCTGGGCCAGCGCCGACAGCAAGAAGGCGCTGTCGATGCTCAAGGAGCTGGTCGACACCGGCGCGTTCGGCAAGAACTTCGACTCGGTCAAGTACACCGACCAAGGCTCCGTGACGCTGCTGGCAAAGGGCAAGGCAGCGTTCGAGCTGATGGGCTCGTGGGAGTACTCCCAGCACCAGACCGACAACCCCGAGTTCGCCAAGAACGGCCTCGGTTACACGACCTTCCCCACCATCGAGGGCGGCAAGGGTGACCAGGCCAACGTCGTCGGCAACACCAACAACTTCTACTCGGTGCTGAAGAAGACGAAGCACCCGGAGGCCGTCGCCGAGTTCCTGAAGCTGCAGTACTCCGACAAGTTCGTGAAGGCGCAGCTGGGCATCGGCAACCTGCCCACGACCACCAACACCGAGAAGTTCCTGGACACCTCCGCCAGCCCGGAGTACGCGAAGTTCCAGTACGACCTGGTCAAGAAGGCCCCGTCGTTCCAGCTGTCGTGGGACCAGGCGTACCCGCAGTCCGCGGCCGACGCGATGCACACCGCCATCCAGCAGTTCTTCAACGGGCAGCTCGACGCGGACGGGTTCATCAAGGCCATGCAGGCCCTGCCGACCTCGTGAGCCGGACTACCGAGATGACCTCCATCACCACCTTGAAAACCGTGGAAAGGCGGCGGCCCGCGGGCCGGCCCGCCGCCAAGGTGGGCCGCCCGGGCATTGCCTGGGCGGCCCCCGCCGCCGTGTTCTTCGTCCTGTTCGCCATCGTCCCGCTCGTCCTGGTCGCCCTGCTGTCCTTCACCAGCTGGAACGGACTCGGGTCGGCGCAGTTCGTTGGCATGGACAACTGGACCAAGCTGTTCGACGACCCGGTCCTGGTCAAGAGCCTCTGGCTGAGCGTGCTGATCACCGTGCTCGGCGTGCTCGTCCAGACGCCGCTCAGCATCCTTATGGGAGTCTGGGCAGCCGGCCAGCAGCGCAACCGTGCGGTCCTGTCGGCGATCTTCTTCGTCCCGCTGCTGCTGTCCGCGACGGCCGTGTCCGTCCTGTGGCGTGCTCTCCTCGACCCGAACTTCGGAGTCCCCGCACAAGCCAAGTGGCTGTTCGGAGACGGCAATCTGCTCGGCGAGCAGAGCAGCGCCATCGGAGTGCTGGTCTTCGTCGGCGCCTGGCAGTACGTGCCGTTCCACACCCTGATCTACCAGGGCGCGGCCCGGGCGATCCCGAAGGTGCTCTACCAGGCCGCGGAGATCGACGGTGCGGGCAGGTTCCGGCAGTTCTTCCACATCACCCTGCCGCAGCTGCGCAATACCATGATCACCTCGGGGATCATCATGGTGGTCGGCGGCCTCACGACCTTCGACACCATCCTGATCCTCACGCAGGGCGGCCCCGGCACCGACACCACCATCAGCGCCTACTACATGTACCAAAAGGCCTTCAAGGGCTTCGACTTCGGCTTCGGCTCGGCCATCGCCCTCGTCCTGGTGATCGTGGCGACCATCATCTCGCTCGTCATGGTGCGCCTCTCGGGCTACGACAAGATGCGCAGCACGATGGAGGGCGTGTGATGAAGCGTCGTCCCAACTACCTCGCCGGCTTCGGATCGCTGCTCTGGCTGTTCCTGGTGGCCCTGCCGCTGTACGTCCTGCTGGCTGCCACGCTGCAGAGCCGCGATGACTACTCCGAGAACGGTCCGCTGGGCTTTCCCGACGACCTCACGCTGGACAACTACACCAACGTGTTCTCCAGCGGCTTCGGGCAGTACTTCCTCAACACGCTGATCGTCACCGTGTCCGTGGTCGCCATCGTCCTGCTGCTGGTGCCGCCGCTGGCGTTCGCCATCGTCAGGAGCCGCGGCCGGATGACCACGGGGGTCTTCCGGCTCTTCCTGCTCGGCCTCGCCATCCCCGCGCAGGCCGTCATCGTGCCGATGTTCTACGTCATCAGCCAGGCCGGGCTGTACGACAACCTCATCGGCGTCATCCTGCCGACGGCGGCCTTCGCCCTGCCGATGTGCGCGCTGATCCTCACCGGGGTCATGCGTGACATCACCCCGGACCTGTACGAGGCCATGTCCATGGACGGCGCGCCGACCTGGCGGGTCTTCTTCCAGCTGGTGCTTCCGCTGTCCAAGGGCGGTCTGTCGACCATCATGGTCTTCTCCGCACTCCAGGCATGGAACGGCTTCCTCTTCCCGCTGGTGCTGACCCAGTCCGAATCCACCAAGGTCATCACCCTGGGCCTCTTCAACTTCCAGACGCAGTACGGCATGAACATCCCCGGACTGCTGGCGGCCGTGGTCGTGTCCACCCTGCCTGTCCTGCTCGTCTACCTGTTCGCCCGGCGCACCCTGGTCCAGGGGCTCATGGGCGTCGGAGGAAAGTGATCGACAACGTGTCCGTAGAGACAGAATCCGAGGCTCCCGTGTGGAGCGACCCCTCCCTCGACGCCGAGACCCGTGCCGATGCGCTCATCGCCGCGATGACCCTTCCGGAGAAGATCGCGCAGCTGTACAGCGTCTGGGTCGGAGCGTCCGACGAGGGCGGGGAAGTCGCGCCGCACCAGCACGACATGGAGGAACCGGTCGACCTCGACGCCCTGCTGCCGCACGGACTCGGTCAGCTGACCCGCCCGTTCGGCACGGCTCCGGTCGATCCCGCCCTGGGAGCGCTCTCCCTGCTGCGCAGCCAGCGCCGGATCGCCGAGGCGAACCGGTTCGGCATCCCGGCCCTGGCCCACGAGGAGTGCCTCGCGGGCTTCGCGACCTGGGGCGCCACCGCGTATCCCGTACCGGTGTCCTGGGGCGCCACCTTCAACCCGGCACTCGTCCGGCGCATGGCCGAGGCCATCGGACGTGACATGCGCTCGGTGGGTGTCCACCAGGGGCTCGCCCCCGTCCTCGACGTCGTGCGCGACGCCCGGTGGGGCCGCGTCGAGGAGACGATCGGCGAGGACCCCTACCTGGTGGGCACGGTCGCCACCGCTTATATCCAGGGCCTGGAGTCCGCCGGGATCGTCGCCACGCTCAAGCACTTCGTCGGCTACTCGGCCTCCCGGGCCGGCCGCAACCTGGCGCCGGTGGGCATGGGTGCCCGGGAGCGTGCCGACGTGATGCTCCCGCCGTTCGAGATGGCGGTACGGGAGAGCGGCGTCCGGTCGGTCATGGCCGCTTACACCGACACCGACGGGGTGCCGTCCCATGCCGACGAGCAGCTGCTGACCGGACTGCTGCGGGACACCTGGGGCTTCACGGGAACGGTGGTTGCCGACTACTTCGGTGTCGCCTTCCTCAAGACCCTGCATGGCGTGGCCGGCACCTGGGGCGAGGCAGCCGGTGCCGCCCTCGCCGCGGGCGTGGACGTGGAGCTGCCGAACGTCAAGGCCTTCGGACAGCCGCTGCTCGACGCGGTCACCGCAGGGGAGGTGCCGGAGGCGCTGGTGGACCGCGCCCTGCGGCGCGTGCTCATCCAGAAGGCGGAGCTGGGGCTCCTCGACCCCGACTGGAACCCGGTGCCCGAGGCGCTGGCCGGCGCCGACCTGACGGACACGGAGGCGCTGCGCGGATCGGTGGAGCTGGACTCGGCCGCCAACCGCGCCATCGCCCGGGAGATCGCGGAACAGGCCGTCGTCCTGCTCCGCAACGACGGCACCCTGCCCCTGGCACGCCCCGCCAGGATCGCCCTCATCGGCCCCACCGCCGACATCCCGAACTCTGTCCTGGGTTGCTACTCCTTCCCCGCGCACGTCGGCGTCCACCACCCCGAGGTGCCGGTCGGCATCGAGCTTCCGACGCTTCGCGAGACGCTTCTGGCCGAGTTCCCCGGCAGCGAGATCGTCACGGCGCCCGGCGCGAGTGTCGACGGCACGGACACCAGCGGCTTCGCCGTGGCCGCCGAGCTGGCGCGCGGCGCCGACGTCGTCGTCCTCGCGCTCGGCGACCGGGCCGGGCTGTTCGGCCGCGGCACCAGCGGCGAGGGCTGCGACACGGAGTCCCTGGTGCTGCCCGGCGTACAGCAGCAGCTGCTCGACACGCTCCTCGACACCGGCACGCCGGTGGTCGTGACGCTGCTGGCCGGACGGCCGTACGCGCTCGGTCGCGCCGTGGAGGAGTCCGCGGCCATCGTCCAGTCCTTTTTCCCCGGCGAGGAGGGCACCGCGGCCATCGCCGGTGTGCTCAGCGGACGGGTCACCCCGGCCGGCCGGCTCCCCGTCAGCATCCCGGGTCGGCCCGGAGTCCAGCCGTCCACCTACCTGGCGGCCCCGCTGGGCCAGCTCAGCGACGTGTCCAACACGGATCCCACCCCGGCCTACGGGTTCGGGCACGGCCTGACGTACACCACCTTCGAGTGGTCCGACCTCCTCGTGGAGGATGCGCAGGCCGCGACGGACGGCGCCGTGGAGCTGGCCTTCACCGTCCGCAACACCGGGGACCGCGAGGGCACCGAGGTCGTGCAGCTCTATCTGCACGACCCCGTCGCGTCGGTCGTGCAGCCGGTCCAGCGCCTGGTCGGATACGCACGGGTGCCTCTCGCCCCCGGAGAGGCGAGCCGGGTCCGCGTCACTGTGCCCGCCGATCTCGCGTCCTTCACCGGCCGCGGCGGGCGGCGCATCGTCGAGCCCGGTGAGCTGGAGCTGCGGCTCAGCGCCTCCAGCACCGAGCCGCGGCTGACGGCGACGGTGACGCTCACCGGACCGGTACGGCAGGTGGACCACACCCGCCGGCTGCACGCGACGTTCAGCGTCTCACCGCACCAGGACCGCTGAACGCGCGGGCGACCGGCCGCCGGCACACCGTCCCGCACGGCGCCGGCGGCCGGTCCCGTTGGGGTGCATCCGCAGGGCCCGGCCGTCGGCACCCGGGCGACCGCGTCGCGCGCGGTGCAGACGGTGCGGCTCGCTCGTCGGGTGAATCCGCAGGGTCCGGCCGTCGGTGCCAGGGCAACCCCGGCGCGCGCGGTCCGGGCGTCGGGCCTGTCGGCTGAATCCGCGCGGCCCGAGCCGGCGGCTGCCGGGGAACCCCGTCGCATGCGGTGCCGGCGACGGGGCCCGCTCGTAGGTGGCACGCGCGCCTCCAGGAACGCCGCTCGGCCGTGCGCCCGGCGGCGTCAGGCCCTTCTTGCGGGTGCCGCCGTGCTCGCCCGTACGACCAGTTCCGTGGCGAGCTCCACACGGGTGGAGTCCAGCTCCTCCGCGCGTGCGAGGCGTTGCAGGGTGCGCACGGCCATCTTGCCCATGTCCGCGAGGGGCTGACGGACCGTGGTGAGCGGCGGCGCGCACCAGCGGACTTCCGGAAGATCGTCGAAACCCACCACGCTGATGTCCTCGGGAACCCTGAGACCGCGTCTGCGCAGCGCCTCGATGGCGCCCAGCGCCATCGGGTCGCTGGCCGCGAACAGCGCGGTCGGCGGCTCGCGCAGGTCGAGCAGCGTGTTGCAGCCGGTGAATCCGGACGCGTGGCGGAAGTCGCCCCGAGCGATCAGACTCGCGTCCACGGGGATGCCCGCGCCCTCCAGCGCCGCGCGGTAGCCGCCGAGCCGGGCCCGCGAGCAGGGGTGCCGGAGCGGACCCGCGATCATGCCGATACGGCGGTGCCCGAGCCGGAGCAGATGGTCCGTGGCGGCCATGCCGCCCGCCCAGTTCGTGGCACCCACGCTGGGCGTTTCAAGGGCGGGCGAGCCCGCGGGGTCGATCACGACCACGGGTACGCCGAGCGTGCGCAACTCCTCGTGGAGGACCGGCTCCAGCACGGACGTCATGACCCCATCGGACGCCCGTGCCCGCAGGTTCGTCATCCACCGGCGCGCATCCGAGCGCCCGTGGATGGCGGAGACCACTGTGCCCATCCCCGCAGCGTGCGCCACCTCCTCCACGCCCCGGATGATCTCGACCGCCCAGGGGCTGCCGAGATCGCCGAAGACCAGGTCGAGCAGCGCCGCGCGGTCGCCGGACCCCGGCACGCGCCTGCGGTAGCGGTGCAGGCGCAGCAGGTCTTCGACCCGTGCCCGCGTCTGCGGCGAGACGTCGGACCGCCCGTTGACGACCCGGGACACGGTCGGCACCGAGACCCCGGCCTTCTGGGCGATCTCGGCGATCGTGACCCTGCGCCCGGCCCCCCGCGTCACTCTGCCAACGGCATCCCTTGCAGCCAATTCCCCCTCCTCCGTTGACGGTTGACTCATACGCCTCTACCGTTCCGGACGCACTCTCGAAACTTTGCAGAATCCTTCCGGAAACCGGAAGCCACGTGAAGACATAAGTGAGAGGGACATCCATGAAGCTGCAGAGCTTGCGCAGAGCCGCGGTCGGGGTCTCGGCCGTCGCCCTGTTACTGATCGGAGGCGCTCCCTCCGGTCATGCGGCGGAGGCCCCCGTACTGCGGGACCTCGCCGCCGCCAAGGGCATCTACTACGGAACCGCCGTCACCGCGTCCAAGCTCAACGGCACCTACGGGACGGTTGCGGGCGAGCAGTTCGACTCGATCACCCCCGGCAACGAGATGAAGTGGGGCTCGGTCGAGCCGACCCGCGGCAGCTACAACTGGTCCGGCGCCGACAGCGTGGTGGACTTCGCCGAGGCCAACAACCAGAAGGTCCGCGGACACACGCTGGTCTGGCACAGCCAGCTGCCCAGCTGGGTCAGCAACGGCACCTGGACGGCGGACAGCCTGCGCACGGTCATGACCGACCACATCGCCACCGAGGCCGGCCGCTACAAGGGCCGCATCGACCACTGGGACGTGGTCAACGAGCCGTTCAACGAGGACGGCACCCGCCGCCAGTCGGTCTTCCAGACCGCGATCGGCGACTCCTACATCGCCGACGCGCTGAAGGCCGCCCGCGCCGCCGACCCCGACGCCAAGTTGTACATCAACGACTACAACGTCGAGGGCGTCAACGCGAAGAGCACCGCGATGTACAACCTCGTCAAGTCGCTCAAGGAACAGGGCGTCCCGATCGACGGCGTCGGTCTGCAGGCCCACCTCATCCTCGGCCAGGTCCCCTCGACCTTGCAGGCCAACATCCAGCGCTTCGCCGACCTCGGTGTCGACGTCGCGATCACCGAGCTCGACATCCGGATGACGGTCCCGGCCACCGAGGCCCAGCTCGCCCAGCAGAAGGCCGACTACAAGGCCGTAACCAGCGCCTGCGTGGCCGTCTCGCGCTGCAAGGGCATCACCGTCTGGGGCTTCACGGACTCAGACTCCTGGATCCCGGACTTCTTCGACGGATACGGCGCCGCCACCCCGTACGACGAGAGCTACCAGCCCAAGCCCGCCTACTACGGCATCGCGGAGGCCCTCGGCTGGACCGGTGACACAACCCCGGCTCCGACCGGCAGCTGCGCGGTCACCTACACCGTGCAGAACCAGTGGAACACCGGCTTCACCGCCCAGGTGACCATCAAGAACACCGGAACGACCGCCGTGAACGGCTGGCAGCTGGCGTGGGGCTGGCCGTCAGGACAGAGCGTCACCCAGGCCTGGAACGCCACCGTGAGCCAGTCCGGCACCGCGGTCACCGCCACGAACGCGTCGTACAACGCGTCCATCCCGGCGGGCTCCACCGTGACGTTCGGATTCAACGGATCGCTGACGGGCGCCAACACCGCACCCACCGCGTTCACGCTGAACGGGACCGACTGCACCGTCTAGACACGCTTCTGTCCCGAGGCCGGCAAGCACGGCCTCGGGACAGAAGGCGCCGAAGCCGCCCGCCGCCTCCCGTGCCGACATCACCGGGAGGCGGCGTGGCCCCTGCTGCGGAAGTCCGAGCTCAGGCCAGGTCCAGCAAGGACGCCATGATCTCGTACAGCGTCGACTCCGGGTCGGCGACCGCGCCCTCCGCACGCCAGGCCACATAGCCGTCGGGGCGCACCAGCACCGCGCCATCGTCCGTCGTGCCGTGCAGAGCGGCCCAGTCAGCACCCTTCTCGGGGGCGAGATCCGCATCCGGTCCGCTGCCGATCCGGTACGACTCGAGGGGTACGGACAACCGCTCGGCGACCCGCTTCGCCGCCGTGTGCCACATGCTCCCCGCGCCGCAGACCAACACGCAGGAACGCTCGTAGAGGTCGAGCGTCGACGTGCGGACGCCGGACTTCAGCAGCCACATGTGCGGGGCCCGGCTGCCCGGCTCGCCGTTCAGCAGCATGCTGTCCGGCACCACGGGCTGCGCGGGGTCGGCGCCGATGACGGCGCCGCGGGGGTAGCGGTAGCCCAGGGCCACTTTGAGCACACCGCCCTGCTGTCCGCCGCCCGCACCGGGCGCGGGGGCGTAGCCGGGGTGGCTGTGCTCCACGGAACGGGCCGAGGCGCGGGCACTGGTCACCTGGGCGACCGGAAGGCGCTCCGTCTCGTATGTCTGCAGCAGTCCGGGTCCGGCCCAGCCGTTCAGTACCGCGGCGAGTTTCCAGGCGAGGTTGTGGGCGTCCTGGATTCCCGTGTTGGACCCGAAGGCCCCGGTGGGCGACATCTCGTGGGCGGAGTCCCCGGCCAGGAAGGCCCGGCCCGCCGCATAGGACTCGGCGACGCGCTCCGCGGCGTGCCACGGTGCCTTGCCGGTGATCTCGACGTCGATGTCCGGCGCGCCGACGGCCTTGCGGATCTGGTCGATGCACCGGTCGTCGGTGAAGTCCTCCAGGGTCTCGCCCCGCCCGGGCTGCCAGGGCGCGTGGAACACCCACTTCTCCACGTTGTCCACCGGCAGCAGCGCTCCGTCCGCCTCGGGCGTCGTGAGGTAGCAGGCGATGAACCGCCGGTCGCCCACCAGGTCCGCGAGCTGCTTGGAGTTGAAGGTGATGCTGACGTTGTGGAACAGCTCGCCGGGCCCCGACTGGCCGATGCCCAGCCGTTCCCGCACCGGGCTGCGTGGCCCGTCGGCGGCGACGAGGTACTCCGCGTACACGGTGGTGTGCTCGCCGGTGTCCCGGTTCTTCACGACCACGGTGACCCCGTCGGCGTCCTCCTCGAAGGAGAGCATCTCGGTGGAGAAGCGGATGTCGCCCCCGAGCTCACGGGCGCAACGCAGCAGCACCGGCTCCAGGTCGTTCTGACTGCACAGACACCAGCCGCTCGGGCTGAACCGGGCGAGCCCGCCACCCGGGTCCATCTCCTTGAACAGCCACTCGCCTTCCTCGGCGAGCGACGGCGTCTGCAGGATGCCGTGGTTCTCCGCGAGGATCGACGCGGCCTCCCGGATCCGCTCCTCCGCACCGGCCACCCGGAACAGCTCCATCGTGCGTACGTTGTTGCCGCGCCCACGCGGATGCATCGAAGTGGCCGAGTGCTTCTCGACCACCATGTGCTCGATGCCCAGTCGGCCCAGGAACAGCGAGGCGGACAACCCCACCAGGGAGCCGCCCACGATGAGGACCGGTACGCGGTGGTCGACTTCTTCGTTCATCAGTGCCTCCAGCTGGGGTCCCCCCACGTTCGGGGATGAAGGTTCCATGCCCTGACGGGGCTTGGGGCGACTGGTTCGTCAGCGCCATTCACCCGGCTGGTTCAGCCGCTTCGCCGCCCGGGTCCCCCGGGTGGTTCAGCCCGGTGTGTCACCCGCTTCACCGGGGCCGTCACCCACGTGGTTCACGCAACTCGCGCGCCTCCCGGGACCGACCAATGATCGGTTCCGTGCTGATCGTCGCCCTCGCTCTCGGGGGACGACCCTGGGAATCCGCGGGACACCTACCCGGATTCCAAGCGGCCTGACGTCGCATCAGGAGATGTGGCGTCCTTGCTGTCTCGAAGGAGATGTGTGCTGGATGACGATGACAATCTCGGAACGCGTGTCGCAGTCCGCGTTCGACGGCTCCAGAGTTCGGGTCGTCCTGCTGCTGGACCTCTACGAAGGGGCCCAGAAGGAGTTCCTGGAGGCATACGAGCGACTGCGCAACCATGTGGCCTCGGTGCCCGGGCACATCAGCGACCAGTTGTGCCAGTCCATCGAGAACCCCTCGCAATGGCTCATCACCAGCGAGTGGGAGAGCGCCCTGCCCTTCCTGGCCTGGGTGAACAGCGAAGAGCACGTGGAGACGGTCCAGCCCATGCACAGCTGCGTCCGTGACACGCGCTCGATGCGCTTCAGCATTCTGCGGGAGACCGGCAACGTCGCCGGGCCCCTGCCCGAGTCGGCCAAGGGCCATCTGCAGGTCTCGCCACGGCTGGGCGACGGTGTGGTGCGCCACGCCCTCACCTTCACCGTGAAGCCGGGCAGCGAGCCGGTAGTCCGCGAGATCATGTCCGGATACACCGCGCCGAACCCGCGGGTCGACGACACCACCAAGCTGCGCCGCACCTCGGTCTACATGCACGGGAACCGGCTGGTCCGGGCCATCGAGGTGGAGGGCGACCTCATGACCGCCCTGCGCTACGTGGCGAAGCAGCCCGAGGTCACGGCGATCGAGGAGGCCATCAACCCCTACCTCGAGCAGGACCGGGACCTCAGCAACCCCGGATCCGCGCGGCTCTTCTTCACACGTGCCGCGCTGCCGTCGGTACACCATGTGTCGATCAGCGGTCCGGAGCCCGAGGACATTCAGCGGCACGCGCTGCTGTATCCCGCCAAGGAGGGGTGCGGTCTGCCCCTTGCCCAGTTGCTCGCCCGCCAGGACGAGGCGGCCGCGGACGACCCCACCAGTCCCATCCACAGCAGCACCGTCTTCCAGCGCGACGACATCGTCGTCCGGCTGGTCGATGTGCGGGGCTCCATCGAGGCCGACCCCGCCGCGGCGCTCGGTCTGAAGGGCGAACGCAAGGCAGCCGTCCTGGGGCGTCTGCTCGACGGCGATGCCCTCGGCGTGGACGGCGCGTCGGCGGACGAACAGGACGTCCTGCGCTTCCTCGAACGCTCCGACATGCAACTGATCACCGACCGCCGCGCATCGGACTCCTGACCCGGACCCGTCCGGCCGTGTCACGGCCGGACGCGCGGACGCCGTCGGTACCCGTCATCTGGAGGAAGCAAATATGACCATGCACCGCCCACGCATCGTGGACCTCAGCGAGACTCAGCCCAATACCAAGCGCGGAGGTGATCTGCGCGCCATGCTCACGCCCATGGCGGTGGGCGCCAAGAGCGGTTTCATGGGCCTGGCCATCGTCCAGCCCGGCGACCGCATCGGTGAGCACTACCACCCGTACTCGGAGGAATTCGTGTACGTCGTGAGCGGTGCGCTCGAAGTGGACCTCGATGGTGAGACGCACCCGATCCGGCCCGATCAGGCCCTGCTCATTCCCCCTTATATGCGGCACCGGTTCCGCAACGTGGGGGACGAGGAGGCCCGCCTCGTGTTCCACCTGGGACCGCTGGCACCGCGCCCCGCGCTCGGGCATGTCGACACCGAGGAGACCGACGCCACGGAAGGAGCCGGACAGGCCAAGACGCCTCAGCGCACCGAGGCCCTGTCATGACCAGGCGCGTGGCGGTCACCGGTGTCGGCATCGTTGCCCCGGGCGGCGTCGGCGTACCGGCGTTCTGGGATCTCCTCGCCAACGGACGTACCGCGACGCGGGGCATCACGCTCTTCAACCCGGAGGGGCTCCGCTCGCGCATCGCGGCCGAGTGCGACTTCGACCCGGCGGCACACGGAATCGACGCGGAGACGGCGCAGCGTGCCGACCGCTACGTCCAGTTCGCCATGGTCGCCGCCCGCGAGGCGGTCCGGGACGCGGGTCTCGCCCCCGAGCAGGAGAACCCCTGGCGCATGGGCGTGTCCCTGGGCACCGCGGTCGGTGGCACCACGCGCCTCGAACACGACTATGTCGCGGTGAGCGAGAGGGGCCGGCGGTGGGATGTGGACCACCACGCGGCCGGCCCTCATCTGCACCGGGCGTTCTCGCCCAGCGCGCTCGCCTCCGAGGTGGCCGAAACGTTCGGCGCCCACGGCCCCGTGCAGACGGTCTCCACGGGCTGCACCTCCGGACTCGACGCGATCGGCTACGCCTTTCACGCCATCGAGGACGGCCGGATGGACGTCGCCATCGCCGGCGCCTCCGACTCCCCGATCTCGCCCATCACGATGGCGTGCTTCGACGCGATCAAGGCGACGTCCCCGAACAACGACGACCCGGAGCACGCGTCCCGGCCGTTCGACGCCAACCGCGACGGGTTCGTCATGGGCGAGGGCGGAGCCGTGCTGGTGCTGGAGGAGCTGGAACACGCCCGCGCCCGCGGCGCGCACGTGTACTGCGAGATCGGCGGCTACGCCACCTACGGCAACGCCTACCACATGACCGGTCTCACCCGGGAGGGCCTGGAGATGGCCCACGCCATCGACGACGCGCTCGCCCACGCCCGCATCGACGGCTCAGGGATCGACTACGTCAACGCGCACGGCTCGGGCACCCAGCAGAACGACCGGCACGAGACCGCCGCCGTGAAGCGCTCCCTGGGCGCGCACGCCTACGAGGTGCCGATGAGCTCGATCAAGTCCATGGTGGGCCACTCGCTGGGCGCCATCGGGGCCATCGAGGTCGTGGCGTGCGTGCTCGCCCTCGTCAACCAGGTGGTGCCGCCGACGGCGAACTACGAGACCCCCGACCCCGAGTGCGACCTCGACTACGTGCCGCGCACCGCACGCTCGCTGAAGCTCCGCAACGTGCTGTCCGTCGGCAGCGGGTTCGGCGGCTTCCAGTCCGCAGTGGTGCTGACCCGACCCGAAGGGGGGACACGATGAGCTCCAAGCCCGGACGGCAGTCGGTCATCACAGGCATCGGCGTCGTCGCACCCAATGGAACGACCACCGAGGCCTTCTGGAAGGCCACTCAGGCCGGCACGAGTGTCCTGGACAGGGTGACCCGCGAGGGGTGCGAGCACCTGCCGCTCCGGATCGCCGGGGAGGTCCGCGGATTCGAGCCGGCGGATCTGATCGAGGAGACCTACCTCGTACAGACCGACCGCTTCAGCCACTTCGCGATGGCCGCGGCGGACATGGCCCGGGAGGACGCCAGGCTCGGCCGTGCCGACACCGTCGACGACCCGTTCGCGGTGGGGGTGGTCACCGCGGCCGGTTCCGGTGGCGGTGAGTTCGGCCAGCGCGAACTACAGAAGCTGTGGGGACAGGGCTCCCGCTTTGTGGGGCCGTACCAGTCCATCGCGTGGTTCTACGCCGCCAGCACCGGACAGATCTCCATCCGGGGCGGCTTCAAGGGCCCGTGTGGAGTAGTCGCCAGCGACGAGGCCGGCGGTCTCGACGCGCTGGCACACGCCACCGGAGCCATCCGGCGCGGCACCGACGCAGTCGTCGTCGGCGCCGCGGAGGCTCCGCTGGCCCCCTATTCGGTCGTCTGCCAACTCGGCTACGAAGAGCTGAGCCCGAGCGACGACCCCGCGCGCGCATACCGTCCCTTCACCACCGGCGCCAGCGGGTTCGTGCCCGCCGAGGGCGGCGCCATGCTCGTGGTGGAGGAAGCGACGGCAGCCCGGGACAGGGACGTCCGGGCGCGCGCGGTCATCGCCGGTCACGCCGCGACCTTCACCGGGGCATCGCGCTGGGAGCAGACCCGCGAGGGACTGGCCCAGGCGATCCGCGGTGCGCTCCAGGAGGCACAGTGCGCCCCCGAGGAGATCGATGTGGTGTTCGCGGACGCGCTCGGCGTACCGGAGGCGGATCGCGCGGAGGCACTGGCGATCGCCGACGCACTGGGCGCGGGCGCCACTCGCGTGCCGGTGACGGCGCCCAAGACCGGAATCGGCCGTGCTTACTGCGGTGCGCCCGTGCTGGACACGGCGACCGCCGTTCTCGCCATGGAGCACGGCCTCGTCCCGCCCACCCCGAACGTGTTCGAGATCTGCCATGACCTCGATCTGGTGACCTCCCGTGCCCGGCCCGCCGAGCTGCGCACGGCACTGGTCCTCAGCCGGGGCCTCATGGGCTCGAACGCGGCGCTCGTGCTCCGGCACGGGACCGACGCCCTCTCGTGAGAAGGAGAAATCCTCATGAACAGCGAACTGACCGTCCAGGAGCTCACGGCTCTGATGAAGAAGGCCGCCGGCGTCACCGTCGACGCCAAGGACATGGAGCGCCGGCTCGACACCGGCTTCTCCGAGATCGGCCTTGACTCGCTCGGTCTGCTCGGCATCGTAGGCGAGCTGGAGAACAGCCACGGCCGCGCGCTGCCCACCGACGCGGAGCGGTGCAAGACCCCGAGGGAGTTCCTCAACCTCGTCAACAGCAGCCTGATGGCAGGAGCCTGACGTGTCAGGGCACACCGAGAACGAGATCATCATCGCCGCGCCCCTGGACCTCGTCTGGGACATGACCAACGACATCGGGAACTGGCCGCAGCTCTTCAGCGAGTACGCGTCCGTCGATGTCCTGGAGCGGGAAGGCGACAAGACGACCTTCCGGCTGACCATGCACCCCGACGAGAACGGCAAGGTCTGGAGCTGGGTCTCCGAACGGGTCGCTGACCGCAGCGCGCTCAAAGTCCGGGCCCGCCGGGTCGAGACTGGCCCCTTCGAGTACATGAACATCGAGTGGGTGTACTCGGAGACCCCCGACGGAGTTCGGATGCACTGGACTCAGGACTTCGCGATGAAGCCCGAGGCCCCGGTGGACGACGCCTGGATGACCGACAACATCAACCGCAACTCGGTCGTCCAGATGCAGCTCATCCGGGACAAGGTCGAGCAGCGCGCGACCCAGGCGCGTCCGACCGCCTCCGTCACCACCGACTGACCGCCTAGTCGCCAGTCGCCCTGCGGACCGCCTTCCGGGCGGTCCGCGCGGCTTGGCGCCGACGAAAGGAACCCCCTTGACCCACCAAGCCCTGATCGTGGCCCGGATGGCACCGGGCTCGGCCACGGACATCGCCAAGGTGTTCGCGGACTCCGACAGCGGCGAGCTGCCGCACCTCGTCGGGGTCACGCGTCGCACCCTCTGGCAGTTCGGTGACGTGTATATGCACATGGTGGAGGCGGACCGGCCGCCCGGCCCGGCGATCGCCAAGGTGGCGGGCCACCCCGCCTTCCGGGACATCAGCGACAGGCTCTCCGCCTATGTGAGCGCGTACGACCCGGAGACGTGGCGCAGCCCCAAGGACGCCATGGCCCAGCAGTTCTACCTCTGGGAACGGGACGGCTCGGCCTGACCGGCCGAGCTGGGGAGAAGAAACGCCGTCGCCGGCTCCGCAGGAACTCCGCGGAGCCGGCGACGGCGTTTTCCGGTGCGGCGCCGGTCAGCTGGGCACGGTGCATTCGAAGGCGTGCAGATACGGGTTGACGGGCTGGATCTCACCCACCGTCAGACCGGCCTCCTTCATGCGGGTGACCAGGCTTTCCTTGGTGTGCTTGGCTCCGCCGACGTTGAGGAGCAGCAGCAGGTCCATGGACGTGGTGAACTTCATCGACGGGGTGTCGTCGACGATGTTCTCGATGATCACCACCCTGGCTCCGGGCCGGGCCGCCGCCATGACGTTCCGCAGGGTCCTGCGGGTGCTGTCGTCGTCCCACTCGAGGATGTTCTTGATGATGTAGAGATCGGCCTCGACCGGGATGTCCTCCCGGCAGTCGCCGCCGACGATGTCCGCCCGGTCCGCGAGCGCACCGCCCTCGCGCAGCCGCTGATCCGCCTTCTCCACCACGCGCGGCAGATCGAGCAGGGTGCCCCGCATGTGCGGGTACTTCTCAAGGAGTCCGGCGACGACGTGGCCCTGGCCGCCGCCGATGTCGGCGACCGTCGACACCCCTGTCATGTCGAGCAGTTCCACGAGGTCCCGCGCGGACTGCATGCTGGATGTGGTCATGGCCCGGTTGAACACATGGGCCGATTCGTGCGCGTCCTCGTGCAGGTAGTCGAAGAACCCCTTGCCGAACAGGTCGTGGAAGACGCTGCCGCCCGACTTCACCGCCTCGTCGAGCCGCGGCCAGGCGGCCCAGGTCCAGGGTTCCGTGCACCACAGGGAGATGAAGCGCAGGCTGTTCGGGTCGTCGTCGCGCAGCAGCCGCGACATGGGGGTGTGGACGAACCTGCCGTCCTCGGTCTCGGCGAAGATGCCGTAGCAGGACACCGCCCGCAGCAGCCGCCTGAGCGGCCGCGCTTCGACGCCGAGCGCGGCCGCGAGTTCCTCGGCGCCGGCGGGCTCTTCCCCCAGCGCGTCGGCGACGCCCAGCTTGGCGGTCGCGCGTACGGCCGCCGCGCACGCCGCCCCGAAGACGAGTTCCCTCAACTGCATGGCCGGCTGGGGGGCCGTGGCGGGCTGGGGGCGGAGAGTTACCGTGGTCATTTAGCGCCTCGATTCGCTTGGTGTAGCGGGAGCACCGGCCGGCCGGTCAGCACATGCCCGCGGGTTCGGAGACCTTGCACATGTTGTCGCTGAAGCGGTTGCCGGGTCCGGTGTCCCGGTTCGCAAGGTCGGCCGTCGTGTTGTCGAGCACCAGGTTGTCGCGGATGACATTGCGCTGGTTGACCGCGCCCACGAAGCTCTTGTAGAGCACGACTCCGCCGGAGAACGTGGACTTGCCCTCGTTGCCGCGGATGACGTTGCCCTCCACGAGCGTGTCCTCGACACCGGTGAGTACGATCCCCGATCCCTGGATGTACGGCAGGCGAGCCGTCTTCGCGCAGTACTTGTTGTTCGAGTAGATCGTGTTGCGCCGGATGTCCATGTCCCCGGCCTGCGGACGCCCTTCGTCGCCGACGACGAACACCCCGTTGCAGTTGCCGGTGACGCTGTTGTTCGCCACGGTGAGGTTCCTCAGGCGCCTGACCGTGACTCCGATGCGGTTGCGCTGCAGCAGGTTGTACCTGACCACGGTCCCCTGGGTGTCCGTGGCACCCGCCTCGGTGTCGACCGTGTTGGAGAGGAACAGGCCCGACTCGGCGTTGTCCCGGGCGGTGTTGCCCCAGAACAGACTCCGCGTCGACCTCTCCTCGGCGATGCCCCACTGGCCGTTCTTCTCGGCGATCACGCCCTGGACGGTCAGCCGGTCGGTCCGCGAGGCCCACAGGGCGTTCTTCTTGAAGCCGGACAGCCTGAGGGAGCGGATGGCGGTGCCCTGGACGGGCTGGGCATCCGTGCCCAGCACACACATGCCGTTGCCGGCCGTTGCACAGCGGTTGCCCGCTCCGCTGGTCGGGGGCACGATCACGGTCCGGCTCCCCGCCCCACGGAGCGTCAGCCCGGACTTGGTGATCAGGACGCTTTCACGGTAGGTGCCGGGTGCGATGACAATGGTGTCCCCCGGCCGGGCGGCATCGACCGCCTTCTGGATCGATTGTCCCGGGAGCACCACGTGGCGCGCCGCTGCGGCGGTCGGTGGGGCTGCACTGAGCCCCGACACCGCGACTGCTGCGACGCATCCGAGGTACTTGATCTTTCGAGTCGTCATGAGGCGAAGCTAGGTTCGTTCAACCCCGTTCGCCACACAGGGTCACCCGTTGACGGCACTCCGTGAGCAAATGGCGGAACGGCTTCCGTATCGCCCCGGCTGTTCGGGTGTCAGGGCTCCTTGCCGAAGCCTGCTAGCTGTCGCGGCTTTGACGGGTCGTCGGCGCGGCCGGTCGGCGGGTCGCCACCGTTGTGGGCAGACGTTCCGCAGGGCGATGGGGGCACCTCCCATGCCCTTGAGGCAATGGGGGAGGGTGGGCACAACCCACGACGGCGGTGCCCTGGAACCTGACCCGAACCCCGGCGGGGTGGCGCAGACGTCAGCCGTAGAGCGCCGGGCGCTCCTCGAGTTGAACCTCCACCCGTACGCCCTCGGTCTGGGCGCGTACCCCGGCCTCGCACACTGCAGCCGCCGCGTACCCGTCCCACGTACTGGGGCCGGTCACCTCGCCGCGGCGGGTGGCGTCCAGCCAGGCCTGCACCTCGCGGTCGTATGCGTCCTCGAAGCGTTCCGTGAAGTCCTGGGCGATGGTGCCGCCCCAGCGGCCCGCCATGTTCGTGACCATGGCATGGCCATCGCCGATCCTGGCCGTGCCGCGCTCGCAGACCGCCTCGGCCTGTACCTGGTAGCCGAATCCGCAGTTGACGAAGATCTCGACGTCGACGAGGGCGCCGCCGTCGGTCTCGAAGACGACGAACTGCGGGTCGTCCAGTCCCTCCGGGGCGTTCTCCGAGGGGGTCGGGCGCAGCACGGTGACGGCGGTGATCTCCTGGCCGAGCAGCCACCGGGTCACGTCCACCTCGTGCACCACCGAGTCGTTGATGAGATTCGCACTGGTGAACCCGGCCGGCGCCGCGGCGTTGCGGTGCCGGTTGTGCAGCATCAGCGGCCGGCCCAGATAACCGTTGCCCAGCAGCGATTTGAGCTTGACGTACTCGGTGTCGTACCGCCGCATGAAGCCGACCTGGATACGGCGGTGGCCCAGCCCCACCTCCGCGTCCATGACCCGCAGCGCGGAGGCCGCGTCGGGTGTGAGCGGCTTCTCGCACAGTACGGGAAGGTCGTACTCGAGGGCCTTGAGCAGGGCCGCTTCGTGGGCGGGCCCCGGCGAGGCGATGAGTACGGCGTCGACGCCGTGCGCCCCCCAGGGGGGGGGCGGGGGGGGGTTAGCGGGGGAGGCCACCCAGGGCG
>NZ_JBEOVA010000050.1:0-41983 GCF_040295225.1 Streptomyces sp. NPDC002896 | reverse complement strand
CCACCACACAGTTGTGGCCGCCCCCCCCCTCGGGGTTTGGGGGGGGGGGGGGCCCCCCCCCCCCCGCAACGGGGCCGCGCGCCTACGGCGCGCTCGGCCACACCAGCAACATGTACGCACCGCAGTACGCCGACCCGAGCACCGCACAGGCGATCGCCACCGCTGCCCGGCGCCGGCTGGTGCGGGCGACGGCGAGCGCGAGCGGCAGCAGCAGGGGAAAGCCGGGCAGCAGGAAGCGGCCGCGCGGGAAGTAGACGCCGCCGCTGCCGACCACGATCACCAGCAGCACGCCGGTGAAGACCAGCAGCGGGAGCGGCTGCCGGTCCCGCACCGACAGCGCGAACAGCACGACGGACGCGACCAGCGTCAGCGAGACCATGACCAGGAACAGCTCGGGCGTCGAGTCGTACACGAACAGCTGGCGCAGCCGCTGCAACGTCTCGAGGCCGCCGTCCCACTGGTTGTGCCACAGCGCCTGTACGGCGAAGTAGCCGTCCCAGCGGCCGAGGCGCAGGCCCACCCACCCGACGTACGCGAGCCAGCCGAGGGGCGCGAGGACCGCGCCGGCGAGGACGCGTGCGGAGAAGCGCGGGCGGAGCGCGCACAGGGCCGACAGCGAGACCGCGGCCGCGAGCGCGATACCGGTCGGCCGCGTCAGCCCCGACAGCGCCGCGAGCGCACCGGCCCACACCCAGCGGCCGGTGAGCACCGCATACAGCGACCAGGCGACGAAGGCCGTGAACAGCGACTCCGTGTAGCCCATCCACTGCACGAGCCCGACCGGCAGCGCCGCCCACGCCACCGTGAGCAGCACGCCGACGCGGCTGCCGTGCAGCCGGTCGCCGACGGCGAAGATCCCCCACGCGGCGACGAACGAGGAAAGCACGGCGATGACGAGGCCGACGCTCGCGCGCGTTCCGGGCGTCACCCCGGCGACCGCCTTCACCAGCACGGGATACAGCGGGAAGAAGGCGAGATTGTTCGAGTCGTACTTGGTGCCCAGCTCGTGCACGTACCCGTGGTCGGCGATCCCCAGGTACCAGATGGAGTCCCAGTCCGCGGCGAGCATGTGCCAGACGTCCTGGTTCGCGGCGCGCGCCCACACGGTCAGCAGGACGAGTCCCGTGGCGCGGACCCCGGCGTACGCGAGCAGGGCGGGGGCCGCGCGCCGCAGGGACCGGCGCAGGCGAGCGCGGAGCCCGGCGGCGGACGGCGGTGCCGACCGCGGGCGCCGGGACCCCGGAAGGATCCCGCCGGACGGCTGGGTGATCGCTTCGGGCGGCACCGGGGAAGCGGTCGAGGACACTGCGGCAGCTCCAGAGACTTGTACGTGCGCTACCGGTCAACCGTCCCTCGGTCGACCGGGCGCGCGACATGTCGCTGCGTCAACTGCCGTGGGTAAATCACACTTCGGGGCTACTTCGGTTTGGGATCCGGGCCCGGGTTGGGATCCGGCCCCGGGCTTCGAGTATGTGCCCGTCAGATGCCCGCAGCCGCCGACAGATCCGTCCTGATGGCGCCGAGCAGCTCCGCGGCCCTCGCCCGCGCCGCGCCCAGCTCATCGCGGGAGCCCACCGGCACGACGACCTCCAGATAGCACTTGAGCTTCGGCTCGGTGCCGCTGGGCCGGACGATGACGCGGGCGCCCTCGAGCGTGTACCGCAGCCCGTCCGTCGGCGGCAGCGTCTCCGTGCCCTTCGTCAGGTCCTCGGTGCGCGTCACCGCCAGCCCGCCGAGCCGCGTCGGCGGCTGCTCCCGGAGCCGGTGCATGGCCTCCGCGATCAGCGACAGGTCCTGGACGCGCACGGACAGCTGGTCGGTCGCGTGCAACCCGTGCTCGACGGCGAGATCGTCCAGCACGTCCAGCAGCGTCCGCCCCTGCTCCTTCACCTCGGACGCCAGCTCGGCGACCAGCAGGGCGGCGGTGATGCCGTCCTTGTCGCGTACGCCCTCGGGGTCGACGCAGTAGCCGAGCGCCTCCTCGTACCCGTACCGCAGGCCGTCGACGCGGGCGATCCACTTGAAGCCGGTCAGCGTCTCCTCGTACGGCAGACCGGCCGCCTCGGCGATCCGGCCGAGCAGCGACGACGACACGATCGACTCGGCGAAGGTGCCCCGCGCGCCGCGCCTTACGAGGTGCGCGCCGAGCAGCGCGCCCACCTCGTCGCCGCGCAGCATGCGCCACGCGTCGCCGGCGCGCTCGGGCACGGCCATGGCGCAGCGGTCGGCGTCCGGGTCGTTGGCGATGACGACGTCGGGCCGGGCCTCGCGCGCCTTCGCGAAGGCGAGGTCCATGGCGCCCGGCTCCTCCGGGTTGGGGAAGGCGACCGTCGGGAAGTCCGGATCGGGCTCGGCCTGCTCCTCGACGAGCACGGGCTCGGGGAACCCGGCGCGCGCGAAGGCGGCGAGCAGGGTGTCCTTGCCGACGCCGTGCATCGCCGTGTAGACGACGCGCGCGGTCCTCGGTGAACCGGGGGCCAGTACGGCGTCCGTACGGGCGAGGTACGCCTCGAGCACCTCGTCCCCGAGCACGTCCCAGCCGGCCTCCGGGCGTGGCACGTCGTCGAGGCCGCCCACCGCGGCGATCTCGGCCGCGATCTCGCCGTCGGCCGGCGGCACGATCTGGGAGCCGTCCCCCAGGTAGACCTTGTAGCCGTTGTCGCGCGGCGGATTGTGGCTGGCCGTCACCTCCACGCCCGCGACCGCGCCCAGATGCCGGATCGCGAACGCGAGCACCGGGGTGGGCAGGGGGCGGGGGAGCAGCGCGGCGCGCAGGCCGGCGCCGGTCATCACGGCCGCCGTGTCGCGGGCGAAGTCGGCGGACTTGTGGCGGGCGTCGTAGCCGACGACCACGAGGCCGTCGCCCTGGCCCTTCCCCTTGAGATACGCGGCGAGGCCCGCCGCCGCGCGGATGACCACGGAGCGGTTCATACGCATCGGTCCCGCGCCCAGCTCGCCGCGGAGGCCCGCGGTGCCGAACTGAAGGGTGCCGCTGAAGCGGGCGGCGAGCTCGTCGAACGCCTTGCCGTCGATGAGCTCGCCGAGCTCCGCACGGGTCTCCGGGTCCGGGTCCTCGGCGAGCCAGGCCTGGGCCCGGGCGATGAGTTCGTCGTGCACGTTCTCTCTTGCCTCTCCGTGTCGAAAACGCGGAACTGTGGCGCGCCGCCTTGCTGTGGGCAGGCGTTCCGCAGGGGCGATGGGGGTCCCCCTTGCTCGATTGGAGCCGAGAGCTTGGGGCAGGGTGGGCACAGCCCACGACGGCGGGTGTCTCTCAGACTGCGGCCGGTCCGACTGCGACCGGTCGGGACGTGACCAGTCTGACGGCGGTCGGTCTGACCACCGTCAGATACGCCCCAGCACCTGCGCCAGCAACGCCCCCATGCGAGTCGCCGAGTCCCGCCCCGCCTGGAGTACCTCCTCGTGGTTGAGCGGCTCGCCCGTCATGCCCGCTGCCAGATTGGTGACCAGCGAGATGCCGAGCACCTCGGCGCCCGCCTCGCGCGCCGCGATCGCCTCGAGCACGGTGGACATGCCCACCAGGTCAGCCCCGATCGTGCGCGCCATCCGGATCTCGGCCGGCGTCTCGTAGTGCGGCCCGGGGAACTGCGCGTACACGCCCTCCTCGAGCGTGGGGTCGATCTCCTTGCAGAGCGCCCGCAGCCGCGGCGAGTACAGATCCGTCAGGTCCACGAAGTTCGCGCCGACGATCGGCGACGCGGCCGTCAGATTGATGTGGTCGCTGATCAGGACCGGCTGCCCGGGCCGCATGCCCTCGCGCAGACCGCCGCAGCCGTTCGTCAGCACGACAGTCTTGCAACCCGCGGCCACGGCCGTACGCACACCGTGGGCGACGGCGGCGACCCCGCGGCCCTCGTAGAAGTGGGTACGGCCCAGGAAGACGAGTGCCCGCTTCTCACCGATCCGGTACGAACGGATCGTGCCGCCGTGCCCCTCGACGACCGGCGGCGGAAAGCCGGGCAGGTCGGTGACGGGCAGCTCGTGCTCGGGTTCCCCGAGCGCGTCGACGGCCGGCGCCCAGCCGGAGCCCATCACGAGGGCGACGTCGTGGGTGTCGGCACCGGTGAGCGCGCGCAGGCGCGCGGCGGCGTCGTCGGCGGCGGCGTTCGGGTCGCCCTGGATGTCCGGATTAACAGAAGCGTTCACGCGATGAGCGTAGCCGGTCAAGCCCTACGCGCGTAGATGCTGATGCCAAGGAGCTGTGATCGTTGCCGTGTCGTTTCCAACCGCACGGTGTCTTTCCCGCCGGAGGGAGGTGGGCGACGGCCCCAGAAGCTTCAGCAGGGCCGCTTACGCAGCTCCATGACGTAGTCGTGGGGCGCCCCGGCCGACTCCGCCGCGTCCGCGATCTCGCCGAGGTAGCGCGCGGACGGCAGCCCGCCCTCGTATCCGTTGAGGACGTACACCCATGTGGGTTCCTCGCCGTCCAGCGTGTGCACCCGCACCCGCATGCGGCGGTATATGTCGAGCCCCACGCCCTCCCACCGGTCCATGGAGTCCTCGTCCATCGGCGCGATGTCGTACAGCGCGACGAAGACCTGTGAACGCGGTGCCTCCACGATGGTGGCGAGTGCGCCCTCCCAGCCCAGGTGCTCGCCCCCGAAGGTCAGCCGCCAGCCGTTGAGCCAGCCGGTTGCGCGCAGCGGCGAGTGAGGGGCGCGGCGGGACATGAGCCGCGCGTCGAGATTGCCGGCGTACGCGGCGTAGAGCGACATGGTCCGAGAGTACGGCAGTGGGCACCTTGCGCCCCGTGATGGACGTCATGCCTCATAAGGCCCCATGTGCCACGCAAAGACGGCCCCGGGGGAGAGGCCGACGAGGCGGTGCGGGACAATGGGGTACGTGACTCGGATCGTGATCATCGGTGGCGGACCCGGCGGATACGAGGCGGCCCTGGTGGCGGCCCAGCTCGGCGCGGAGGTGACCGTCGTCGACTGCGACGGCCTGGGCGGTGCGTCGGTGCTGACCGACTGCGTACCGTCCAAGACGCTGATCGCCACGGCCGAGGTCATGACGACCTTCGACTCCTCGTACGAGGAGCTGGGCATCATCGTCGCCGACGACACGCCCCACATCGACACCCCCGCGCGCGTGGTGGGCGTCGACCTCGGCAAGGTCAACCGCCGTGTGAAGCGGCTCGCACTCGCCCAGTCGCACGACATCACGGCGTCCGTCACGCGTGCGGGCGCGCGCGTGCTGCGCGGCCGCGGCCGCCTGGAGGGCGGGCAGTCGATCGACGGCTCCCGCAAGGTGATCGTCCGTGCCGCCGACGGTACGGAGGAGACGCTCATCGCCGACGCCGTGCTGATAGCCACGGGCGGCCACCCGCGCGAGCTGCCGGACGCCCAGCCCGACGGCGAGCGGATCCTGAACTGGACGCAGGTCTACGACCTGGAGGAGCTCCCTGAGGAGCTCATCGTGGTCGGCTCCGGTGTGACCGGTGCCGAGTTCGCCGGCGCCTACCAGGCGCTCGGCTCGCGCGTCACGCTCGTCTCCAGCCGCGACCGCGTGCTGCCGGGCGAGGACCCGGACGCGGCGGCCGTCCTGGAGGACGTGTTCCGGCGCCGCGGCATGAACGTCATGTCGCGCTCGCGCGCCCAGTCCGCCAAGCGCGTGGGCGACCGCGTCGAGGTGACGCTCGCCGACGGCCGTGTCATCTCCGGTACGCACTGCCTGATGGCCGTCGGCGCGATCCCCAACACCTCCGGCATGGGCCTCGAGGAGGCCGGGATCAAGCTCAAGGAGTCGGGCCACATCTGGACCGACCGGGTCTCGCGCACCAGCGCCCCCGGCGTGTACGCGGCCGGTGACGTGACGGGCATCTTCGCGCTCGCCTCGGTCGCCGCCATGCAGGGCCGTATCGCGATGTACCACTTCCTGGGCGACGCCGTCGCGCCGCTCAACCTCAAGACGGTCTCGGCGAACGTCTTCACCGACCCCGAGATCGCGACCGTCGGCTACTCGCAGGCCGACGTCGACGCCGGCAAGATCGACGCCCGCGTCGTCAAGCTGCCGCTGCTGCGCAACCCGCGCGCCAAGATGCAGGGCATCCGCGACGGCTTCGTCAAGATCTTCTGCCGCCCGGGTACGGGCATCGTGGTCGGCGGTGTGGTCGTATCGCCGCGCGCCTCGGAACTGATCCACCCCATCTCGATCGCCGTCGACAACAATCTGACGGTCGAGCAGATCGCGAACGCCTTCACTGTGTACCCGTCCCTGTCGGGCTCGATCGCCGAGGTGGCACGTCAGCTGCACACCCGGAAGGCCACGGGCGAGGGCTGAGCGGAGGGATCGGGCCGCTGTCCGGACGCCGGGCGGCGGCCCGACCGCACAGTGCGCAGCGGTCTGACCACGTCCAACTGCGCGAGGCAAGCCGTCGATTGCCGTCGCCGGCCGTCAATTCAGCGCGCTCGCGCGGGCGTCCCAGCGGCGACGGGCCGTATACCACTTTCCGTCCCGTCGTGCGAACAACTTCTGTTATTCGGCGCAAACTGCTGAAAGCAGACGGTCGTTGGGGTTACTGTCAGTTTCGTGTTCGCTGCAGAACGTCGCCAATTGATCCTCGAAATGGTGCGGGCCAACGGGGCGGTTTCCCTCCGTGAGCTCGCCCGCGTCGTCCAGACCTCCGAAGTGACCGTACGGCGGGACGTGCGGGCACTGGAGGCAGAAGGACTCCTCGACCGCCGGCACGGCGGTGCGGTCTTGCCGGGCGGGTTCACGCGAGAGTCCGGCTTTCCGCAGAAATCGCATCTCGCGACCGCCGAGAAGACGGCCATCGCGGACCTCGCCGCGAGCTTCGTCGAAGAGGGCGAGGCCATCGTCGTCGGGGCGGGGACCACCACGCAGGAGCTGGCCCGCCGGCTCGCGCGCGTGCCCGGCCTCACCGTCGTCACCAACTCACTCCTGGTGGCCCAGGCACTGGCGCACGCCAACCGTGTCGAGGTGGTGATGACCGGGGGCACCCTCCGCGGCTCCAACTACGCCCTCGTGGGGTCCGGCGCCGAGCAGTCCCTCCACGGACTGCGTGTCTCGCGTGCCTTCCTCTCCGGCAGCGGGCTCACCGCCGAGCGGGGCCTCTCCACCTCCAACATGCTGTCGGCCAGCGTCGACCGTGCCCTCGTGCAGGCGGCGGGGGAGGTCGTCGTCCTCGCCGACCACACCAAGCTCGGCACCGACACGATGTTCCAGACGGTGCCCACGGACGTGATCACTCGCCTGGTCACGGACGAGCCGCCCGCCCACGACGACCGTGCGGCCACGGAACTCCACTCCCTGGCCGACCAGGGCGTGCAGATCGCGGTGGCCGGAGCGTCCCCGGGGACCGACACCGTTCCGGCACCGGCTCGGCAACCGCGCCCCCTGCCCGGCCCTCGCCGGGGCCAGCACCACCCGGGCGGCGGCGGACCGGGGACGGCGTTCCGCGGCGCGACCGTCCTCGGCGGCGATCAGACGGGGACGGCGGCGGGGGACCGGGCCCGGGTGGCGGACCTCCGCCGCCGGTAGCCGACCGACGGTAGCCGGACGAGCAAGTGTGACGGCAGTCTCACCAGCGTGTCCCCTGTGTCCGCAATTGGTACGGGTGCTGGTGAGACGCAGACGTCAGTTACTGCCGCTCGGCGGCGGGGCCTGGTTCGGCTTCAGGCCTCGTAGCGTCAGATTCAGGAGGCGGTCGGCCAGTTGGGGGTCGTTCGGGGTTTCCTCCGCGGCGAGGGCGATCGCGTTGGTCAGCTGGAGAAGGTCGCCGATCGACACGTCGCGCCGCACGTCGCCGGCCTCCTGGGCGCGGACGAGCAACGCGCTGCCGGCCTCGCGCAGCGGCCGGCTGCAGCGGGCGAGTGCCGAACTCTCGTCGCGGGAGGCCGACATCAGCGCCCGCGACACGCCGCGGTACTCGCTCGCGTGCGTGATGACCGCGCGTAGCCACGTCACGAGCGCCGCGCACGGCTGCGGAGCGTCGAGCAGTTCCCGCGAGCGGGCCAGCAGGTCGGCGAGCGCATCCTCGAAGACCGCGCTCACCAGGGCGTGCCGGTTGGGGAAGTGGCGGTACAGCGTGCCGATGCCGACCTCCGCGCGGCGCGCGATGTCCTCCAGCGAGGCGCCGGTGCCGTGTTCGGCGAAGACGGTCCTGGCCTCGGTCAGCAGCCGCTCGTAGTTGCGGCGCGCGTCCGCCCGCAGGGGGCGCGGAGGAATCGTCGTCCCGGGCCGCTCCGGCCTCGCGCCCGCCATGGCATCCACCTGCCTTCTCCCACTGCGCCGGCTCGCCTCAACCAGCATGCCACCGCGCCCTGTGGCCGAGGGGGCCGCATGCCTTCGCGGCAGAGAAACGCCGGGCCGAAACGCTCGGGCCCGCCGAACGGTTCACGTTCGGCGGGCCCAGAGGCGTACTGATGCGGGGCGTCAGTCCATTGCTGATGCGGGCGTCAGTCCTTGATCTCGCAGATGACCGCGCCGGAGGTGATGGACGCGCCGACCTCGGCGTTGAGGTCCTTGATGGTGCCGCTGCGGTGGGCGTTGAGGGGCTGCTCCATCTTCATGGCCTCGAGGACGACGACGAGGTCGCCTTCCTTGACCTCCTGGCCCTCCTCGACCGCCACCTTCACGATCGTGCCCTGCATCGGCGAGGCGAGCGTGTCACCCGAGGCGACCGGGCCGGACTTCTTCGCCGCGCGGCGCTTGGGCTTGGCGCCGGCCGCGAGCCCGGTGCGGGCCAGCGACATGCCCAGGCTGGCGGGCAGGGAGACCTCGAGGCGCTTGCCGCCGACCTCGACGACGACGGTCTCGCGGCCCGGCTCCTCATCGGACTCCGCGTCGGCAGGGGCCGCGAAGGGCTTGATCTCGTTGACGAACTCGGTCTCGATCCAGCGGGTGTGGATCGTGAACGGGCCGGTGGAGCCGGTCAGTTCGGGACCGAAGGCCGGGTCGGTGACCACCGCGCGGTGGAACGGGATGGCGGTGGCCATGCCCTCGACCTGGAACTCGGCCAGGGCGCGGGCGGCACGCTGCAGGGCCTGCTGCCGCGTGGCACCGGTGACGATCAGCTTGGCGAGGAGCGAGTCCCACGCCGGGCCGATGACCGAGCCGGACTCCACGCCCGCGTCCAGGCGGACGCCGGGGCCGGTGGGCGGCGTGAAGGTCGTGACGGTGCCGGGGGCGGGCAGGAAGTTGCGGCCCGGGTCCTCACCGTTGATACGGAACTCGAACGAGTGGCCGCGCACCGCCGGGTCGTCGTAGCCGAGCTTCTCGCCGTCGGCGATACGGAACATCTCGCGGACCAGGTCGATGCCGGTGACCTCCTCGGTGACCGGGTGCTCGACCTGGAGGCGGGTGTTGACCTCGAGGAAGGAGATCGTGCCGTCGTTGCCGACGAGGAACTCCACGGTGCCGGCGCCGACGTAGCCGGCCTCCTTGAGGATGGCCTTGGAGGCGGCGTACAGCTGCGCGTTCTGCTCCTCGCTGAGGAACGGCGCCGGGGCCTCCTCGACGAGCTTCTGGTGGCGGCGCTGCAGGGAGCAGTCACGGGTGGAGACCACGACGACGTTGCCGTGCTGGTCGGCCAGGCACTGGGTCTCGACGTGGCGCGGCTTGTCCAGGTAGCGCTCGACGAAGCACTCGCCGCGGCCGAAGGCGGCCACCGCCTCGCGGACGGCGGAGTCGTACAGCTCGGGGACTTCCTCGAGGGTGCGTGCGACCTTCAGGCCGCGGCCGCCGCCGCCGAAGGCGGCCTTGATCGCGATCGGCAGGCCGTGCTCCTCGGCGAAGGCGACGACCTCCTCCGCCCCGGAGACCGGGTCGGGGGTGCCGGCGACCAGCGGGGCGCCGGCGCGCTGGGCGATGTGCCGGGCTGCGACCTTGTCGCCCAGGTCGCGGATGGCCTGCGGCGGCGGGCCGATCCAGATCAGGCCCGCGTCCAGGACCGCCTGGGCGAACTCGGCGTTCTCGGAGAGGAAGCCGTAGCCGGGGTGGATCGCGTCCGCGCCGGAGTCCTCAGCTGCCTGCAGCACCTTGGCGATGTCCAGATAACTGGACGCCGGGGTGTCACCGCCCAGAGCGAACGCCTCGTCGGCCGCACGGACATGTACCGCATCCCGGTCCGGATCCGCGTATACGGCCACGCTCGCGATCCCCGCATCCCGGCACGCCCGGGCAACGCGGACAGCGATTTCGCCACGGTTGGCGATGAGCACCTTGCGCACGATGGCTCCCTCCTTGAAACAAGCCGAGTTTAGGGACTGCCGACACGGCCTTTCGACCCGTCCCCAATGGTGAGCTTGCCCACACGGAGCGTGATCCGAGGCTCGCCCCGACCGCGAAACCCCACGTCGCACCGTGGTACGCAGGACTCCTTCACGGCACCCTAGTCCTCCTGTGTGGTCAAGGTCTCTGTGAGAGCGTGCCGCGCTGAATCCTGATTCTTTGTGGAGTCCCTACGAATGGCCCAATGAATCTTTGCTCTCCGACGAACTCTTGTCCCGGGCTTTACCCGTTAGTAGCGTTGGCGACCCGTAGGCGTACTAGCGGTAACAGCGGCTGGGAAGAGGGGTGGGGCGCCGTGGTGCGCAGAACGGTGGCGTGGGTGGCCGCGATAGTGCTCTTCGTGGAGGCGGTCGGTGTCGCCCTGCTGAACTGGTTCCTCGGCCACGTCGTCGACCGCCAGGAGATGTCGCTGGCCGGACTCGACCCGCATGTGATGTCGGTGTCCGCCTGGATCGCGGGCGGCGTCTTCGGCCTCTACCTCGCCCTGTGCGGCCTCGCGGCGCTGATTCCCGCCCTGCGCGGCCGCGCCCCCGCCGGCATCGGCCGCCTGCTGCTGATCAGCGCCGCGGTCGTGCACGGGGTGCTGGGGGCCTTCGTCGTCGGTCTCGTCGGGTGGGGCGCCTTCGTCTTCATGATGCTGGTGCTGGGTCTGATCGTGCTGACGCTGATGGCGTACGACGAGCGGGCCGGGGACGGGGCTGGGCCGGCTGCTCCCACTGCTCCTGGGGGCCCGCAGGACGCGGGGCCGGACCACGGCGACGGGGCATCGCCGCAGCCCGCGTGAGCGGTCGACTGAGCTGAAGGCTGAGCTAGTCGGCCCACAGGTCCGTGATGGCGACGCCCAGTTCGGCCAGCAGGCGGCGCAACAGCGGCAGGGAGAGGCCGATGACGTTGCCGTGGTCGCCGTCGATGCCGTCGATGAACGGTGCCGAGCGGCCGTCGAGCGTGAAGGCCCCGGCGACGTACAGCGGTTCGCCGGAGGCCACGTATGCGGCGATCTCCTCGTCGCTGGGGTCGCCGAAGCGGACGACCGTGGAGGCGGTCGCAGAGGCGTAGCGGCCGGTCTTCGTGTCGTACACGCAGTGGCCGGTCTGGAGCGTGCCCGCGCGGCCGCGCATCGACTTCCAGCGGGCCGTGGCCTCCTCGGCGTCGGCGGGCTTGCCGAGGGCCTCGCCGTCGAGTTCGAGGACCGAGTCGCAGCCGATGACCAGGGCGCCACTCATGATCACGTCCGGTCGTGCCGCGACGACGGACGCCTTCGCCTCCGCGAGCGCGAGCGCCAGCTCGGCGGGGGTGGGTGCGGACACGGCGTCCTCGTCGACCCCGCTGACGATGACCTCGGGGCTGAGCCCCGCCTGCCGCAGCAGTCCGAGCCGGGCGGGGGACTGGGAGGCGAGCACGAGACGGCGACGCTGATCACTCATGCGGCAAGCGTAGCGAGCGGCTGCGGGGTGCTTCCCGGGTCCCGCGATACGGGCTCTCCGGGGGATACGGAGGTCTCCGGCGGATACGGAGTCTCCGGGGCGACACGGGGGGCCTGCGGGGCGATACGGAGGCCCGTGGGGCGATACGGGGGTCTCAGAGTCCGATCACGAGCATCGCCAGCACCATCGCCACCGCCAGCAGGAAACCCGCGCGCCGCAGCTTCTGCTGCATGTCGCGGATTTCCTCGGGCGGCTCGTTCTCGGGGTCGGACCACAGCATGAAGCCGATCCTCCGCCGACGGCGGTCCGGGGCGCCTGAGTACGCGTACTCAACTTGGCGGAGGGCCGGGCGGCAGGAGCCGCGCCACAACGGCTGCGGCGCGGCACGGCACTACGCGGGCCAGTACGTGCGGCCCCACGCCTTCGGGCCCGGTGCCGGGAGGCGGCTCTGCGCCACCCGGGCCGGATCGGCCCAGGCGTCGGGTGCGGGGGGCGCGCCGGCCGGCCGGCCGCCCGCGGCCGCGGCGCGCGCCCTGACCACCGCCAGTGCGGCGGCCAGCTCCTCCGGGGTCGGATTGCCCCGTACGACCTTGATCATGACCGCTCCACAGGGTTGCATGGCTTACAGGGGGATGTTGCCGTGCTTCTTCGGAGGCAGGTTTTCCCGCTTCGTACGCAGCTGACGCAGGCCGCGCACGATGTGGCGGCGGGTGTCGGACGGCGTGACCACCGCGTCGATGTAGCCGCGCTCGGCCGCGATGTACGGGTTGAGCAGCGTGTCCTCGTAGTCCTGGATGAGCTGCTGGCGCACCGCCTCCTGCTCGGCCTCCGGCGCGGCCGCGATGGTGCGGCGGTGCAGGATGTTCACCGCGCCCTGCGCGCCCATGACGGCGATCTGGGCGGTGGGCCAGGCGAGGTTGAGGTCGGCGCCGAGGTGCTTGGAGCCCATGACGTCGTACGCGCCGCCGAACGCCTTGCGGGTGATCACCGTGATGAGCGGGACGGTCGCCTCGGCGTAGGCGTAGATCAGCTTGGCGCCGCGGCGGATGATGCCCTCGTGCTCCTGGCCGACGCCCGGCAGGAAGCCCGGCACGTCGACGAAGGTCAGCACCGGCACGTTGAAGGCGTCGCAGGTGCGCACGAAGCGGGCGGCCTTCTCGGAGGCGTCGATGTCCAGGCAGCCGGCGAACTGCATCGGCTGGTTGGCGACGATGCCCACCGGGTGGCCCTCGACCCGGCCGAAGCCGGTGAGGATGTTCGGCGCGAACAGCGGCTGCGTCTCGAAGAACTCGTCGTCGTCGAGGATGTGCTCGATGACCTCGTGCATGTCGTACGGCTGGTTGGCGCTGTCCGGGACTATCGAGTCGAGCTCGCGGTCCTCGTCGGTCACCGCCAGGTCGGCCTCCTCGGGGAAGGCCGGGGGCTCGGACAGGTTGTTGGACGGCAGGTACGACAGCAGCTGCTTGATGTACTCGATGGCGTCCTTCTCGTCGCCCGCCATGTGGTGGGCCACGCCGGATGTCGAGTTGTGGGTGCGGGCGCCGCCCAGCTCCTCGAAGCCGACGTCCTCGCCGGTGACGGTCTTGATGACGTCGGGTCCGGTGATGAACATGTGCGAGGTCTGGTCGACCATGATCGTGAAGTCGGTGATCGCGGGGGAGTAGACCGCGCCGCCCGCGCAGGGGCCGACGATCAGGCTGATCTGCGGGATCACGCCGGAGGCGTGGGTGTTGCGGCGGAAGATCTCGCCGTACATGCCGAGGGCCATGACGCCCTCCTGGATGCGGGCGCCGCCGGAGTCGTTGATGCCGACGACCGGACAGCCGGTCTTCAGCGCGAAGTCCATCACCTTCATGATCTTCTGGCCGAAGACCTCGCCGAGTGCTCCGCCGAAGACGGTGAAGTCCTGCGAGAAGACGGCGACCGGGCGGCCGTCGACCGTGCCGTAGCCGGTCACCACACCGTCGCCGTACGGGCGGTTCTTCTCCAGGCCGAAGTCGGTGGAGCGGTGCCGGGCGAACTCGTCCAGCTCCACGAACGAGCCCTCGTCGAGGAGCAGCTCGATCCGCTCACGCGCCGTCAACTTGCCCTTGGCGTGCTGCTTCTCCACCGCGCGCTCGGAGCCGGCATGCGTCGCCTCCTGGATACGGCGCTGCAGGTCCGCGAGCTTGCCCGCGGTCGTGTGGATGTCGGTCTCCTGTGGCTTCTGCGCCACCTGCGACTCTGCCGGCTCGGACATCGGGATGGGGCTCCCTGCCTGCTCAAAGGGGACGTGTGGGCTGGCTACTGCCTCGTAGCGTATCGGCGCGGCTACCGTTCAGCAGTGCGGTGTTTCCCACACCTAGTGTGGCTTGCATGACGCCGTCAGATGCATCAGACAGCCGCTGGTCCGACCTCGACCGGCCGCCCCTCAACGCCACCGCCCTGCGCCGCGCACTGCTGCGGCCGGGCGGGCTGTGGACCTCCCTCGACGTGGTCGCCTCGACCGGCTCCACGAATACGGACCTCGCGGGGCGGGCCGACGCCCTGGAGGAGGGCGCGATCCTCGTCGCCGAGGAGCAGAGCTCCGGGCGCGGCCGGCTCGACCGCCAGTGGACGGCGCCGGCGCGCTCGGGGCTCTTCTTCTCCGTACTCCTCAAGCCCGCGGAGGTGCCCGTGTCGCGGTGGGGCTGGCTGCCGCTGCTCGCCGGAGTGGCCACGGCGACCGCCGTGTCCGGCGCCGCCGGCGTCGATACGGCCCTCAAATGGCCCAACGACCTGCTCGTGACGGTGGGCGGCGAGGAGCGCAAGACCGGCGGCATCCTCGCCGAACGGGCCGGTGCGGACGGGATCGTCATCGGCATCGGCATCAACGTGACGCTGCGCGCCGACGAACTCCCGGTCCCGACCGCCGGCTCCCTGGCGCTCGCGGGAGCCGCCTCCACCGACCGTGATCCGCTGCTGCGCGCGGTGCTGCGTTCGCTCGAGCGGTGGTACACCGACTGGCGGGCGGCGGGCGGCGACCCGGCCGCGTGCCGACTGCAGGAGACGTACGCGGCCGGGTGCGCCACGCTCGGCCGCAGGGTGCGCGCCGAACTGCCCGGCGACCGCACGCTCAGCGGCGAGGCGGTCGCGATCGACGGCGACGGCCGCCTCGTCCTCGCCACGGAGGACGGGGTGCAGCAGCCGGTGGGGGCGGGGGACATCGTGCATTTGCGGCCGGCGTAGCCGTAGGAGGCCCGATCCTGACCCTCGATCCCGAGCCCCGTGCGAGGCCCCGGTCCCGAGCCCCGTGCGAGGCTCCGGTCCGGCTCCCGAGCCGACTCCGGTCCTGGGGCCCCATCCGCGGGTCAGGGTCTCGGCCCCCGTCCCGGTCCCGGACCCGTCCCTGGTCCTCCGATCCTCGTCCCGGGCCGGGGTCAGGCGGCCGGTACTCGCGACCCGTGCCCGCCTGGTTCAGGGCTCCGCCCGACTCCGTCCGCCGCGGGCACCTGCGAGGGGCGGGCGGCCGGAGGCTCGCCCCGGCCCCGGGGCGCCGGGCTCCGGGCGGCTCCGCACGGAGGCCCTCGGAAGTGGTGGTTCAGGGGGCCGTCGGGCCGAGCGAGTGGGCGCGGGCTCCGGTGGGGGCGGAGACTCGGAAGTGCGGGAAGGCTTCGGAGTGAGCTGCGGCACACCTGCCGTACTGTGTCATCAGTGTCTTCCCGGGGACCGTGACATCGGCGGCTCCACCGCGCGGCCCGGGGCCCCGGCCGGAAAGGCAGGTCGGACGATGCGCCCGGTACGCCCCCGTGAGGTAGATCTCAGTAAAGTTGGGGCCGGTCGTATTGACCGCGGCAGATCGGAAGGGCAGCAGGCGTGAGCGTCGACGACACGGGCTCGGGCGCGGGCGCACACCCCGCCCCCGACGGCGAGCCCGGCCGTATCGCCGGGGGCGCCGCCGCGGACCGGGCCGCGGAGCCTTCGGAAGGGCTGGACGGGGAGCGTTGGCCCCTGGACCCCGGGCTCGCACGGGGCGCGGGCTCCGGAAGTGTCCCCGGTACCGAGCGGGTTCCCGGTACCGAGCAGGGTGACGGCGCCGACCGGGGTGACGGCTCCGAGCGGGTTCCCGGCTCCGACCGGGGTGACGGCTCCGACCGCGGTCCCGGCCCCGACCGTGGTGCCCCTGGCCAGCCCGCCCCCGACCAGGCCGCGGACGGCGACGGAGCTCACGGTGCCGGGGCCGACCGGGATGCCGAACAGGGTGCAGGCCCCGCCTCCGGTGCTGCCTCTGCCTCCGGTCCGGCTTCTGTCCGTGTTCCGGACGCCCCGGATCGTGACGCCGCCCGGGATGCTCGCGGACCCGACCGGGTCGACGGTCGGCCCGGAGCGGCCGGCCGCGGTGAGCGCGCTGAAGACCCGCTCGCGCTCCGGCTCGAGGGCCTCATCCTCGGGGCCGAACGCCGTTACACGCCCTTCCAGGCGGCGCGCAGCGCAGGCGTGTCGATGGAGCTGGCCTCCCGCTTCTGGCGCGCGATGGGCTTCGCCGACATAGGTCAGGCCAAGGCGCTGACGGAGGCGGACGTACTGGCGCTGCGGCGGCTCGCCGGTCTCGTCGAGGCGGGCCTGTTGAGCGAGGCGATGGCGGTCCAGGTGGCCCGCTCCACCGGCCAGACCACCGCCCGCCTCGCGGACTGGCAGATCGACTCGTTCCTCGCGGGCCTGACGGAGCCGCCGGAGCCGGGGATGACGCGCACCGAGGTGACGTACCCCCTGATGGAGCTGCTCCTGCCGGAACTGGAGGAGTTCATCGTCTACGTCTGGCGGCGGCAGCTCGCGGCCGCCACCGGGCGCGTCGTGCAGGTCGCGGACGACGAGGAGATGGTCGACCGCCGGCTCGCCGTCGGCTTCGCCGACCTGGTCGGCTTCACGCGGCTGACGCGACGCCTGGAGGAGGAGGAGCTCGGCGAGCTGGTCGAGGCGTTCGAGACGACGGCGGCCGATCTGGTGGCCGCGCGCGGCGGGCGGCTGATCAAGACGCTGGGCGACGAGGTCCTCTACTCCGCCGACGACGCGGGGACGGCGGCCGAGATCGGGATCCGGCTCATCGAGACGATGGCAAACGACGAGACGATGCCGGAACTGCGCGTCGGTATCGCCTTCGGCACGGTGACGACGCGGATGGGCGACGTTTTCGGTACGACGGTGAACCTGGCGAGCCGGCTCACCTCCATAGCGCCCCGGGACGCCGTACTCGTCGACAACGCCTTCGCGGAGGAGCTCACCCGCACCGGGGAGGCTCCCGCATCCGAGGCGGAGGCGGCGGAGGCCGCGGCCGCCGCCGAGAAGGAGGGCGAGGAACCTCCCACGTACCGCTTCGCGCTCCAGCCGATGTGGCAGCGGCCCGTGCGCGGCCTGGGCGTGGTGGAGCCCTGGCTGCTGACGCGGCGGGACTGAGACCGGAGCTGGGCCTGCGACCCTTGGTGCCCAAGGCCGCTGACGCTCGATCGCACGGCCCACCCGGCCCGCGGCGGGCCCTGGGGGCAAGGCCTCACCGCACATTGCCGTACGACGTGGGTTGTGCCCACCCTCCCCAGCTACCGCTGGGAGGTGCCCCCAGCCCTGAGGAACGATTGCCCACAACGGGATGCCCGCAGGTGCTCCGGCTTACGGGGACGTGCCGGTGTGTCCGCCCGCAGCGGCCGGTGCTTCTTTCCGCTCCCTGGCGACGAACCCCGCGTCGGCCTGCCCCGCCCAGCGCCGCGCGTCCCGTCCTACTCCCCGGGCCACACCGGCGCCCGCTTCTCGTTGAACGCCGCCACACCCTCCGCCCGGTCACCCGAGAAGGCGACCGTGCGCCACGCGGCGTCCTCGATTTCGAGGCCGGCGCGCAGGTCGAGGCCGTGACCCAGCCGCAGGGCCCGTTTGGCCGCGCGCAGGCCGACGGGTGAGTTCGCGGCGATGCGCGCGCCGAGTGCCAGCGCCTCCGTCCGGTCCTGGCCCTCCGCCACCAGCTGGTCGACGAGGCCCAGCTCCCGGGCCTCGGCGGCCTCGACCCGCCGCGCCGAGAAGATCAGCTCCGCGGCCCGCGCCGCCCCCACCCGGCGCGGAAGCAGCTGCGTCCCGCCGCCCCCGGGAATGACCCCCACCGACACCTCGGGCAGCCCCACGACCGCCGTACGGTCGGCCACGATCAGGTCGCAGGCGAGCGCGAGCTCGAAGCCGCCACCCAGCGCGAAGCCGTGGACGGCGGCCACGGTCGGCATCGGCAGTTCCAGTACGCCGGTGTAGGCGGCCCGGGCGACGGGGCGCTGGCGCACCAGCTCCGCGTCGGAGAGCGAGTTCCGCTCCTTGAGGTCGGCGCCGACGCAGAAGGCCCGCTCATGTGTCGACGTCACGACGACCACGCGCGCGTCGCGGTCCGCGGCGAGCGCGTCGCAGGCGGCGCCGATGGACCGCGCCATCTCCGTCGACACGGCGTTCATGGCCTTCGGCCGGTCGAGGACGAGCTCGGCGACGTACTCGTGCCGCCGCACCACGACGAACTCCCCGTACCGCTGCTCATCCATGATCCACACCCCTCGGGACCGCGTAGGTTAACGATCGTTATCGTCCGCCGTACGATCATGCCAGCCCGGCGCCGCAGGGGCCAGGGGCTCCCGCCGCACCGCCCTCGCCCGGACGGCGGGCGGTGATACGGGCCGCGGCCCCTGTTCGTCGTAGCGTTCGCCGT
The DNA here is from genome assembly GCF_040295225.1 of Streptomyces sp. NPDC002896. Lineage (NCBI taxonomy): Bacteria > Bacillati > Actinomycetota > Actinomycetes > Kitasatosporales > Streptomycetaceae > Streptomyces > Streptomyces sp. NPDC002896. The sequence goes on along the minus strand of NZ_JBEOVA010000050.1, from coordinate 23,599 downwards.
ATCAATGTCTCAAATAGGTGCAAAACTCCCTAGCCTGGAGTGATGGGCGAGGACGTGCGGTTGCGTGCAGTGGTGGCGCTGGCGCAGGCGATGGCGGCGGCGCACACCCCGCGGGAGTCCTGGAAGGCCGCCGCGGAGGGCGCCTGCCGCGCGCTGTCGGGCAACTTTGCCGCGCTGTCCGTGTGGGAGCGGGAACGGGGCCGGCTCCGCGTACTAGTGAACGCGGGCGAACGCGCTCCGGGCGAGGCGGAGTTTCCCGAGTGCGAGGCGTATCCCGTACACCAGTTCCCCGAGATCACGGAGTTCCTGCACGAGCGGTGGGTCGGCGGCGGCGAGCCCAACGCCTGGGTGGAGACGGCGGCGGGTCCGGCCGAGGGCTCCGCCCGGGAAGCCGGCTACTGCCACCAGCGGGTGGCCGCACTCCGGCGCCGCGGCCGCGGCTGCTGCGTCGTCGCGCCGATCGTGCTGCACGGCAGGGCCTGGGGCGAGCTGTACGTCGCCCGCCCGGTCGGGGAACCGGTCTTCGACCGGGATGACGCGGACTTCGCGACCGTCCTGGCCGCCGTCGTTGCGGCCGGCATCGACCAGACCGAGCGCCTCGAGGAGGCGCGGCGCCTGGCCTTCACGGACGCCCTCACCGGCCTGGCCAACCGCCGAGCCGTCGACGTACGCCTCGACGAGGCCCTGGAGCGCCACCGCGCGGAAGGCGCCGTGGTCAGCCTCGTCGTCTGCGACCTGAACGGCCTGAAGCGGGTCAACGACACCCACGGCCACGCGGTCGGCGACCGGCTGCTCGAGCGGTTCGGCTCGGTGCTGTCGCTGTGCGGCGCGATGCTGCCGGGCGCGCTCGCCGCGCGGCTCGGCGGGGACGAGTTCTGCCTGCTCGCGGTGGGTCCACCGGCGGACGAGGTGGTACGCGTGGCCGAGGAGCTCTGCAAGCGCGCGGGTGAGTTGGAGCTCGGCGAGGGGGTCGCGTGCGGGGTGGCCTCGACCGGGGAGCCCATCGGTCCCGTGCGGTCGGCGCGCCGGCTGTTCCGGCTGGCCGACGCCGCGCAGTACCGGGCGAAGGCCGCGCGGGCGGTCACCCCGGTGGTCGCGGGGCGCGAAGGGGCCGACGATCCGGTGGTGCGGCTGGTCGACGCACCGACGCCGCCGACGCTTCCGGCGGGGGAGCGGCGGAGGTTCCGGGGACGGGAGGGGTCGTAGGGCCGGGGTGTCCCCTGCGGGCGTAAGAGGTAAGGGGCGAACCCGCCCCCCACTCGTGACATCTTGAGATTCACTGCGTACGCTCCTGAATATGGATATGCACACTGTGGTGGTGGGGACCGCCGGGGCCACCGCGGCCGACGTCCTCGCCGTGGCCCGGGGGAACGCCAGGGTCGAGTTGTCGGAGGAGGCGCTGGGCGCGCTCGCCGCGGCGCGCGAGATCGTGGACGCGCTGGCCGCGAAGCCGGAGCCGGTGTACGGCGTCTCGACGGGGTTCGGCGCCCTGGCGACCCGGCACATCGGCCACGACCTGCGGACCCAGCTGCAGCGCAACATCGTCCGCTCGCACGCCGCCGGCATGGGCCCGCGCGTGGAGCGGGAGGTCGTCCGGGCGCTGATGTTCCTGCGCCTGAAGACGGTCTGCTCCGGCCACACCGGCGTACGGCCGGAGGTCGCGCAGACCATGGCGGACGTCCTGAACGCCGGGATCACCCCGGTCGTCCACGAGTACGGCTCCCTGGGCTGCTCCGGTGACCTGGCCCCGCTGTCGCACTGCGCGCTGACGCTGATGGGCGAGGGCGACGCGGAGGGGCCGGGCGGGACGGTCAGGCCCGCCGGCGAACTGCTCGCCGAACACGGCATCGCGCCCGTCGAGCTGCACGAGAAGGAGGGCTTGGCCCTCCTCAACGGCACCGACGGCATGCTCGGCATGCTGATCATGGCGCTCGCCGACCTCGAGGCGCTCTACAAGTCCGCGGACATCACGGCCGCCCTGTCGCTCGAGGCGCTGCTGGGCACGGACAAGGTCCTCGCCCCCGAGCTGCACGCGATCCGCCCGCACCCGGGGCAGGCCGCGTCGGCCGCCAACATGCTCGCGGTCCTGAAGGGTTCGGGCCTGACGGGCCACCACCAAGGCGACGCTCCGCGCGTCCAGGACGCGTACTCCGTGCGCTGCGCCCCCCAGGTCGCGGGCGCCGGCCGCGACACGATCGCCCACGCGCGCGTGGTGGCCGAACGCGAGCTGGCGTCCGCCGTCGACAACCCGGTGGTGCTCCCCGACGGCCGCGTCGAGTCGAACGGCAACTTCCACGGTGCCCCGGTCGCGTACGTCCTCGACTTCCTCGCCATCGCGGCCGCGGACCTCGGCTCGATCGCCGAACGCCGCACCGACCGCCTGCTGGACAAGAACCGCTCGCACGGCCTGCCCCCGTTCCTCGCGGACGACGCGGGCGTCGACTCGGGCCTCATGATCGCCCAGTACACACAGGCCGCCCTGGTCAGCGAGTTGAAGCGGCTGGCGGTCCCGGCGTCCGCCGACTCCATCCCCTCATCCGCGATGCAGGAGGACCACGTCTCCATGGGCTGGTCGGCCGCCCGCAAGCTCCGCACGGCCGTCGACAACCTCACCCGCATCGTCGCGATCGAGCTCTACGCCGCCACGCGCGCGATCGAACTCCGCGAGGGCGAGGGCCTCACCCCGGCCCCGGCGTCCCGCGCCGCCATCAACGCGGCGCGCGCGGCGGGAGTCGGCGGTCCCGGCCCGGACCGTTTCCTGGCGCCTGACCTCGCGGCCGCGGACGCGTTCGTACGCGGCGGCCACCTGGTCGCGGCGGTGGAGCCGGTGACGGGCCCGCTGGCGTAAACCCCTGCTTCAGGAGAGCGGATTCAGGAGTACGGAGAGGGGCCGCTGTCGCGCGACAGCGGCCCCTCTTACGTATGCCCGTCAGGGTGCCTCTCAGTAGGCCTCCAGTCGCCCCCGACGTACCGAATACGCCACGAACCCGGCCCCGAGGCCCAGGAACAGCGTGCCGCCGATCACGTACGGGGTCGTGTCGACGCCGCCCGTGTCGGCCAACAGTGCGCCGTCGTCGGACCCTTCGACGGACGTGGCGCCGACCGAGGTGCCGGATGAGCCGGTCGACTCCGCGCCCTCGGCTCTGATCGTCGCCGTCGGCTTCCGGTGATGGACCTCGGACACCGCCTTGTCGGCCGTCGCGTTGGCGGACGGGACGAACCACAGGGCGCCCAGAAGGGTGCCTGCGGCGGTGGCGGTGAGCAGCGATCGGCGTGCGGCGGACACGGTATCGATCCCCCTTGTGGCGCTGGCGATTTGGCCGTGTGCGGCGATGTTAGTGAAAGCGGCCGGTCACGGGAAAGTCACGGGGGAGTCGAGGGGCGTCCGGGCCGTACGATCCGGCCTATGAGCACCCCTGAGACATCCCGCTATGTTCGGCTCCGTGTGGAACTGGTCCTTGAGATCGAGGATTCCGGCGCGCTCACCGGCGCCGCACTCCAGCGCATCGCCCAGGACGAGGACATGCCGGCGGACGAGCGCACCCACGCCGAGTCCGCCGTCCAGGAGGACGAGGCCGAGGCCATCGCGTATCTCGTGGACCCGTTCGACCTGGTCGGCGAGGTGGCCGGAGTGGATCTCGCGCAGGCCTCGTGGAGCAGCGAGCACGTCGACTACGACCCCGATGCGCCGGCCTGGGACCTCGGTGACGACGATGACGATGACGATGACGAGGACGACGAGGGCGACCAGGACGACGAGAACGACGCGGATGTCGACCGCTTCAGGTGATCAACTGCTGTAGCAGCGCGGAAAGGTGTCGCATCCCACACCCCGGACGGCAACCGCCGTCCGGGGTTTCTTCGTCTCTCATGGCGCTGCTACAACAGCAGTGGCACAGCAACGATCCGCACCGTCAGTCGCCGAAGCATCTTCAAGTCCCAAAAGTCCCTTGGCAGAGTGGCGTATCCCACACTTCTTCGGGTCGTGGAACGGCACGAATCGGACAGTACGTTGTGAAGGTCTGCGGATAATTTTCTGGGTTCGGGGATTCGGCAACGATGGAGAAGCGTGTGATGACGGACGGTAGGCGGCGCAGGGGTCTCACGACCGTGGCCGCCGTGCTCGGCAGTGTGCTGATGCTCTCGGCGTGCAGCGGAGGCAACAGCAGCGCCGCAGACGACAGCACTGCCGACGGCAGCAGCACCTCGCAGGCCAAGGTCGACGAGGCAGCCGCGAAGAAGACCTCCGAGGCGCAGATCAAGATCACGCCCAAGGACGGCTCCGAGAACGCCTCCATCAACAACGGCACCGCGGTCACGGTGAGCAAGGGCACGCTCACGAACGTCACCATGACCAGCTCCGACGGCGCGGCCGTCGCGGGCCAGATATCCGCGGACAAGAAGAGCTGGAAGCCCAGCGGCCAGCTGGCGCGGGCCACGACCTACAAGATCGCGGCCGCCGCCAAGGACGCCGAAGGTCGCGCCGCGCACGAGAACGCGTCGTTCTCCACCGTCGCCCCGTCCAACAGCTTCATCGGCTACTTCACGCCCGATGCCGGCTCCACCGTCGGCGTCGGCATGCCGGTGTCGATCAACTTCGACAAGGCGATCGCCAACAAGGCGGCCGTCCAGAAGGGCATCACGGTCAACTCCAGCAGCGGCCAGGAGGTCGTCGGCCACTGGTTCGGCGCCAACCGCCTGGACTTCCGCCCCGAGCAGTACTGGCAGGCCGGCTCGACCGTGACCCTCAAGCTGAACCTCGACGGCGTCGAGGGCTCCAGCGGCGTCTACGGCATCCAGCAGAAGACGGTCACCTTCAAGATCGGCCGCAACCAGGTCTCCATCGTCGACGCCCAGACGAAGACCATGAAGGTCACCCGGGACGGCAAGACGATCAAGACCATCCCGATCTCGGCCGGTTCGCCCGAGAACAAGACGTACCAAGGCCAGATGGTGATCTCCGAGAAGTTCAAGGAGACCCGGATGAACGGCGCGACCGTGGGCTTCAAGGACGACGACGGCAAGGGCGAGTACGACATCAAGGACGTGCCGCACGCCATGCGCCTGTCGAGCTCCGGCACGTTCATCCACGGCAACTACTGGGGTGCCAAGTCCATCTTCGGCAGCGTGAACACCAGCCACGGCTGTGTGGGCCTGTCGGACACGAAGGGCGCCAACGACCCGAACACCCCGGCCGCGTGGTTCTACAACAACTCGATCATCGGTGACGTCGTGGTCGTCCAGAACACCGGTGACAAGACCATCGCCGCGGACAACGGCCTCAACGGCTGGAACATGAACTGGACCGAGTGGAAGGCCGGCTCGGCGGTCTGATCCCGAGCCCTCACCGGCCCCTCTGCTCCGCGTACGCCGATGGCCCGCACCCCCCGCCGGGGGTGCGGGCCATCGCCGTGTGCTCAGCCGTCTCACATCCGTTCTCATCCTTCTCTTATCCCGGGCTTATCGCGTCATCACGGTGCGCCCCTACCGTCGCGCCATGTTCTTCACCTACCTGAGGCGCGAACTGCGCCGCCGCAGAAAGGCGGCCCTCGTCGTCGCCTCCGGGCTCGCGCTCGGTATCGCGCTGGTCATCGTGGTCAGCTCCGTGTCGTCCGGTATGAAGCAGGCGCAGGGGAAGGTCCTCGAGTCGCTGTACGGCCTCGGGACCGACATGACCGTCACGAAGGCCGCCACGCCGCCCTCGGGCAGCGGCAGCGACAGCAACGGCAACGACCGCCCGCGCTTCCAGTTCGACGCCAAGGACAACGACTCCGACACCGAGCAGTCCAGCGACCGTGTCATGGTCCAGGGGTTCCAGACCCTGTCGAAGACCACCGTCACCAAGGTCGCCAAGCAGGACGGGGTCTCCGACGCGGTCGGCGGACTGAGCCTCACCGTGGTGAAGGTCAGCGGCCAGTTCAAGCAGGGCGAGTTCCAGCAGGACCAGAGCAGCGGCAGCGGCAACAGCAGCCAGCAGGGCGGCCCCGGCGGCGAAGGCGGCAGCAGCGGCCAGCCGCAGGGACGCGTCCAGGGCGGCGGCGCCGAGTTCGACGTGAACAACTTCACCGTCTACGGCACCGACGTCACCAACCTCGACCTCGGCCCGCTCACCTCCTCCAAGATCACCAAGGGTCGTACGCTCAAGAGCTCCGAGACGAACGCCAAGGTCGCGGTCGTCGACAGCTCGTACGCCAAGGAGAAGAAGCTCGCCCTCGGCGACACCGTCAAGATCTCCGGCACCAAGTTCAAGATCGTCGGTATCGCGACGGCGGACAGCGGTGACGCGGCGGCCAACCTCTACATCCCGCTCAAGCAGGCGCAGACCCTGTCGGACTCGAAGAACAAGGTCACCACGGTCTACGTCAAGGCGACCGACTCGCAGCAGATCGACGCCGTCAAGAGCACCATCCAGAAGAACATCTCCGGTACGACCGTGACCACCTCGGCCGACCTCGCCGACACCGTCTCGGGTTCGCTGTCCACCGCCTCCAACCTCGCCTCGAACGTGGGCAAGTGGCTGTCCATCGCGGTGCTGGTGGCCGCGTTCCTGGTCGCCGGCCTGCTCACCATGTCGGCCGTCTCCCGCCGCGTACGCGAGTTCGGCACCCTGAAGGCGCTGGGCTGGAAGTCCGGACGCGTCACCCGTCAGGTCGTCGGCGAGGCCGTCGTCAACGGGCTCCTCGGCGGTGTCCTCGGTATCGCCCTGGGCCTCGCGGGCGCGTACGCCGTCACCGCGGTCAGCCCGACCCTCCAGGCGCAGCTCGGCTCCACCGGCGGCGGTGGCGGCACGGGCGGTCCCGGCGGCATGGGCGGCGGAATGGGCGGCCCCGGCCGGCAGACCGCGTCCAAGGCCCTCGAGGTCGCGCTGACCGCGCCGATCAGCCTCAGCACCGTCGGCATCGCCGTCGGCCTCGCCGTCGCCGGCGGGCTCATCGCGGGCGCCTTCGGCGGCTGGCGCGCCTCCCGGCTGCGGCCCGCGGACGCGCTGCGCCGCGTCGAGTAGACGGAGCAGGCCCGACGGTCGACGACCCGAGCGGCCGCGTCCGTGTCCGCGTCCCAGCGCGCGCCTACCCCCCTTACTTCTCGCAGGAGTTGCACCCACCATGTATGACCTCAGAGGCGTCACCAAGCAGTACCGCCGGGGCAAGGAAACGGTCCATGCGCTCGCCGGCATCGACCTGACCATCGCCGACGGCGACCGGCTCGTCATCCAGGGCCCGACCGGAGGCGGCAAGTCCACGCTCCTCCAGATGCTCGGCGGACTCGACCGTCCCACCTCGGGCAGCATCGAGCTCGACGGCACCGACCTGGCCAAGCTGTCCGAGGCCAGGCTCACGAAGGTGCGGTCCGAGTCCATCGGCTTCGTCTTCCAGAGCTTCAACCTGATCCCCACGCTGAACGCCCAGGAGAACGTCGAGACGGCGCTCGTACCGCTCGGCATCAAGGCCTCGGAGCGCCGCGAGCGGGCCGCCGAGGCGCTGAAGTCCGTGGGCCTCGGCGAGCGCCTCGGACATCTGCCGTCCGAGATGTCCGGCGGCCAGCAGCAGCGCGTGGCCATCGCGCGGGCCCTGGTCAAGCAGCCGAAGGTGCTGCTCGCCGACGAACCGACCGGAAACCTCGACGAGTCCATGCGCGACGAGATCATGGACGTGCTGGAGACCATGTGGAAGGAGCTCGGACTGACCTTCATCATGGTCACCCACGACTCCTCCATCGCGAAGAAGGCGCCGCGCGTGGCGACCATCCGCAAGGGAACCATCACGGTCACCGAAAGGGCGTGAGTCCGCGCCGGAGGGCTTATTTCCAATGGACCGAGGTCTTTCTGGATCGAAGCCTTTCGAATTTGGCTTGATCGTGGCCAACCACCCCGTCGCCAACTCTTCACACACGCCTCACTATTGAGCAGTTGTTCGCCCCCCGGCATACTCCGTATTCCGGGGGGCGTACGGGCATACGTGCGTGACAACCCCCGGCCGGATGAACCAGGTTCATCCGGCACATTTCGTCTCATGGGGGAGACTTGCGCAGACAAGTGAAAAGAGCGTGCGCAACCACCGTCGCCGCGGCAGCCGCCGTGGCGCTGGCGGCGGGCATGACCAACCCGGCGTCCGCGAACGGTGAGAACAGCAGCACGTCCCGGGCCGCGGGCGCCGACCTCGGGCCCAAGCACCGCATCACGCTGATCACCGGTGACCGTGTCCTCGTCGACGCGAAGGGTCGCGTCGCCGGGCTCGAACGGGCCAAGGGCCGCGAGCACATACCCGTGACCACGCGGACGGCGGACGGGCACACCTACGTGGTGCCGTTCGACGCACAGCGCCTGATCGCCGCAGGCAAGATCGACCGGCGTCTTTTCGACGTCACCGAGCTGAACAAGGCCGCCAACCGCAAGGCCCAGAAGAAGGGCCTCAAGCTGATCGTCGGCTACAAGGGCGCATCGGCCTCCGCTGCCAGGGCGGAGGTGCGCGACGCGGGCGACACCCAGGTCCGCAGGACCCTCAAGACGCTGAACGCCGACGCGGTCACGACGCCCAAGGACGACGCCACCGAGCTGTGGGACGCCGTCACCCGGGAGCAGAGCAACGGCTCCCTCACCACCGCCGCCGGTGTCGGCACCGTCTGGCTGGACGGCATCCGTAAGGCGAGCCTCGACAAGAGCGTCCCGCAGATCGGTGCGCCCAAGGCGTGGGCGGCAGGCTACGACGGCAAGGGCGTGAAGATCGCCGTCCTGGACACCGGCATCGACGCGACCCACCCGGACCTCAAGGACCAGGTGGTCGCCGAGAAGAACTTCTCCACCGCGGCCGACGCTGTGGACCGGTTCGGGCACGGCACGCACGTCGCGTCCATCGCGGCCGGTACGGGCGCCAAGTCCGGCGGGAAGTACAAGGGCGTCGCCCCCGGTGCCGAGCTGCTCAACGGCAAGGTGCTCGGCGACGACGGCTCCGGTGACGACTCCGGCATCATCGCGGGCATGGAGTGGGCGGCCGAGCAGGGCGCCGACGTCGTCAACCTCAGCCTGGGCGGCCAGGACACCCCCGAGGTGGACCCGCTCGAGGCCGAGATCAACAAGCTGTCGGCCGAGAAGGGCATCCTGTTCGCCGTCGCTGCGGGCAACTCCGGCCCCAACTCGATCGGTTCGCCGGGCAGCGCGGACGCCGCGCTCACCGTCGGCGCGGTCGACGACAACGACAAGCTGGCCGACTTCTCCAGCACCGGCCCGCGCGTCGGCGACGGCGCGATCAAGCCGGATGTCACCGCGCCGGGTGTGGACATCACCGCGGCCGCGGCCCCGGGCAGCGTCATCGACCAGGAGGTCGGCCAGAACCCCGACGGGTACCTGACCATCTCCGGTACGTCGATGGCGACCCCGCACGTCGCCGGTGCCGCCGCGATCCTCAAGCAGGAGCACCCGGACTGGACGTACGCCGAGCTGAAGGGCGCGCTGACCGCGTCCACGAAGGGCGGCAAGTACACGCCGTTCCAGCAGGGTTCGGGCCGTATCCAGGTCGACAAGGCCATCACGCAGAGCGTCATCGCCGACCCGGTGTCGGTGAGCTTCGGTGTGCAGCAGTGGCCGCACACGGACGACACCCCGGTGACCAAGCAGGTCGTCTACCGCAACCTGGGCACCAAGGACGTCACCCTCGACCTGACGGCGACGGCCACCAACCCCAAGGGCGCGGCGGCCCCGGCCGGTTTCTTCACGCTCGGCGCGAAGCAGGTCACGGTCCCGGCGGGCGGCAAGGCCTCGGTCGATCTGACGGCCAACAGCAAGCTGGGCGGCACGGTCGACGGCACATACTCCGCGTATGTCGTGGCGACCGGCGGCGGCCAGTCCGTGCGCACGGCCGCGGCGGTCGAGCGCGAGGTCGAGTCGTACGACGTGACGTTCAACCACATCGGCCGTGACGGGAAGCCGTCCGAGACGTACTTCACCGACCTGTCCGGGATCTCGGGTCTCGCCGAGAACACCTGGTTCATGCCGTACGACGCTTCCGGCACGGTCACGGTCCGCGTCCCCAAGGGCGGCTACATCCTGAACTCCTCCATGGTCGTCGACCCGGAGGACGCCGCCACGGGCATCGACTGGCTCGCCCAGCCGAAGCTGAGCATCACCAAGAACACGACGATCACCCTCGACGCCCGGACCGCCAAGCCGGTGGACATCACCGTGCCGGACGCGGCCGCCGAGTCGGCGTTCGCTTCGCCGTCCTACACGGTCGACACGGACGACGGCAGCTACGGGTACGGCTGGTGGCTCGACACGTACGACAACTTCCACACCCGCGGCCTCGGTCCGCAGATCACCGACGGCTCGCTGCAGCAGCAGTGGGACGGGCACTGGGTCAAGGGCGACGACGCCCAGTACGACACCACGGCCGGCGCCCGCGTGAAGCAGCTCGCCACCGGTTACACCAAGCACTACAAGGCGAGCGAACTCGCCACCGTGAAGGTCGGCCTCGGCGCCTCGGCCAAGGGCAAGACGGGCGCGGTCACCGCTTGGGGCTACCTGCCCGACAGCTTCGGCGGCTCGGCGATCTCCTTCCCGCAAGCGCTGCCCGGCACGCGGACGCTGTACCTGTCCACGGCGAACAAGGTGCAGTGGTCCTTCGACGTCGAGCAGTACGGCGGCAAGGACGAGGACGGCTGGCCGATCACGGAGGCATTCTACACGCTCGGCACCCCGCAGACCTTCAAGGCGGGCACGACCTCCACGAAGACGTTCAACACCGGCGTCTTCGGGCCGCGCCTGAGCACCACCTACGGGGTCTTCCGGGACGGCAACAGCATCGCGGGCTACCTGCCGATGTACGCCGACGGCAAGAACCACGCCGGTTCCTCGGTGTACCTGTCGGTGAAGACGACGCTGTACCGCAACGGCACCAAGATCGCCGAGACCGAGGACCCGCTTGACGGCTCCGGCGAGTTCAAGGTCCCGTCCGCGGACGCCGCGTACAAGCTGACCTCGTCCATCAAGCGCAGCGTCAAGGTCGGCACGGCCTCCACCCGCGTCGACACCAGCTGGACCTTCCGCTCCAAGAAGACCACCGACACCAAGCAGCTGCCGCTCTCCACGGCGCGCTTCGGCCCGGCCCTCGGCCTGGACAGCACGGCTACCGCCGGCAAGACCCAGTCCGTCCCGGTGACCGTCCAGGGCGCTGCCAAGGGCAGCAACCTGAAGTCGCTGTCGGTGTACGTGTCGTACGACTACGGCCAGACCTGGAAGAAGCTGACCGTGAAGAACGGCAAGGTCACCGTGAAGAACCCGGCGAAGGGCAAGGGCATCTCCTTCCACGCCAAGATCACGGACAAGAAGGGCAACAAGTCGACGGTGTCGATCTACAACGCGTACTACGGCAAGTGACGCGTAGTACGGGAGGGCGTTACGCCCAGCGCTGACACGCACGAACGGCCCGCCGGAACCTCATGGTCCGGCGGGCCTTCCGTGTTTCCCTGGGGACATGACCGCCCATACCGTCGAATACATCCGCTACCGCATTCCCGAGGAGCGGTCCGCGGAGTTCCTCGCCGCCTACACCCGCGCCGCCTCGTACCTCGCGGAGGCGCCCCAGTGCGTCGACTACGAACTCGCCCGCTGCGAGGACGACTTCGAGCACTACATCCTGCGCATCACCTGGACATCGACGAAGGACCACCTGGAGGGTTTCCGGGGATCGGAACTCTTCACGGAGTTCTTCGCCGAGATCCGGCCGTACGTCTCGAACATCGAGGAGATGCGCCACTACACCCCCACCACGGTGCGCGGCACGGGCGCCTCCGTCCCGACCCTCTACGCCTGGGCGGGCGGAGCCGAGGCCTTCTCACGGCTCACCGAGGTCTTCTACGAGAAGGTGCTCGCCGACGACCTCCTGGCGCCCCTCTTCGAGGGCCTCGCGCCCGAGCACGCCGAGCATGTCGCGCTCTGGCTCGGCGAGGTCTTCGGCGGCCCGCCCGCCTACTCGGAACAGCAGGGCGGCCACGGCCACATGGTCGCCAAACACCTGGGCAAGGGCATCACCGAACCGCAGCGCCGCCGCTGGGTGAACCTCATCCAGGACGCGGCGGACGAGGCGGGCCTCCCCACGGACGCGGAGTTCCGCTCGGCGTTTCTGGCGTACATCGAGTGGGGCACCCGGCTCGCGGTGTACTTCTCGGGCCCGGACGCGGTCCCGCCGGGGGAGCAGCCGGTGCCGAGGTGGAATTGGGGGGCGGTGCCGCCGTATCAGCCGTAGTGGCTGCCCACACTCGCATCGACGCCCCAGCTGCCGAGCAGCCGCAACGCCTCGGCAGACGCAGACCCCGGCTCCGCGTGGTACACGACGACCGACTGCTCATGGTCGTCAGGAAGCCTGAACGTCTCGAAGGACAGGGTCAGTTCCCCGACAAGCGGATGCCGCATCCGCTTGACCCCATGGCTCTTCTCCTTCACGTCGTGCGTGGCCCACAGCCGCCGGAAGTCCTCGCTCTTCACCGACAGCTCGCCGACCAGGGCGGACAGCCGCGGGTCGTCGGGATGGCAACCCGCGTCCATACGCAGATAGCTGACCATGTCGGCCGCCTTGGTGTCCCAGTCCACGAACAGGTCGCGGTAGGCGGGGGACAGGAACACCATCCGCGCCCAGTTCCGCTCCTGCGGCGGCAGCTCCGACCAGTCGCCGAAGAGCGCCGCGGCCATCCGGTTCCAGGCGAGGATCTCCGACCGCCGCCCCACCACGTACGCGGGCACGCCGTCCAGCGTGTCGATGAGCTGCCGCAGTGCGCCCCGTACCTGCTGGGTCCGGGCGGACGTCTTCTTCTTGTGCTGCTTCGGCTTGGCGAGATGCGTCAGATGGGCGTACTCGGCGTCGGTCAGGCGCAGGGCGCGCGCGATCGCGTCCAGGACCTCCGCCGACACGTTGCGGCCGTTGCCCTGCTCGAGCCGTGTGTAGTACGCCACGGAGACCCCGGCGAGCTGCGCGAGCTCCTCGCGGCGCAGCCCCGGGACCCGCCGGTGCCGCCCGAAGTCCGGCAGCCCGACGTCCTCCGGCTTCAGCCGGGCCCGGCGGGTGCGCAGGAACTCGCTGAGCTCGGCACGCCGGTCGAGAGGCTGCTCGGGGGCGGGGCCGACCACGCTCTCCTCGCCAGGCTGTATGTCCATGCCTCCCAGTATTCATGGTCGTACGCACAGGAACCTGACCCCGCCAGTGGTAGGACCGCTGGTCATAGGCAGAGCCGTGGTCTGGGCGGCATCGGGGTGGTCCGGCAGGATTGCCGTCGTGCCCGGGTGAGAAGCCGGACGAGAAGGCAGCCGGGCACGGTACCCCCCGAGGAGACCCGGCATGACCACCGCTTCCGCCGCTTCCGATCTTTCTGCTGTTTCCGCCGTTCCCGCATACGCCGCGCCCGCGCCCAAGGCCCCGCTGGAGCGCACCACGATCGCGCGCCGTCCGGTCGGCGAGTTCGACGTGCTGATCGACATCAGGTTCGCGGGCATCTGCCACTCGGACATCCACCAGGCCCGTGAGGGCTGGGGCGAGGCGATCTTCCCGATGGTGCCCGGCCACGAGATCGCGGGCGTCGTCGCCGAGGTCGGCCCGGGCGTCACCAAGTACACCGTCGGCGACCGCGTGGGCGTCGGCTGCATGGTCGACTCGTGCCGCGAGTGCGAGAACTGCAAGGCCGGCCTCGAGCAGTACTGCCTCAAGGGCAACGTCGGCACGTACAACGCCATCGGCAAGGACGGCGAGCCCACCTACGGCGGCTACTCCACCCGCATCGTCGTCGACGAGAACTTCGTCGTGCGCATCCCCGACGGCCTCGGCCTCGACGAGGCCGCGCCGCTGCTCTGCGCCGGCATCACCACGTACTCCCCGCTCAGGCACTGGAACGCGGGCCGCGGCAAGAAGGTCGCCGTCCTCGGCATGGGCGGCCTCGGACACATGGGTGTCAAGATCGCACACGCTTTGGGCGCCGAGGTGACCGTCCTGTCGCAGTCGCTGCGCAAGAAGGACGACGGGCTGAAGCTGGGCGCCGACCACTACTACGCGACCAGCGACCCGGAGACCTTCGAGAAGCTGCGCGGAACCTTCGACCTGATCCTCTCCACGGTCTCCGCGCCGCTGGACTTCGGCGCTTTCCTGTCGCTGCTGAAGACGGACGGCGCGCTGGTGAACGTGGGCGCGCCGGAGGAGCCGATCTCGATCAACCTGTTCTCGCTGATCGGCGGCCGCAAGACCCTCGCCGGCTCGGGCATCGGCGGCATCCAGGAGACCCAGGAGATGCTCGACTTCTGTGCGGAGCACGGCCTCGGCGCCGAGATCGAGCTGATCCGCGCCGACCAGATCAACGAGGCGTACGAGCGGGTGCTCGCCAGCGACGTGCGGTACCGCTTCGTGATCGACACGGCGACGATCTGAGTCGTGAGCACGGGCTGAGCCGTTGGGGGCGCCTGGTGGGCGCCCCCTACGGCGTGTTCTGGGGCCGGGGGCCCAGGGCGAGCGGCGGACCGGAACTCGGCCGATCGACGGATGCCACGGCCGATGGCGGCTGCCTAGCGTGGAAGGTGCCGAAGGCGACGGCACGCCACGGCGTACCGCGCACCGGAAACGTCAAGGTCAACCGCACCACACCCGGGGAGGCCTGCACGATGTCCGTCGAGCTGAACCACACCATCGTCGCCGCGCACGACAAGAAGGCATCGGCGCAGTTCCTCGCCGGCCTCCTGGGCCTCGAGACGAGCGCGCCGTTCGGCCCGTTCATCCCGGTCAACACCCACAACGGCGTCACCCTGGACTACATGGAGGCCGAGGGCGAGATCACTCCGCAGCACTACGCGTTCCTCGTCTCCGAGGCCGACTTCGACGCCATCTTCGCCCGCATCCGCGCCGCGGGACTCACGTACTGGGCGGACCCGTACCACCGCCGCGTCAACGAGATCAACACGAACGACGGCGGCCGCGGCACGTACTTCGACGACCCGAACGGGCACAACATGGAGATACTGACGCGCCCGTACGGCAGCGGCAGCGCCGACTGACGCAGCGGCCGTCGCGGACCGCGGACGCAGCGCTACTGCGAACGGCGCCGCGCGGATGCTTCTCCCGGAGGCCCCGGGAGAAGATCGACAGTTGTGGTCGACGATGCGCAGCCCAAGGGTGCCGAGCGGCTGGCGGCGCTGTCGGACGGGGTCTTCGCGGCCTCGCCCTGATCGCCCTGTTGCCGTTCCCGTCGTCGCTGCTGGCCGAATACACCGGCCAGGCCCTGGCCGTCGCCGTCTACTCGGCAGCGTCGCCACAACCAACGCCGTCCATGTGGCGCTGGTCTTCGCGGTCCAGAAGCTCCTGCGTGCGCGGCCGCCGGAGCGGGCCGCCTTACTCAGAACGAGGCACCTCGCCATGGACGCGGGCTCCAGCGTCCTCGTGTTCGGTGTCGCCGTGCCGCTCGCCTTCGTCTCGCCGACCGCGGCCATGTGCTTCTGGATCACCCTGGCGCCCCTGAAATTCGCCGTGAAACACCGGAAATGGACGCGGAAACGGAGTCCGAAACGGCGCACGTCGGATGCGGGCGGTTCGGGCGGTCAAGTATAGGGCGCGTGGGATGCAGGGGCCCGTCGCGCTAGGCGAAAGCCGGATCGTCCCCTGAAGTCCCGCATTCCCTGGCATTTCCATGATTCAGGGAATTTCCATGATTCGCGGCAATCCCACCACCGTGGCAATCCCATGCTCCGCAATCCCGCGACAGTCGTGCAATCCCGCGACAGTCCTGCAATCCCGGAATCCTGCAACCTCGACGGAATCCCGGCTCGGCCCGGCTGGGATCCGCCGCCGGACGGGTGGCAGGGGAGCCGGTCCGTACGAACGTCGAGCGAGCCGGTCGGCCCAGTTCCGGGAGCCGGAGCGGCGCCCGCCGAGTGGAACCCGAGACCGGCCTTTCGTGCAGGTGGATGGGGGGACATGAACTTTCGAGCCCATGGAACTGGTTGCGGGCGGGCGGAAGTCGAGGACAGCCCTTTCTGGCGCCTGGAACCGGCTTAAGCCGTTTCGGGCTCGTCGAAGTTGTTTCGAGAAGCGGAACCCGAGGGCTAGATCAAAAAGTCGTCCCGAGGTCGCCCCGAAGGCGTGGTTCCGCTGCCGCTGCTGATGCGTTCGGTGGATGACGCGGTGATCCGGACGGGTGGCTTTTCCCGGTGTGCGGGACGCGTCGGTCCGATTGCGGCGCCGCCGCGCTCGATCTACCGTTCAAATGCCACGAGAATCCGACAAAACGCCTGCGGGTCTGGGTGCTTGCCCCCGGTCTTATGCCCGTGGCCTTTCGCCCTGGTCTTTTACCCGAGGCTTTTTCTGTGTTGGATTTTCATCACATTCATCCCGCGGAGGATTCATGTCCGTAATGACCGGTACTCAGCCGCAGCAGCAGCAGCAGTTCGGCCAGCAAATGGGTCAGCAGCCGATCGCGCAGGCGGTTCAGCAGGCAGTCCAGCAGGCCTGTCAGCAGGCTGCGCAGCAGGTCGCGCAGCGAGTACAGCAGACGTTCCAGCAGATCCAGCAGATCCAGCAGCAGCTCCAGCAGCAGGGCCTCGCCCAGCAGGCGCACCCGTACCTGGCACTCGCGTTGCACCGCTCGCTGCACAGCGGCATCCGGCACGCCGTTGAGCAGTCCGTGCAGCAGGCGCTGCCGACGGCGATCGTGACGCTGCTCCAGCAGTCGCAGCAGTCCCAGCAGGGTGGCGGCCAGCAGTGGGGCGGCGGCCAGCAGGGCATGGGCCAGCAGTGGGGCGGCGGGTTCGGCCAGCAGCCGTACCAGCAGTACCAGCAGCCCGGCTTCGGCTTCGGCCAGATGACGCAGCAGCCCTTCGGCATCGGCTGACGCCTGGGCGGCAGGGTGCGGTGTGCCCCGGAGACGTCCGGGCACACCGCATCACCGTGGGAGGACGGGCCACGTGGGAGCACGTGCCATCACCGCGGGAGCACGGGCCGCCCGCTCGCCGGATCAGGAGCACGCGGGTTCAGGGAACGCGGATTCAGGAGCACGCGGATCAGGAGCACCCCGGATCAGGAGCACAGGGAACGACAGAGGCGTGGTGAAGGTGGACGTGATGGTCAAGAACAGGCCCGAAAACGGAAGCGAAAAGGAGTCCGGGGGTGCGGGGGCGGCCGGATCCGGACGCGCCGGCAAGGAGGAGGAGCCCGGCAGGAAGGGCGCCCGGTCGCAGGTGTCGGTGCGGCCGCGCCGTGAGCGGTACCTGGTGACGCCGCTGCCCCAGTACATGCTCCCGCCGGCGGTCGCCGAGCTCGGCATGGACGCGGTCTGCGACCGGCTGGAGCGGATGCCCGAGGTCAGAGTCATCCGCAGGCTCCGGCCCTCGGCGAAGCTCGAGGGGGCCGGGCTGCGCCCCAACTGCCCAGAGATCGCCGTGGTCGAAGCGGCCGAGGACCAGGTGCCGGCGATGCGGTCGGTACACGTCCACGTCGAGCCGGACCTGCTCCTGGGAGGGACCGGCCCGGCCCCAACGGCGAACGCCGGCGTCCTCCCGCTCAGCGATCCCGGGATGGTCGTGCCGCTGGAGCACGCGGTGGAGATCTCGTTGCGTGTCTGCGGCCCGGACGGCGAACCGCTGGCCGGGGCCGGGGTGTTCCTGATCGGCGCGTCGTGGCCTGTCCAGGGCATCACCGGCGACGACGGAACGGCCACCATCGTGCTGGCCACGGAGACCCCGCAGTCCATCCAGGCCCTGTACGTCCGTCCAGCGGGCGGCTACGTGGACCGCTGGATCAACCGCCCGGACCTGTCGGTGACCGAGGAGAACCTGGTCACCCTCACCCCGCTGACGAAGGTGTACCCGGGGCTCGACGAACGGCAGCAGTACGGCTGGGGCCAGCAGGCCATGCGGGTGGACCGGCTGCCGCCCACCTTCCGCGCCTTCGGCATCAAGATCGCGGTCATCGGCTCGGGCATCGCCACGGACCACGCCGATCTCAAGGACCGGGTGCGCTCCGGCGTCGACATCGTCGGCGGTACGGAGCGCGGCTGGGCCCACGACATGGTGGGCACCGGCACCCATGCGGCGGGCATCATCGCCGCGGCCGACACCGGCACAGGGGTTATCGGCATCGCCGTCGACGCCCAGATCGAGGCGTGCCGGGTACTGCCCGGCGGCTGTTTCAGCGACTTGATCGCGGCGCTCGACCACTGCATCGAGAACGAGATCGACATCGCCCACATCGGCGTGGCCACCCCGTACCCGTCGGCACTGGTCTCGCGGAAACTCGCCGATGCCCACGCCGCTGGGATCGCGTGCATCGCCCCCGCGGGCGACATGGCCGGCCCGGTCGCCTTCCCGGGTTCGCTGCCCACCGTCTTCACCGTCGGCGCGCTGGGCGCCTTGGGCTCGTATCCGCCCGACACCTCACAGGCCACCCACGCGGCCCCGCCCCTGACCCCCGAAGGCCTGTTCGCCGCGCGCTTCAGCTGCTTCGGTCCCGAGGTCGACGTGGCGGCCCCCGGCGTGGCGGTCCTGTCGTGCTCGCCGCACGGCGGATACGCGGCGCTGGACGGCACCAGCACCGCCACCGCCCACGTCGTCGGCCTCGCCGCCCTCGTCCTCGCCCACCACGAGGACTTCCGCGGCGACCTGCCGCCGCGGGGACCCGTCCGTGTGCAGCACCTCTTCGACATCATCGCGTCGAGCTGCCGCCCCCTGGCCGCCCCCGGCACCCTCGAGGGCGCCCGCACCGGCCGCGGCCTCCCCGACGCCCTGGTCGCCCTCGGCCTGACCCCGGGGGTGCAACTCGCTCCGACGATGTCGCCTTACGCGCCTTCCATGGCCGGTTACGGGCCTTCCTCCATGGCGGGGTACGGTCCTGCGCCGTACTGACGGAACCGTACCGATACACCCGAATTGAGACAGCCGAGCGGTGTCCGTCCCAGGGATCACTGGAGACGGGCACCGCTCAGCGGAGATGGCCACTGCTCGGCGTCGCGGGGAAGCGCCTGCGGGGCACGCAAAAGTTCTACGAAGTCACGTACAACCCTCGAGCCCCCGTACATGTCTCCTGTTTCGCCAACCGCCACGCGACGTCCAGGACAACTTCTGGCAAACACAGGCGGTCCGCGCACTGTCGACCGCGGATGCCCCGCCGGGCATCGCCGCCTGCAGCCAGGAGAGCCGTATGGCCAAGCACAAGCGCATCCCGGAGCCGAGCCCGAGCCGCATGCGGCTTGCCGCCGCGACGGCGGCCGCCGCCGCGCTCACCGGCGGACTCGTCTCGCTGTCCGCGGGTACGGCCACGGCCGCCGCGGGTGCTTCCGCGACCCAGCCGCACGAGGCCGACTTCAACCTCGACGGCTACCCGGACATCGCCGTCTCCGCGCCCGAGGCATCCGTCGGCGGTCACGAGGGCGCCGGGCAGATCACCGTGTTCTACGGCTCGGCAAGCGGCATCAGCGCGAGCAAGCGCACCACCATCACACAGAACTCCACGGGCGTGCCCGGCACAGCCGAGGCGGGCGACATGTTCGGCATGTCCACCTCACCCGGGGACTTCAACGGGGACGGGTACACCGACCTCGCCGTCGGCGCCCCGGAGGAAGACGTGTCCGGTGACGCCGGCGCCGGAACCGTCGCCGTGATCTGGGGCTCCTCCTCCGGCCTGCGCGGCGGCACCACCGTCGCCGACCCGGCCGCGAGCAGCCACGACCATTTCGGCCACGACGTGGCCGCGGGCGACTTCGACGGGGACGGCAAGACCGACCTCGTGACCGGCGACACCTCTAATGTGGTCCGTGTCTTCAAGGGCGGCATCGCCAAGTCGGGCACGGTGGGCTCCCGCTCCTCCGTCACCACCCCGGTACGCGGCGGCAACCTGTACGGCGTGGAGAAGCTCACCGCGGGCGACGTGAACGCCGACGGCAAGGACGATGTCGTGGTCAGCGGCTGGTCCGCCACCGGCACGGCCTACAGCACCAACTACTTCCTGCCCGGCACCCCCGCGGGCCCCGGCTCCAGCACCGCCGAACTCAGCGGCGGCATCGTCAGCGACATCGGCGACATCAACGGTGACGGCTTCGGCGACGTGGTGACCGGCATGACCTTCGACGCCTCGAACTCCGAGGAGCAGCCCGGCACTTCCATCGGCGGCAACATCCACATCACCTACGGCACGGCCACCGGGCCGGACGGCGGTACCACCACGGTCTTCCAGGACACCGAAGGCGTACCCGGCACCGCCGAGGGGGCGGACGGCTTCGGCTGGGAGGTCACCGTCGGCGACATCAACGGCGACGGTCACGCGGATGTCGCCATCGGCACGCCCTTCGAGGACGGGACGGCCTCGGGCACGGGCGACAGCGGCGCGGTGACGGTCCTGTACGGCTCCGGCTCCGGCCTGAATACGGCCTCCGGAGCCCAGCAGTTCACCCAGGACACGGCTGGCGTCCCCGGCAGCAGCGAGCTCAGGGACATGTTCGGCGGAGACGTCCTGCTCTCGGACCTCAACGCGGACGGCAAGTCCGACCTCACCATCGGCGTGATGGGCGAGAACACGGGCAACGGAGCGGTCACGGTCCTGAAGTCCAACGGCACCAAGATCACCACTACGGGCGCGGTGTCGCTCTCCCCGTCCGCCGTGGGCGTCTCGACAGCGGGTTATCCGCAGTTCGGCGGCATTCTCGGAGGCTGATCCGACCGGCGACTGTCCAGATGCTCGGCTCGCTCAGCGAGGCCGAGGACGCGGTGTAGGAGGCCTGGCTGCGCGCCGGCCGCGCCGACATCGACGGCGTGGAGAACCTCACCGGGTGGCTGACCACGGTGGTGGCCCGGGCGTGCCCATCGAGCGCTCGCTGGCCGCGGCGAGACAACTTGCAAGCCGCGCCCGCCGACGCGTCAAGGGCGACGCCTCGGCGCCCGCCGCCGATCAGACCCGCGAGATCGTCGACGCGTTCCTGGCCGCCACCCGCGGCAAGGACTTCGACGCGCTGGTCGCGCTGCTGCACCCGGACGTCGTCCTCACCGCCGAAAAGTGGGTCATCCCCACGCCCGAACCCGTCGTGGTCAGCGGCGCTCACACGGTCGCCAAGGGCGCGATGGCCGCCACGTGCCGGGCCCGCTTCACCGGCCTGGCGCTCCGGACGGAAGGGTCGGCCTCGCGATGGCGCCGTACGGCAGACTGTCCCTGATCCTCACCTTCACGATCGCCGAGGACGGCATCACGGGGATCGACGTCATCGCGGACCGGGGCCGGCTGGACCGGATCGAACTCGCCGTTCTCGACGACTGAGCGACAGCCATTCGTCTCGAACCGGGGTATGCGGTCTGGGGTATGCGGTCTGGGTCCGGGGAGGATGCCCGCGCCGTGGCCCAGCCGCGAACTCAGACGAGGGCTCCGACCAGATCTCGGTCGGAGCCCTCGCAATCCAGGGCCACTGAAAGCCACTCAGGACTCCGCGCGTCCAAAAGGAGCTGGCAGCAGGACCCACTCTGATGTGCGGAGCCCGCTACAGCGCGGCGAGGAACGTGCGGACCTCGGCGGCGAACTCGTCCGGGGCGCTGGTCGGGATCAGGTGGTCGGCGTCCAGTTCCGCCGTCCTGGTGCCAGGGCGGCGTTCCGCCATGGCGACGGCCTGCTCGGACGGGATGACACCCTTTGTGCCACGGATCAGCAGAGCGGGGCAGGTGGTGGCGGTCCAGTCGTCCCAGTGGTCTCCATGCACCTGGTCCTCCGACTGGTACATGTCCTGGGGGTGGAACGGCAACCGCCAACCGCCGTCCCGGTTTTCACGCAGGCGGTCGGAGAAGTACGGCGCGGCAGGGCCCATGCCCGCGAGGAGTGCCTCACGAGTGGGGGCCTCGTACGGCAGGTTCAGCAGGAAGCCGAAGGGGTTCGAGCCGTCGAGGCCGAGCGCGGCGGCTCCCTCGACGTTGATCAGCGCGCTGACGCGCTCGGGGTGCCGGGCGGCGAACTGGTAGGCGTTGATGGCTCCGAGGGAGTGGCCGAGGAGGACGACCTGGTCCAGCCCCAGGTGGTCGAGCAGGGCCAGCACATCGGCGAGGTACCCCTCGCGCGAGTAGTCGGCGGCGCGGTCCGACTCGCCCTGGCCGCGCTGGTCCGGTGCGATCAGGCGCCACGCGGGGCCGAGTGCCTGCGCGAGAGGGGCGAAGGTGGCCCCTTCGGACAGATGGCCGTGGAGTGCGACCAAGGGACGGCCCGTGCCGCCGAAGTCCAGGTAGGACAGCCGGCGTTCGTCGAGGAGCAGGGTGGCACGGGTGGCGGTGTCGGTCATCGAGGTCCCCCATTCTCATGTCGCCCGGTTGCGACGAGAAAACCGTACTCACGACTTGGGCAATCGCGCAAGACGTTTGTATAAGACGGCTGTATAGGATGCGCCCAGGTGTCTGCTCCAGCCGACGGGTACCGTCTCCGACGTGGGAAACCGTGAGGACCTGCTGGCCGGAGCCAGACGCTGTCTGGAGGAGAAGGGATGGGCTCGTACCTCGGTACGCGACATCTCAGCGGCCTCGGGAGGCGTGAGCATGGCGGCCATCGGCTACCACTTCGGTTCCCGGGAGGCGCTGCTGACCGCCGCGCTCATCGAGGCGATCGACGAGTGGGGAAACCGGCTCGGCCGTACGCTCGGGGCCTTCGGCGAGGCCGGGAACAGCCCGCGCGAGCGGTACGAGGCCATGTGGGCCGCCATCATCGGGTCCTTCTCCTCCGAGCGCATGCTGTGGCTGGCCACGCTCGAGGCGCTGCTCCAGGCCGAACACTCCCAGGAGCTACGGCACTACCTCGCCGGCGGACAGGCGCAGGGGCGACGGGGGCTGGCGGCCGTCCTGTGCGGCACGTCGGAGGACGAGGTCGACGAGGCGATCGCCCGTACTCTCGGAGCGGCGCAAATGGCGTTGTTCACGGGCGTGATGACGCAATGGCTCACCGATCCCGACCAGGCCCCCACCGCGGCCGAGGTGGTCGGAGGACTGCACGCCCTCACCTCTCTGGTCGAAGACCGCGCGTCGAGCGGGCCCGACGGCAACAGCGCCTGATAACGAGATTTGCCACGAGTTGGCCGTGGCGCCGCGTGAACGACGAGCAGCACCACAGCGGGTGGGCCGACCTCAGGCTGGTTCGGCTACTTCTCCGACGACTCGGACGCCAGGGCGACGCCGGTCGGACACGACGCTCCCCGGGTCGTCTCGAACGATTCGCTTGGCTTTCCCCGTCCCTGCGAGGGTCTTCTGCGGAAGTAACCCCCGGCGAGGTCGACGAGCTGGCCGGTCAAACGTTCCACTTCCGCCACCACGTGAACGGGGATGCCGCCCGCCATGTGGTCGTGGTCGGGATCGTACTCCCAGCGCCAGTCCGTGCTCACCGGACCGGGAGGCCGATGGCCGGGTGGGCTTCGTCCAGGAGCCGTCCGATCTCAGAGGCGGCCTGCCGTGCCTGGGCGGCATCGCCCAACTCCGCCATGTCTTCCCAGCGGCGGAGGTCTGCTGCCACGTCAGCTGGATGTGGACGTAGACGGCCCACTGAAGCCGTAAAGAATCAAGGTGCTGCTTTACAGGTGCGGGCTCGTTGTCAGGGTATGGCCGTTCCGAAGGAGATCTGTTCCCAACTCCACTGCA
>NZ_JBEOVA010000049.1:0-46928 GCF_040295225.1 Streptomyces sp. NPDC002896 | reverse complement strand
TCGGCCGTCGGCGGCACCGGCATATACGCACCGCTCACCTTCAGATCGGGCTTCTTCGAGGCCGCGGCCGTCTGCGCACGGTCCCTGCCCGCCCGGCTTGTGCGTGGCCTGTGCCTACTGGATCAGAGGCGCGTCGGTGCGGTCGGCGATGTCCTCGGCGGTCACACCCGGCCCGCATTCCACGAGCGCGAGGCCCTCGGGCGTGACGTCGAGGACGCCGAGGTCGGTGATGATGCGGTGGACGCACCGTTCGCCGGTGAGCGGGAGGGCGCATTCCTTGACGATCTTCGGGCTGCCGTCCTTCGCGGTGTGTTCCATCAGGACGATGACCCGGCGGGCACCGTGGACCAGGTCCATCGCGCCGCCCATGCCCTTGACCATCTTGCCGGGGATCATCCAGTTGGCCAGGTCGCCGGCGGCGGAGACCTGCATGGCCCCGAGCACGGCGGTGTCGATGTGGCCGCCCCGGATCATGCCGAAGGACAGGGCCGAGTCGAAGAACGAGGCCCCCGGCAGCACGGTGACGGTCTCCTTGCCCGCGTTGATCAGGTCGGGGTCGACCTCCTCCTCGGTCGGGTAAGGGCCGGTGCCCAGGATGCCGTTCTCGGAGTGGAGGACGACATGGACGTCTGGTGGGAGGTGGCCGGGGATGAGGGTGGGCAGGCCGATGCCGAGGTTGACGTAGGAGCCGTCGGTGAGTTCGGCGGCTGCCCGGGCGGCCATCTGGTCTCGGGTCCAGCCCAGTTGCGTACCGATGGTGGTGCTCATGCGCGTACGGTCCCTCGTGTCGAAGACGCGGAAATTGAAAGGCGTTCGATCTGCTTGTCGGCGGCCTGGGCCGGCGTGAGGGCCACGATCCGCTGGACGAAGATGCCCGGCAGGTGGATCTCGTCCGGGCTCAACGCGCCCGGCTCGACGAGTTCCTCCACCTCGGCGACGGTGATCCGGCCGGCCATCGCGGCCAGCGGGTTGAAGTTGGCGGCGGACTTGCGGAAGACCAGGTTTCCGTGGCGGTCGCCCCGCCAGGCCCGTACGAGTGCGAAGTCGGTGGTGATGCCGTGCTCCAGGACGTACGGACGGCCGGCAAAGTCGCGCGTTTCCTTGGGCGGGGAAGCCACGGCGACCGTGCCGTCGGCCGCGTACCGCCACGGCAGTCCGCCGCGGGCGACCTGGGTGCCCACCCCGGCTGGGGTGTAGAAGGCGGGGATGCCCGCTCCGCCGGCGCGCAGCCGCTCGGCCAGCGTGCCCTGCGGCACCAGCTCCACCTCCAGCTCGCCCGAGAGGTACTGGCGGGCGAACTCCTTGTTCTCGCCCACGTAACTGCCCGTGACGCGGGCGATCCGGCCGTCGGCCAGCAGGACCCCGAGTCCGCGCCCGTCCACACCGCAGTTGTTCGACACGACCTCCAGGCCGGTGGCGCCCTGGGCGTGGAGGGCCTGGATGAGCACGTCGGGGATGCCGCTGAGGCCGAAGCCGCCGACGGCCAGCGACGCGCCGTCGGGGATGTCGGCGACCGCCTCCGCGGCGCTCGCGCAGACCTTGTCCATGGAGAGAGGGCCTTTCTGTCGTGCGTTATTGCTGGTTCAGGCGTCCGGGCGCAGGGCCTCCGAGATCGGCTTGGCGCCGCCGTGCGCGGTGAGGCCGCCATCGACCGGGATCTCGGCTCCGGTGATGAAGGACGCGTCGTCTGAGAGGAGGAAGGTGACGAGCGGGGTGATCTCGTCGACGGTCCCGGTGCGGCCGAGCGGTGTCTCGCGGACGTTCGCCTCGCGGAACGCGGGAGCGGCGGACGCGGTCATCGCGGTCTCGATGAAACCGGGATGGATCATGTTCACGCGGATGCCGCGGGGCCCCAGTTCCATGGCGGCGGTTTTCGACAGGCCGCGCAGCGCCCACTTGCTCGCCGTGTACGCCACGGGGTAGTGGGCGGTCAGCGCCGCTGACGAACCGACGTTCACGATCGACGCCCCCGGGCGCATCAGCGGCACCAGGTGCTGGATGCCCAGGAGAGGCCCGGTGACGTTGACCGCGTGGACCCGGGCCATGTCCTCGGCGCGTACGTCGTCGATCCGAGCCCGCCAGGTGATGCCCGCGTTGTTGACCAGGCCGTGCACCTGCCCGTACGCCTCGCGCAGTTCGGCGGCGAGTTCCGCCCAGTCCTTCTCGCTGGTGACGTCGAGGCGGCGGCAGCCGGGTACCTCCGCCACATCAGTGGCGATCACCCGGGCGCCCTCGCGGGTCAGTGCCTCGGCCTCCGCGGCGCCCTGGCCGCTGGCCGCACCCGTGACCACGACGACCTTTCCGAGGAGCCGCTTGGGATGCAGGTCGGTCACGGCCGCTCCCGGGGGCGGCGCCGGGCGACGGGAACCGGCAGGGGGTCAGGGCCGGGGACCACGGTGTTGGAGACGCTGCCGATGCCCGAGACGGTGAGCGTGACCGTGTCGCCGGGCTTCAGCGGCGCCGGGTCCTGCCCGCCTCGTACGCCCCACAGCTCGGCGAGGCATCCGCCGTTGCCGCACGTGCCGGAACCGAGGACGTCGCCGGGACGCACCCACGTTCCGCGCGAGGCGTAGGCGACCATCTCCTCGAAGGTCCAGCTCATATTGGACAGCAGGTCCTTGCCGACCACCTCACCGTTGATCTCCGCCGTCAGCGCCAGGCGCAGGAAGCCGTCCGCGTCGCGGTACTTCTCCAGCTCGTCGGCGGTGACCAAGTACGGGCCCAGCGTGGTGGCCGTGTCCTTGCCCTTGCAGGGGCCCAGGCCGACCTTCATCTCAGCCGACTGCAGGTCGCGGGCGGACCAGTCGTTGAAGACGGTGTAGCCGACGATGTGGTCGCGGGCCTGCTCGGGAGTGAGGTCGCGGCCCTCCTTGCCGATCACGGCGGCGACTTCGAGCTCGAAGTCGAGCACGCTCGACCCCGGGGGCATGGGGATGTCGTCGTGCGGGCCGTACACGGCGTAGGGGTTGGTGAAGTAGAACGTCGGGGCCGCGTACCACCGCTCCGGCACACCGGCGGCCCCGTCCACGGACCGCCGTACGCCCTCCACGTGTTCCTCGAAGGTGACGAAGTCCCGCACGGTGGGCGGCTGGAGCGGCGGCAGCAGCCGCACCTCGGAGACGTGGGGACCGGCCGGGACGTCGAGCATCGCGGCCCCCGCGCCGAGCAGTTCGGGCAGGCCGCCTCCCTCGGCGAGCAGTCCGGTCAGGGAGCTGACACCGGGCAGGGGACGGAGCGTGCCGTCCTCTTCGACGACGGCCACATGGTGTCGGCTGCGGTGTTCGTAGGTGGCGAAACGCATGGGAGAAGTCCTGTCGGCGTGAGGGCGGGCACGGAAGCCCCGGGGACGCGGCGGGCAGTCAGGGCAGGACAGGGGATCGCCGCGCCCCCGGTGACTTGGGGCCCTGCCGGTCGGACGGGCAGACGTCAGACGGTCAGACCGGCGGGGCGACGAACACGCCGCGGTCGACGTCGTTGAACGACTCCTTGGCGACCAGCTCGTTCATCGGGTTCGCGGTGCCCCACTGGTCGGTGACCTCGGGCTTCGAGAAGTCGTAGACGTGGGGATGCCAGGTGTCCTCGTCCAGCTCCTCCAGCTCGGTGGTGTACTCGACCGTGTTGCCGTGCGGGTCCAGGAAGTACGTGAAGGTGTTGTCGCCCGCCATGTGCCGGCCCGGGCCCCAGATCTTGCGGGCCCCGGCCCGCATCACGCGGCCGGAGCCGCGCATGTACTCGTCCAGGCCGCGCATCTCGAAGGAGATGTGGTGCAGGGAGGTGTGCGGGCACTGGGCGATGGCCATCGAGTGGTGCTGGTTGCTGATGCGCATGAAGTGCATGACCTCGCCCATGTGCGGCGAGCTGAGGGTGTCGGAGAGGCGGAAGCCGAGGTGGCGCTCGTACCACTCCCGGGTCTTGTTCAGGTCCGGGGAGTTGAGCACCACGTGCGACAGGCGGACCGGGATCGACTCCTTCTCCTCGATCCTGCGGTGCCGGCGGGCCTCGACGTCGGCGGAGACCTCGATGGTGCGGCCGTCGACATCGAAGAAGCGGAAGCCGTACCCGCCGCCCGGGGTGTCGAGCTTCCCCGGCTGGGAGATCAACTGCACGCCCTGGGAGAGAAGCTGCTCGGCCAGTGTGTCGACGTCGGCCGGGCTACCCGCCCCATAGGAGACCAGGTCGAGGCGCTTCTCGCCGGCCTTGCGCAGTCGTACGACGTACTGTTCTGGGCTGCCCTCGGCGGCGAGGAAGGAGATGCCGGAGTCCTCGGCGACCTTGGTCAGGCCCCAGACGCCGGCGTAGAAGTCGAGCTGCTTGTCGTAGTCGGGCACGGCGAGGTCGACGTGCCGCAGATGGGTGAGCAGGCGGTTGCTCATGGGGGTTCCTCCTCAGACGAGGTTGAGCAGGGCGGCGGCGTTGCCGCCGCGCACGGCGTGGAAGTCGGCGTCGGGCAGGTCCGCGGCGCGCAGCGCACCCAGCGGGTCGTCGGTGCCCATGTCGAAGGGGAAGTCGGAGCCGAGCAGGACCCGTTCCGGACCAGCGGCCCTGACCAGCTCCCGCAGTACGTGGGGGGCGTGGACGAGGGAGTCGAAGTACAACTGCTTCAGGTAGCTGCTCGGCTCACGGGCGCAGTCCCGGGCGTCGGGGCGGGCCCGCCAGGCGTGGTCGGAACGGCCGATGTGAGTGGGGAGATAGCCGCCGCCGTGCGCCGCGATCAGCTTCAGGCCCGGATGGCGGTCCAGGACGCCGGAGAAGATCAGGTGGGAGAGAGCGACGGCGTTCTCGGTGGGCTGGCCGACCGTGTTGGACAGGTACCACTGGTCCAGGCGCTCGTCGAGCGTGCAGCCGAACGGGTGCAGGAAGACCAGGGCGCCGGCCTCCTCCGCGCGCGCCCAGAAGGGCGCGAGCCGCGGGTCGGAGAGCTCCACCTCCCGTGTCCCGCCCGGCCCCGGCGCGTGCGAGGAGATCTCCACGCCCTTCAGCCCCTGGTCCAGTGCGTGGTCGAGCACATCCACCGCGAGGTCGGGGTGCTGGAGCGGGATCAGACCGAGGCCGTGCAGCCGGTCGGGGGCCTTCGCGCAGTGCGCCGCGGTGCCCTCGTTGGCCAACCGGCACACCCGCTCGGCCAGTTGGGGCTCGGCCCAGTAGTGGTAGTGGCCCGGCGAGGGGCTCACCAGCTGCACGTCCACGCCGGCCGCCTCCATGGCCGCCAGACGCACGGCGACGTCCGTCAGCCGCGGCACCCGCTCACCGACCATGGGACCGTTCACGGCGAGGGCCGCCGGGCCGTTGCGGCGGGCGTCGAGGGTGCGGGCCTCGGCGAGGCCGGCCTGCCCGGCGACGGCCTCCTCGACCTCCGGCAGCAGGAGGTGGGCGTGGACGTCGATGGTCGGCGCGGAGGATGCGGTGGCGGTCACGGGCGCTCCTTGAGCAGGTTCATGGTGCGGCCGACCAGCCCGGCCATGTCGGCGTCGCGCACGCCGTCCAGCTGCCACTGGCCGATCTGCACGGACGCCTCGACGACGGTGCGCACCCGGGAGATGCGGCGCTCGTGGTAGGCCTGGAACAGCTCGTCGTCCCAGTCACGGCCGCTGGTGAGCAGCTCGGCGAGGACGAGGGCGTCCTCCAGGGACATCGCCGCGCCCTGGGCCATGGTGGGCGGGCAGCAGTGGGCGGCGTCGCCGATGAGCACGACCCGGCCCCGGTGCCAGGAGCCCTCGACCAGCAGGCGGTCGAACCAGGTGTAGTTGACCTTCTTCGGGTCGGTGATGTGCTCGGTGATCTCCGGCCAGACCCCGCCGTAGCCCTGCGCCAGGCGGCGCATCTCGTCGGCGTAGGTGGCCGGGTCGATGGAGGCGCGGTCGCGGCAGCCCTCGACGACGTACGCGTAGATGGTGTTCTCGCTGGTGGGGCAATAGCCCGCGATGTAGGCGGGGCCGCCGTAGGCGAGGTCGGTGCGCGTCACGCTCTCGGGCCGTGGGGCGGCGATGCGCCAGATGGCCATGCCGGTGGGCTCGGGCTTGTCGGTGATGCCGATCGCGGCGCGGGTGGCGGAGTTGAGACCGTCGGCGGCGATCACCAGGTCGTATCGGCCCTCGCTGCCGTCGCTGAAGCGCACCGAGACGCCGTCGGCGTGCTGTTCCAGCGCCTCGGCGGTGGTGCCGAGGCGAACGCCGGCGCCGGAGGCGCGGACCGCGTCGATGAGGATCTGCTGCAGCTGGGGGCGCTGCATGCCGAGGGTGGCGGGCAGGTCCTCCCCGCCGGTCTGGATGTCCTCGGCGACGAACAGAACGGTACCGTCCGGGGCGGTTACGCCCAGCGAGCCGAAGGGGTATCCGGAGGCTTCCACCTGTTCCCACACACCCAGTTCGCGCAGGACCCGCAGGGCGTTGCCCTGGAGGGTGATGCCGGAGCCGGTGGTGGCGTTCCAGTCGGGCTTCGCCTCGATCAGGTCGACGGCGATGCCGGCGCGGCGCAGCAGGATGGTGACGGCGTTGCCTGAGGCGCCCCCGCCGATGACCAAGACGGTGGGTGTCCCCCCGGCCGGAGGCTGGGGGAGAGTGAGGGTCTCTGACAGTGCGGTGATTGACTTCGGGAAGCTGCTGGAAGCTGGATCCAGTTCGGGCGTAACCATATGGAGCTCCTGTCGTTTTACCTGATACCTGCCGCGTGCTTGAAATGCGCGCGGTCCCCGCCACCGACATCGCGGTCCATCTGTGGTGATCGGTTCAGCGTCCGGCGGGGCGGCGATCCCAGGGTGTGCCCAACTCGAAAGAGCCGGGCACAGTCCAGACGTCGGCATCGCGTCACCGCCAGTGACGCCGCGCGCGGGCTCTGCCCAAGGATCGGCCCGGACTCGTCCGCGCTCGTTACCGCTTCCACCCCTCGGGGCCACGCGATAACCCAGGATCCTTAATTTCCAGAGACGCTGTCAGCCATGTCGGGGTTACCCCCGGGTTGGGCCGCGCGGCTTCGGGCGGCGGGGGTGCGGCTCTCGCCCGCTGGGAGCGCGGGCCAGGGATGGTGCGAGGCAAGGGTCGGATGCGCCGTTGCTGTCCGGGGAGGGGCGCATCCGGCGGCTGAGCGGGCTACTTGACGGCGATGGGGTTCACGGGGGAGCCGACGGCGCCGGTGATGGGCAGGGGCGCGGCGGTGAGCCAGAACTCGTACACGCCGTCGTCGGCGCAGTCCGCGGCGAGGGCGTCGAGGTCCCACATCTCGCCGATCAGCAGGCCCATGTTGGGGATGACGACCTGGTGCAGGGGCTGGAAGGCGTTCTCGAACTCGTTCGGCCGCACCTCGAAACCCCAGGTGTCGGTGGCGATCGCGGCGATCTCGCTGCCGTGCAGCCAGCCAGCAGTGGTGAACGACAGACCCGGCGCGGGGCCGCCCGCGTAGTCGCCCCAGCCGTCGCGCCGGGCGCGGGCGAGGTGTCCGGTGCGGACGAGGATGATGTCGCCGCGGCCGACGCTCACGCCGTGGGCCTCCGCGGTCGCGGTCAGGTGCTCCGCGGTGATCGCGAAACCGTCCGGCAGCTCCGGTTCACCGTCGTCGTCACCGATGACCC
Organism: Streptomyces sp. NPDC002896; assembly: GCF_040295225.1. NCBI lineage: Bacteria > Bacillati > Actinomycetota > Actinomycetes > Kitasatosporales > Streptomycetaceae > Streptomyces > Streptomyces sp. NPDC002896. The sequence goes on along the minus strand of NZ_JBEOVA010000049.1, from coordinate 39,364 downwards.
GGGCCACGTCCAGCAGTACGCCGCGACCGGCCACGTACGGAGCCATGTGCTCGATGCCGGTGACCAGGTCGCCGTCGGAGGTGACCACCCGGTCAGCCCGGCGGCCGTTCCAGGCGAAACCGTGGTCGAAGATGTGCCCGAGCCCGTCCCACTGCGTGGAACACTGCAACGGCATCGCGATCACGTCGTCGGCGCCGCCGATGCCGTGCGGGAAGCCCTGGTTGCCGAGGGCCGCGTCGGTGCCGGTGTCGAGCATGGTGTGCACGGGGTTGGTCCGCCGGCGCCAGCCCTTCTGCGGGCCGTTCATGTCGAAGGACTGCGAGAGCGAGAAACTGACGCCCCGGCGCACGAGCGCCGCGCCTTCGCGCCGCTTGGCCTCGTCGAGGAAGTTCAGGGTGCCGAGCACGTCGTCCTCGCCCCAGCGACCCCAGTTGGAGTACGCCTTGGCGGCCTGGGCGATCGCGCCCTCGGGGTCGTGGCGGTCCAGGCTCATGACTTCTCCTCCACACAGCGGGTGCGCTGCACACCCAGACCGGTGATCGAACCCTCCATGACGTCGCCGTCGCGCAGCAGCCGCCCCCAGTGGATGCCGTTGCCGGCCGGGCTGCCGGTCAGCACCAGGTCGCCGGGTAGGAGCCGGGAGGTCTGGGAGATGTACGACACCAGCCGCGTGATGCCGAAGAGCATGTCCTTGGTGGACTCGTCCTGCATGGTCTCGCCGTTCAGCTTCAGGGTGACCCGCAGGTCACCCGGGTCGGCGATGGACTCGGCGGGGACGATCCAGGGCCCGAGCGGGGTGAAGCCGGGAGCGTTCTTGCAGCGCAGCCAGTCGGTGCCGATGGCGGGCATGTCCCGCCGGAAGACGGTGGCGCGGTCGGTGAGGTCGTTGGCGATCGTGTAGCCGGCGACGTACTCCAGGGCCTCCTCGACGGATATCCGGTATGCGGGCTTGGCGATGACGGCCGCCAATTCCAGCTCCCAGTCCGGCTTCTTCGCCCAGGAAGGGAGTACGACGTCGTCGTACGGGCCGGCGATGGTGCTGGGCAGGCCGATGAACACGTACGGCAGGTCCTCGGCGGCCCGCCGGTCCATGATCGCGGCGATCTCCGCGCGCGCCTCCTCGACGGTGCGCGGGTCGTCGGGGGAGCGGTGGGCGACCTCAAGGTCGATCACGTGCTGCCGGTAGTTGGCGCCCGACTGGAAGATCTGGCGGGGCTCGACGGGGGCATGGACCCGCAGGCCGTCCAGTGCCTGCCAGCCGCCGGTCGCGTCCGTGGCGAGGGCGTGCAGGAGCGGCAGCAGCTCCGCCCAGCGTTCGAAGATCCCACGGGTCGTCAGGGCGGGTTCGCCGAGAGCCGCACGAAGGTCGAGCACCCGGTCCTTGGACAAGAGACCGGGGAACGGCTCCCCGTCCGGAGCGGAGAACGTGCCGAGCGCGAACGGGCCGGCAGGTTGCGCGAGCGTTGCCATCAGATTTCCTCCTGCTGGGTTGCGGACTACTCTGGCCCCGAATCGGCGAATCACGGAAATCAATCTTGTGGATGCGCCGAATCCATGACATGGATGGCTCTTGCTTACTAGGTGGTGCCCGGTGAACCTGTCCCGACTCGACCTCAATCTGGTCGTCGCCCTGCGTGCTCTGCTGGAGGAGCGCAACGTGACCAGGGCCGGCGAGCGCGTCGGGCTGAGCCAGCCCGCGATGAGTGCGGCGCTGTCCCGGCTGCGCCGCCATTTCGACGACGAGTTGCTCGCCCGGACCGGCAACTCCTACGAGCTGACCCCGCTCGGCGTCGCCCTGCGCGACCGTAGTGCCACCGCGTGCGACCTGCTGGAACGGGTCTTCTCCAGCCAGGCGGACTTCGACCCGGCCGCCGAGACACGTGAGTTCACCCTGCTCGCATCCGACTACGGCGCGGCCGTCTTCGGCGCCGCACTCGCCCGCGCCCTGCACCAGGAGGCGCCCGGCATCCGGCTCACCTTCCAGCACCCGGCACCCTCCGTCGTGGAGCACACCGCCGCCGTGCTGAGCACCGTCGACGGACTGCTGATGCCGCACGGCGTCATCGACGGCTTCCCCGTCGTCGACCTCCACCAGGACCGATGGCTGTGCCTGGTCGCGGACGACCACCCCGAGATCGGCGACGAACTCACCCTCGACCAGCTGGCCCGCCTGCCCTGGGCCGTCTACCAGAGGCCCTACGACGCCCCGGCCGCCCGTCAGCTCAGCATGCTCGGCATCAGCCCCCGCGTGGAGGTCTCCGTGCAGACCTTCCAGTTGCTGCCCCACATGGTCGAGGGCACCCGCCGGGTCGCGATGATCCAGGAGCGCCTGGCCCGCAGAGTGGTCCGCTCCGCCGCGGTGCGCGTCCTGCCCTGCCCCTTCGAGGCGGTACCGGTGCAGGAGGCGATGTGGTGGCACCCGGTGCACACCCAGGACGCGGCCCATATCTGGCTGCGGCAGAAGGCCGCGGAGGTGGGCGCGACGCTGACGGGCCGCGGCCCGGAAGAGGCCGTCTCCGCCGTACAGGGCGGGGGGCCGGCACCGGAGCAGCTCTGATCCCGGCCCGGCGGCAGCCGGCGACCAGCGGAACCCTGCCCTCACGGCAGCGTGTGATCGGTGCGCGCCGGCCTCACCGTCGTCCGGTACGACGGTGTCCCTGGCACGCGTGACGCGGGCCGGGGGGCACCGTTTCCGGCACCCCCGGCCCGTCCGCTACCGCGCCCTCAGGCCAACTGCTCCGGCAACGGCCGGGGATCCGCTGCGCCCGCGCGACGGCGGGCCGCCAGCAGTCCCGCCGCGACGAGGGCGGCGGCCAGCCCGAGCACGCCCACCGCACCGGCGAGACTGCCGATCGCCGACTCCACGGCGAGCAGCACCAACGGGCAGACGAACTCGCCGCCGAAGAAGGCCGCCATCCACAGCCCCGTGCCGCGGCCGCGGTCCTCGAACGCCAGACGGGACATGGCACTGGTGAGGAGGGCGGGCAGCAGCATGCCCGTGCCCAGGCAGTTGACCACCGCTCCGACGACCAGCAGCGGGGCGTTGCCGGCGAAGAACATCACTCCGAAACCGGCCGCGCAGAGCGCGAGCACGGCGGGCAGCATCGGGTCGGGGGAGCGCTTCAGCCGGGCGAAGGTGACCGCTCCGGCCACGGTGGCGGCACTCGCGATCGCGGTGGCCAGGCCGATCACACCGGTGTCCTCCACGCCGAGGTCGTCGAGCAGGTACGACATCTCCACCGGGACGGTGTAGAAGACCATCGCCCCGAAGAAGGTGAGGGCGCAGATGCCTGCCATCTGCCGCCAGGGGAACGGACGGCGGGTCGTGGTCTCGGCCGGGGCCTCGTCGGTGGCCGCGCGGGCCGCCGGGGTGGGCAGAGCGGTGGCCATCAGCGGGGCGAGCACCAGGCTCACGGCGTAGACCCAGAAGGGCATGCGCCAGCCGGTCGCGCCGACGGCGCCGCCGAGCACGAAGAAGGCGGTGGCCGACGCGGAGGCGCACATGGTCTGCAGGGCGAGGTACTTCACCCGCTGGTGACCGGAGTAGTAGTCGCCTATCAGGGTGGTGCAGCAGGTCATGATGGCGGCCTCGGTGACACCGACCAAGGCGCGGCTGGCGATGATGGCGCCCAGCGAGTCCAGCCAGAGCGGAGCCGTGCCGAACACGGCGTACAGGAGGGTCGCCACGATCAGCAGGCGCTTGCGGCCCAGCCGGTCCACGATCACCCCGGCGAACGGGGCCAGCAGCGCCAGCGACAGCGCCGGAATGGTCAGCGCGAGGGGAACCAGCGCCTTGGCCCCCGGAGTCGAGGCGAAGGAGTCCTGCATCTTCGGCAGCACCGGGGCGATCAGCACCGCGCCCAGGATCGGCAGACAGCTGCCCGCCATCAGCAGGGTCACGCGCAGCAGATGGGCCGGGCCCGAGACGGGGACGGGCGACGGAGCGACGTCGTCCACCGCGGCGGGGGACGGGGGCACGGAACCAGGCATGGCGACTCCAGGGGACGGTGTACGGGAGCGGGCATGCCATCAGGGGCGCCGTCGGCGGCGCAGGGCATGCCCGGGAAGTCCGCACACCGGCGGCTGGTCCGGACGGCGGCGTGCGGGTAGGGACGACTATGGGCCGTCCCGGGGGCCGCCGCCATCCTCCACACGATCCGAATCCCGTATCCGGGTCATCCACCCCATGGATGGGCGGGGGATGGCCGAGCGGAGCCCGTGGTCCGAGTCGTGGTTCACGGGCATGCCGGAGCGGGTCCGCCGTCGCTGTGCCGGCGGACCCGCTCCCGGGAGTCGGTCGGGTGGCTCAGAAGGATCCGGGAGTGCGGCCGAGGGTGCCCTGGGGGTCGGCGGGGTCGGCGCCCTTGACCTGGCCGAAGTAGAGCTCGACCTGGGAGCGGAAGCGCTCGACGGCGCCGCGGTTCGCCATGAATCGCGCGAACGCGTCCGGGTCCGTGTTCTTGTACGAGGACAGGGGCTTGAGTCCGGCCGGCGGGGCGACGTCCTTGCGGACGGACCAGGTCCAGGTGGCGATGGCGTTCTTCTGGGTGGCCTGGGAGGTGAGCCAGCTCAGGAAGAGCTTGGCGCCGGCCTTGTGCGGGGCCTGCTTGAAGATGGCGCCCCGCTGCGCCCATGAGTTGAAGCGCTCGGTGTCGGAGAGGGCCGTGGCGCCGTTGGGGCGGGCGTCGCCGCCTACGGCGATGGAGGCGAGGTAGTCGCCGCTCGCCACTCCGGCGGCCGAGCCCGGGACACCGCGGATCAGCTTCGGGTTCTGCTTGACCAGTCGGGCCAGGTAGTTCCAGCCGTACTGGTCGACGATCTGCTTGTAGCCGAACAGCACGGCGTCGTCGTCGTTGGGGTAGGTCAGGATCAGCTTGTTCTTGTACTCGGGCTTCAGCAGCTCGGTGCCCTTGAAGTCACCAGGGTCGGCGGGGAGTTGCTTGCTGTTGACGATGTAGGAGAAGGCGCCGTAGAAGACGCTGGTGTAGTAGCCGTCCTTGTCCTTGGCGTTGGCGAAGACCTTGTCCCAGCCGACCGGCTTGTACTTCAGCAGGTCCTTGTCCTTCTTCCAGCGGTCGAAGTCCTGGGTTGTCTGCAGGATCGCGGCGTCGGCGACGAGGTGGCCGGTGGCGAGCTGGTTGTCGATGCGGGCGTCGTGGTACTTGCTCAGGTCGGTGACCAGATGCAGCTGGACGTCCGGGAACTGCTGCCGGAACGCGGCGGACAGCGAGTCCCACTGGCCGGGTGCGTCGCCGCCCATGTAGACGGTAACGTTGCCGCCTTCCGCCTTGGCCTGCCGGTAGAGCGCCTGGAGCTGGTCCTGTTCGCTCACGGCCGCGTGGTGGTGTGTGCCGGTGTTGGCCATGGCGGTCGTGGTGACGGCGGTCATGGCCAGGAGGGTGGCGACGGCCGCGCCGATCAGCTTCTTCGTGGGCTTCATGGCGATGTGCTGCCTCTCATGTACGAGCGTGCGTTTGAGATTTCAAACGTCGCGTTGCGGTGCACGCTACGGCAAGAGGTTTGAAGATTCAAACAACGAGGATTAAGGTGTGACCATGCCCACGACGCCACGCTGGCTGGACACCGAGGAGAGACGGGCCTGGCTCGCCTACGTCGAGTTCTCCACCCTGCTGTCCGACCACCTGAACCGCCAACTGCGCAAAGACGCGGGGATGACACACGCCGACTACACCCTGCTCGCCCACCTCTCCTCCGTCCCGGACCAGGCCCTGACCATGTCCGAGCTGGCCGAGCGCCTGAAGATCACCCGCAGTCGACTCACCCATGCCGTGACCCGCCTCCAGCAGACCGGTTACGTGGACCGCCGGGACGATCCGGCGAACCGGCGCAACCAGCTCGCCGTGCTGACCGCGCAGGGGCGTCAGCTTCTGGAGCAGGCAGCCCCCGGTCACGTCGAGGCCGTGCGCCGCGCCGTCTTCGACGCGCTGACCCCTGAACAGGTGCGCCAGTTCGCGGAGATCGGCGAGGCTATCAATGCCGCACTTCTACACGTGGACACCACTGAGGACGACCAGGAGGTGCTTCCCTGGCGCCGACGGTAGGGCGGTCCGATCTCGCTCGGTACGGCAGGTGTCCCAGCAGTAGGGGTCGATGCGCCACGCGGACCACGTGCGGGTCTCCGGTCCGGGGTGGACGAACAGCTGGTCGAGGTCGAGGGGTGCCCCGCGCCGTTGTTCTCCTTTGAGCTGCTCATCGGTGCCACGACGGGATTTCCTGAGGCGGGGGAGGGGGCCTGGGCCGTGTTACGAGGGTGTTTGCACAGCGAGGAAGACAAGCAGGAAGACAATAGTCAACAGGAATGTGAGTTCGTGCTCACATCTATGGTGAGGTCGAACTTGCAGACGCGACATGGCGAGTCAGGTCCTCTGCACGCACTCTTTCGCGACGGCGAGCCGAGCCGTCAGCGGTCTTCCGGTGTGCTGAGGAGGTAGGAGATGGCCGCCGTCTGCAGTCGGCTGCGCAGTTCGTTCCACGGCAGCGGGCGGTCGGACTCCAGGAACTCGCCCTGGGTGACCCGGTGCGCCAGCGTGGCGTAGGTCAGGCGGTAGGCGAAGTCCAGCGCGGCCGCGCGGTCCGGGTGGGCGATGGGTACGTGGTCCAGGGCCGCGGCGAAGCGGCGGTTGCCCTCGATGCTGACCCGTGAGCCCTCCGACCGCGCCCCTTCGTGCCGGGTACCGAGCAGCAGGAAGACGCGCAACAGGGCTTCGTGCGACTGGAACGCGTCGGCGAGCGCCCCGACGGCCTCGGCGATGGCGACCGCAGGATCGCGCAGGATGCGCAGCCGTTCCACGGATGAGCGCCGGGCGATCTCGGCCAGGAGGTTCTCGGTGAAGGCGTGCTGGATCGCCAGCAGCAGCCCCTCCTTGTCGCCGAACCGGCGATAGATGGACCCGACCGCCATGCCGGCCCGCTCGGCGACGGCGGCCACCGTCAGTGCGTCCACCCCGCCCTCTTCGAGCAGCGCGTACCCGGCCTCCAGGATGTCCTGCTGCGAACGGCGGCTGCGTTCCTGGAGGGCGGCAGGTCGGCGGGCGGTGGGCTCTGTCACTTGCGCATTTTATCGACGGGGCTCTTGACGTCCACGTTGCGTGCATGTGAACCTCGGCTCACATTGAATGTGAATTGAAACTCACATACCTGCTCTGCGACTCGACGCGACTGCGTCCCACCCTTCCCACCTCACCCCTCGCAACGGCGCGGGGCTGTACCTGGAGGTGTTTCATGGCTCCGCTCTACGACATCGCCGTTGTCGGCTACGGACCGACCGGCTTGACCGCCGCGTCCCTGCTGGGCCGGCTCGGCCACCGGGTCGTGGTCTGCGAACGCTGGCCCGCCCTGTACGGGCTGCCCCGGCTCACCCACATCGACGACGAGACCGCCCGCACCGTCCAGGCGGCCGCCGACATCGACGAAGCGCTGCACGACTCGTCGCTGTGCCAGTACGTGTGGGTCAACGGCAAGGGCGAGACCCTCGTGCGCATCCCGGCGACACCCGACGGCCCGATGGGGTATCCGGATCACATCTCCATGTACCAGCCGGACGTGGAGAGCGCGATCGACAAGCGGTTGCGCGGCTACGGCACGGTCGACGTCCGCCAGGGCTGGGCGGTCACCGGCCTCGAACAGGACGACGACGGCGTCACCTTGCGCCTGCGCGGCTGGAACGCCGACGCGATCAGCGCCGACGGCCCGCACGATCAGGTCCGGGCCCGCTACGTGATCGCTGCCGACGGCAGCCGCAGCGGGGTCCGGGAACTGCTCGGCGTGGAGCGTCAGGATTTCGGCTTCAACGAGCAGTGGGTCAACATCGACACCGAGTGGCTGCGCCCCCAGCCCCCGGAGTTCGCGTACGGCACCCAGTACTGCGATCCCGCGCGCGGGCACATGACCATCAACATCGGCCACACCCGTCAGCGCTTCGAGTTCGCCCTGCTGCCGGGCGAGACCCGCGAGGAGATGACCGCTCCGGAGACCGCCTGGCGGCTCCTGCGCCACTACCACGGCCTGGGCCCCGACGACGTGCGGATCACCCGCCAGCTCGTCTACGGCTTCGAGGCCCGTATCGCCACTCGCTGGCGGACCGGCCGGGTCTTCCTGACCGGCGATGCCGCCCACACCATGCCCCCGTACCTCGGCCAGGGCGCGTGCAGCGGCATACGCGACGCCACCAACCTCGCCTGGAAACTGAACCTCGTTCTCGGCGGCCAGGCTTCCGACGCACTCCTCGACACATACGAGACCGAGCGTCGCCCGCACGTCACCGCCATCACTCACGCGGCGATCGGCCTCGGCAGGGTCGCCAACACGCACGATGCCGAGGCGGCGGCGGCCCGGGACGCGGCCTTCTTCGCGGGCAAGGTGCCCCCACCGCCCCCATTCCCGCCGCTGCGCGACGGAGTGCTGCGGCCGGGAGCGGCGCCGCCGGTCGGCACCCTCACCCCGCAGGGCCGGATCCGCCTGGCCGACGGGCGCACCGGACGCTTCGACGACCTCACTGGATACGGCTTCACCCTGGTCGCCACCGAGGACCCCACCGCAGCCCTCGGCCCGGAGCGGCTCGCCAAGCTGGAGCGCCTGGGCTGCGCCGTGGTCGCACTCGACAGCGTCGACGACCTCGACGGGCGGCACCGCCCGTATCTCCAGCAGCTCGGCGCGGTCGCGTATCTGGCGCGGCCCGACTTCGTCCTGTTCGGCGCGGCGCCCGACAGCACGGACCTCGGCGCGCTCGTGGACGACCTCGACGCCGCGCTGTCCGGAACGGTCAAGGCGGCCGTATGACCACCGGAAACCCCGATGCGGCGGCGCCGTTGCCGACGCTGGTCGCGGCCCAGCACCGGGCCATGCCCTTCACCCGGCTCACCGACTGCGGCATGGACCCCGCCGACGCCCGTCGGCTGCTGTCCCACACTGCGGACGGGACGCCGTGGCAGGACGCCGCCGCGGCACTCGCGGAGAACCAGTTGGAGCGTGCCCGTCTCGCGGAGGATGCGGGGCACCGTACCACCGCGCGCCAGGCCTACCGATTCGCCTCCGCCGCCCTGATGTTCGCGCAGATGGCGCACCAGTCCGACACTCCTCAGAAGCGGGAGCTGTACGCCCGGCACACCGCCGCGACCACCGCTCTCGCAGACTCACTCACACCACTCATGGAACGCGTCGAGATCCCTCACCGCGACGGCGTCCTCACCGGCTGGCTGTGCCTGCCGCCGGGCGGCACGGCCCGGGCCACCGTCATCGTGTGGGGCGGGCTCAGCGGCTGGGGAGCCGCGTATCTGCCCGTCGCCGCCGCGTACACCGCGCGCGGCCTGGCATGTCTGCTCGCGGAAGGACCTGGCCAGGGCGAGTCGCGGCTGCGCCACAGGCTGTACGTCGATGAGCGTGTCGCCGAGGGCTTCGCCCGCTTCGTCGACCTGGTCGAGGCGGATTCCCGCCTCGGCGCCGCCATCGGAATCCAGGGCATCAGCTTCGGCGGCCTGTTCGCCGCCCACCTGGCCGCCGCCGACCCGCGCGTCGGCGCTGTGGTGGTGAACGGCGCTCCGGCGGTACCGACCATCCCCGAATTCCGCACCGCACGCGAGCAGATGGCCGCGGTGGTCGGAACCGACGACCTGAACCGGGTGGCCGAGGTCATGGCCAGCCTGCGCTTCGACCCGGACAAGCACCGGATCGGCTGCCCGCTGCTCCTGCTGCACGGCGGCCAGGACCCCCTCGCCCGTTACGAGGATCAGGAACCCTTCCTGCACGCCGCCGACCCCGCCGTCGCGACCGTCCGCATCTGGCCCGACGGCGAGCACACTCTGTACAACCACGCGGCCGAACGCGATGCGCTCACCGGAGACTGGTTCATGGACCACCTCGTCGGCCCGGACGCCCCGAACAGCTAGGACGATCAATGGACTTCACCGTTGAGACCGCCACCGACGCGGTCGTGGAGAGCTTCCGTGAAACCAAGGACGGACGCCTGCGGGAGGTGATGGAGAGCCTCACCCGTCATCTGCACGCTTTCGTACGGGACATCGAGCCCACGATGGAGGAGTGGGAGGCCGCGATCGGTTTCCTCACCGCCGTCGGCCAGAAGTGCGACGCGACCCGGCAGGAGTTCGTCCTGCTCTCCGACGTTCTGGGCGTCTCCATGCTCGTCGAGACCATGAACGGGGCAGAGGAGGGCACCGAGAGCACCGTCCTCGGCCCCTTCCACATGACCGAGTCCCCCCGCCGCGAACTCGGCGACCGGATAGACCTCCTCGGCACCGGCCGCTCGTGTGTGGTCTCCGGTCGGGTGCTCGGCGCCGACGGCACCCCTCTGCCGGGCGCCGAACTCGACGTGTGGCAGTGCTCGGAGGACGGTTTCTACGACGTGCAGCAGCCCGACGTGCAGCCGCCGGGCAACGGACGCGGGCTGTTCCGCACGGACGACAAGGGCCGCTTCTGGTTCCGCACCGTCGTCCCCTCCCACTACCCGATCCCCACCGACGGCCCCGTGGGCCGCCTCCTCGAAGCCACCGAGAGGCACCCCTACCGGCCCGCCCACGTCCACTTCATCGCGAGCGCCGACGGCCACCGGCCGGTCACCACCCACGCGTTCGTCGCGGGAAGCCCGTACGTCGACTCCGACGCCGTCTTCGCGGTCAAGCGGGGCCTGATCACCGACTTCACCGAGTCCTACGACGAGCAGGACGCCGATCTCTTCGGCGTGGCCGTGCCCTTCACGCACGCCGGGTTCGACATCGTCCTGGCGCCGGCAGGGGAGACGCCGTGACGACCGAGACGCGGCCCCCCTTCACGTACGAGGCTCTGCCGATGCGCGTGGTCTTCGGCGCCGGCAGCCTGCGTGACCTGCCCCAGGAGGCCGAGCGACTGGGTCTGCGGCGGATGCTGGTGCTGGCCACTCCCGGGCAGCGTGCTCTCGCCGAGCACGCCGCCACCCTGCTCGGCGACGCGTGCGCCGGGCTCTTCACCGAAGCCCGGATGCACGTGCCGGTCCAGGTCGCTGAAGCGGCCCGCGCGGCCGCACGCGACGCCGGCGCGGACGGTTGCCTGGCCATCGGTGGCGGCTCCACCATCGGCCTGGGGAAGGCGATAGTCCTGGAGTCCGGCCTGCCCGTGATCAGCGTGCCGACCACGTACGCGGGCTCGGAGATGACGCCCGTCTGGGGGCTCACCGAGAACGGCCGCAAACGGACCGGCCGCGACCCGGCCGTTCTGCCGCGCAGCGTGGTCTACGATCCCGAACTCACCCTCCACCTCCCCGTGGACGTGTCGGTGACCAGCGGCTTCAACGCCATCGCCCATGCAGTGGAAGCCTTGTACGCGCCCGACGCCTCGCCGATCGTCTCCCTGATGGCCGAGGAAGGCGTGCGCTCGCTGGCCACCGCCCTGCCGGGCATCGCCGCCGACCCACTGGACCTCGACGCCCGGACGGACGCGCTGCGCGGGGCATGGCTGTGCGGGGCGTGCCTGGGAGCGACGACAATGTCCCTGCACCACAAGGTCTGCCACATCCTGGGCGGCACCTTCGACCTGCCCCACGCCGCCACGCACACGGTCCTGCTCCCGTACGTCGCCGCCTTCAACCTCCCCGCGGCGCCGAGTGCCGAACGGGCCCTCCGCCGAGCCCTGGCCACGGACGATGTACCGAAGCACCTTGCGCGGGCAACCGCCGAACTCGGTGCTCCGCGCTCACTCGCCGAACTCGGCCTCACGGAGCACGACTTCGACGAGATCACCGCCCAGGCACAGGCCCAGCCCTACGCCAATCCAAGACCGGTCACCGCGAAAGCCCTCCGCTCCCTTCTCACGGACGCCCTGCACGGAACCCTCGCGCCTTGACCGGGCCTTCTCGGGGGGAGGAGGAGTCGGTGCAGGATCTCCTCGCCAGCTAGACGGTGTCGACGGGGACCTTGGTGATGCGGGAGAGGAAGGGCGCGCTCATGGGACTGTGCTCGATCGCCTCGGGCGCGGCGCCTCTGGTGCTCATGCGGCCGGTCGTACGGCGGCGATCCGACCGTGAGCGGGCCGGCAGACCTGTCGGCGAGGCGTGCGGTGCTCAGCGGATAAGCTGAGGTCATGCCGTCCGCCCGCCGCACCGCCCGACAGAGTGAGCTATTGGAGCGTCTGGTGGCGCTGTTGGCGGCGGAAGGTTTCGCTTCTTTCACACTCGACGACCTGGCCGAGCGACTGCACTGCTCCAAGACCACGCTGTACCAGCTAGCCGGGAGCAAGCAGGACCTGGTGAGGGAAGCGGTCAAGCACTACTTCCGGACCGCGGCCGAGGCGGTCGAGAAGCAGGTGGCGGAGGCAGCCGCACCGTCGGACCGGGTGCTGGTCTATCTGCACGCCGTGGCCGAGCAGCTCAGGCCGCTGTCCCGGCAGTTCCTCGACGACATGGCTGCCTTCCGACCCGCGCGCGACGTGTACGAGGCCAACACGAGGCTCGCCGCCGACCGGGTGCGGCAGCTGATCACGGAGGGCGTGACCGAGGGCGTCTTCCGGGAGGTGCACGCGGCGTTCGTGGGCGAGGTCGCGGCCGCTACCATGCAGCAGATCCAGCGAGGCGAGGTGGCCGCGCGGACCGGGCTGAGCGACTCCGAGGCGTACGCGGAGCTGGCGTCGCTGATCGTGCACGCCGTCTCGTCCTGACCTGCCTCCAGCCGAGGGAAAACCAGGCGCCGACCTCCGCCCCACCGCCCCCACCACATCAACCGCCACAGCTTCCCGGGTTTCTTCGGTCCGGGCGGTCTTCGGCTCCCGCAGCTAGTACGCTGAATGATACTGTCGTACTCACTTCAGTATCATCCGGGGAGGCCCCGATGCCCGCCACCCGCACCATGCAGTCCCCAGAAGCCGCCGACCTCATCGATCTCACCCGGGCGCTCGCCGTGAAGGAGCTCGCTCCCAGGGCGGCCCAGGCGGAGGCCGATGAGAGGTTCCCACGCGAGGTCTTCCGGACGCTCGGCCGCGCGGGACTGCTCGGACTGCCCTACCCCGAGGAATACGGCGGCGGTGGCCAGCCCTACGAGGTCTACCTCCAGACGCTGGAGGAGCTGGCAGCCGTCTGGTCGAGTGTCGCCGTCGGGGTCTCCGTGCACTCGCTCTCCTGCTTCGGCCTCGCTGCGTACGGCACGGCGGCCCAGAAGAAGGAGTGGCTCCCGGACATGCTCGGCGGCGAGTTGCTCGGCGCCTACTGCCTGTCGGAGCCGCACGCCGGCTCCGATCCTGCGGCCATGCGCACCCGAGCCGTCCGCGAAGGCGACCACTATGTGCTGCACGGCGCCAAAGCCTGGACCACACACGGCGGTCACGCGGACTTCTACACCGTCATGGCGCGTACCTCCGACGACCGCTCGCACGGGATCTCCTGCTTCCTGATACCGGCCGATACGCCCGGCCTGACCGCTGACGCGCCCGAGCGCAAGATGGGTTTGACCGGATCGGCCACCGCCACCATGCACCTGGACGGTGTACGCGTCCCCGTCCACCGCCGCATCGGAAAGGAGGGGCAGGGGCTGCGCATCGCTCTCGCCTCGCTGGACTCCGGCAGACTCGGCATCGCCGCGGTGGCCACGGGACTGGCCCAGGGCGCCTTCGACCACGCCGTCCGCTACGCCAAGGAGCGGGAGACCTTCGGCAAACCGATCATCGAACATCAGGGGCTGGCGTTCGTCCTGGCCGACATGGCCGCCGCGATCGAGTCCGCGCGGGCCACGACCCTTTCCGCCGCCCGGCTGAAGGACCAGGGCCTGCCCTTCACCCGTGAGGCGTCCATAGCCAAACTGGTCGCCACCGACAACGCGATGAAGGTCACCACTGACGCCGTGCAGGTGCTCGGCGGTTACGGCTACACCCGTGACTTCCCCGTCGAGCGCCATATGCGCGAGGCCAAGGTCATGCAGATCTTCGAAGGCACCAACCAGATCCAGCGCATGGTCATCAGCCGCCAGCTGGACCAACCCGCAAGGGGAGCCATCACCGTGCTCGGCAAGGAGAACTGATGCAGCTCGACAACACCGCCGCCCTCGTCACCGGCGGTGCCTCCGGCCTCGGCGCGGCGACCGCCAAGGCGCTCGCAGACCACGGCGCGGCGGTCTACGCCCTCGACCTGCCGTCAAGCATCGACGGCGCCCCCGATGTCAAGGGCGTCACCTACGTCGGCGCCGATGTCACCGACGCCGAGCAGGTCCGGGCATCCGTAGCGACCGCGGCGGACGGCGGCGTCCCGCTGCGCACCGTGATCAACTGCGCCGGCATCGGCCCCTCCATGCGCATCCTCGGCAAGAAGGGCGTGCATGACCTCGCCCTCTACGCCAAGGTCGTCCAGGTCAACCTGATCGGCTCGTTCAACGTCCTGGCGCTCGCCGCCGAGGCCATCGCAGAGACCGAGGCGGACGCAGGAGGCCAGCGCGGCGTCATCATCAACACCGCTTCCATGCCGGCCGCCCGCGACCTCGCCCAGTACGGAATCCGCGTGTGCACCATCGCCCCCGGCATCGTGGAAACCCCGATGCTGGCCACCGTCTCCGAAGAGTTCCGCGCCTCGCTCGCCGCCGGCGTGCCGTTCCCGCGGCGCCTTGCGCGACCCGAGGAGTACGCGCAACTCGCCCTCTCGATCATCGCCCACGACTACCTCAACGGCGAGACCATCCGGATGGACGGCGCACTGCGCATGGCACCGCGCTGAACTGTGAAGTCGCCAGGAGCTTCTCCGCCTCGATGAACGGGTGCACCGTCAACGGGTCTCCAGCGTGGAACAGGAGGGGCAAGGGTGGCGTTACCGTGACGGCGGTACAGCAACGATCAAGGCGGATCAGCATGCACGGCGAGTACAAAGTGCCTGGGGGCAAACTGGTTGTGGTCGACCTCGACGACCACGAGGGTGTTCTGCGCCATGTCCGGGTGGCGGGGGACTTCTTCCTCGAGCCCGATGAGGCGCTCCTTGCCATCAACCGGGCGCTTGAAGGAGCCCCCGTAGCCGCAGAGGCCGCTGAGCTCGCCCGGCGGATCGAAGCGGGCCTTCCCGAGGGCACCGTCATGTACGGCCTCACTGCGGAAGGGGTTGCCATCGCCGTCCGCCGCGCTCTTGCCCAGGCCACGGACTGGACTGACTACGACTGGCAGCTCATCCACGAGCCGCCTCAGCCGCCTGCCCTGCACATGGCGCTCGACGAGGTCCTCACCGCAGGGGTCGCCGCAGGGCGCCGGCCGCCGACCCTCCGGGTGTGGGAGTGGGGCGGACCGGCCGTCGTCATCGGCAGTTTCCAGTCCCTGCGCAACGAGGTCGACGCCAAAGCCGCTCACCACCACAACATGACCGTCGTGCGGCGCATCTCGGGTGGCGGGGCCATGTTCGTGGAACCCGGAAACACCATCACGTACTCGCTTTCCGTCCCCGCCTCCCTCGTGTCCGGACTGTCGTTCGCCGACTCCTACGCCTACCTCGACGACTGGGTGCTGGGCGCCCTCGACGACATGGGCATCAAGGCCTGGTACCAGCCGCTCAACGACATCGCGACCGAGGCGGGCAAGATTGCCGGAGCCGCGCAGAAGCGTGTGGTCGGCCACGACGGCGGTCCGGGCGCAGTCCTCCACCACGTGACCATGTCCTACGACATCGACGCCGACAAGATGCTCGAGGTGCTCCGCATCGGCCGGGAGAAGCTGTCCGGCAAAGGCATCGGCAGTGCCAAGAAGCGTGTCGACCCGCTGAGGCGGCAGACCGGCCTGTCCCGCGACGCCGTCATTGACCGCATGATCGATTCATTCCGTGCACGCTACGGCCTCACCACCGGCCACATCACCCGGCAGGAACTCGAGCGTGCTGAGGAACTGGCCGTCACAAAATTCGCTTCCCCGGCATGGACCGGCCGTGTGCCGTAAGCGCAAGCTTGACTTCTCCCCCTCGGGGTCGAGACCGCGGTGTTCGCCCAGACGCGGGCGATCTGCAGGAACGTCTCCGCGCCCTTGGTGTGCAAGTGCTCGGTGTCGCTGACCAGCAGAACCGAGGGAGCTGCGATATACCGTCATGCCGGTGCACCGTTGCCGCCAACGGCTGCGGCAGGATGGAGCCATGAGCGTAGTCAAGATCAACGTACTGACCGTCCCGGCTGAACAGCGAGAAACCCTCGAGAAGCGCTTCGCCTCCCGGGCGCACGCCGTCGAAAACTCCGACGGCTTCGAATGGTTCGAACTCCTCCGTCCGGCCGAAGGCACCGACAATTACCTCGTCTACACGCGGTGGCGCGATGAGGAGTCCTTCCAGGCTTGGCTTGAGGGGCCGATGAAGGCGGCACACCAGGGCGGCAGCGCGGAGGGCGGAGAGCCCCCCAAGCCGGCCGCCACCGGCTCCACACTTTGGTCCTTCGAGGTCGTTCAGCAGGCTGCGCCGAAGAACGCTTGAACTGTCCGCTGACGGTATGCCCGAGGACATCCACGGCACGCGACCGTGGTGGGCGGACCGGCCGCTCACGCCCTCACCATCCGTGCCAATCAGCCGGGTGACCTGCTCATCCTCTGTGCCGGAACGCGCCGGCACGGCCGCTCGCGCCCGGGTGCGGCGCCGGGTACTGGCGCGTGCCCAGGTGGCCGTGCCGGCGGTCGTCCACCGGTCGTCCCGCGCGCTGTGCGCCGCGGGCTGCGCGCTGACCTCGGAAGACTCAACCGACTCCAGTGCCGGCCGAAGCCGTTCAGGCGGGCTGGCCTGCCCCGGCATCACCCGGGCCTGCGACGTCGCCCGCGCATTCGCTGATCGCGTCCGTCACCGGCGCGGTATCTGCTGCTGGACTGGACCCGCCAGCCCGAGCGGGAAGTCTCGAAGCCGATGCAGAGCTTCTCCGGCTTCCTCCGCCAGGACCTCGACACCGTCATCACCGGCCTCACCCTGCCGTGGACTTCCAGGGTCGTCGAGGGGCACGTGGAGCGAGCGAAGACGATCAATATTGCTACTCGTGCGAGTTGCCGTTGTTGAGACCACCACCTGGACGGAAATCAAGGCCAGCGGAGACTTGCCGCCGATCCGAATGGCGCCGCGCTGAGGATGCCGCCTGGTTGGCGGAATCAATTGACGCCAGATGTTGTTGTATATAGCACGTATATAAGTTTCCCGGTCGCACTGTCGCTCGACTGCTCGGCTCCTGTTGATCGGGTGGCATGCCGCGCCGCTGCTGCCGCCGTCGAACCGAGCCTTACTGTCACGGGCCGCAGCGGCCGCGTGCAGGAAGAGTGACGTCAATGACAATGCTGCGTACGCGGACCACTTCGCACTGTTACATCTCCGGCTGGTGTTCGACGGCCTCGCACCTTCGCTGCGAGGGCAGGTACGCAGGGGCAGCATGCTGCTGCCCGTGTCACGGGCCGGCCGCCGTTGCCGCCACGGCCCCCTTGCCGGGCGAGTCGGAGAAGCGGAGGGTCTCCGAGGAGGCGGCAGCGTGTGCGGCATGAGCCATTCGAAGGGCAGTCATGGTCCTGATCATGATGCGGACGGGAAAGCGTCTACGCCTGCGGACTCGAATCGCCGACACAACAGCAGTGATCGCCAGGACTGAACCCAATGACCTGAGTCTGACGTTGGTTCGGTGTGAGCCGTCCAGGACCGAAGATCACGCCAGCTCAGCTGGTGCACCGCGGCGCGGAGGGAGGGGGGCGGTGAATAGGTGCTGGATCTCGTTGCAGGTGAGCGGTATCAGGCCATCGGGGCTGGTGCCGTCGTCGGCGGCACGGGTGACGGCGGTGGCGACCAGCGCGGTGACCATCCAGGGGTCGGCCGGCGGCCGCCGACGACACCCGCACACGCGAACACTTTGGTTGGGAAAGCGGTGATTTTTGCTACATTGAAAATATCTCTCTGTCTCTATCTGGTTCGATATTTGCTGTCACGAAGCAAAAGGGGGCGTGGCTGCGGAGCGTGCATGCCTTCGCTATCGGGCGCGCGAACAAGTGAAGCGAACCGGAGGCCGCGGGCGTGAACGTTCATGTAAAGCGATTCGTAGCCGTGGCAGCTGCGGTGTCCTTGGCTGCCGGCCTAGCCGCCTGTGGGGATACGGGCGAATCCGATGAAAGAAGTCTGACCATTGGGGTGCTGTCCCCGGGGCCGGCCGACCGCCGCTGGCTGGACTTCGACGAGCCATTGATCGCGGAGGCGATCAAGAAGCTGTGCGGAGATTGCACAGTGGATGCCGCCGAGGCTCAGGACAGCCCGGTTGCCCAGCAGCAGCAGGTGGACACGATGATCATCAATGGGGTCGACGTCATAGTTTTGATTCCAGTCGACGCCCGGTCGATCGGTGCCTCGGTCCAGAGGGCGCACCAGGCGAACATCCCGGTCGTCGCCTATGACCGACTCGCTGAGGGCCCGGTCTCGGCCTACGTCTCCTTCGACAACGTAGAGGTCGGCAGGGTTCAAGGTGAGGCGCTTCTCAAGGCGCTGGGCGACAGGCCGGACGGAGCCCAGATCGTCATGATGAATGGCTCGGATACCGACCCCAACTCAGCCTCCTTCGAGAAGGGCGCGCTCTCCGCTCTCAAGGGAAGAGTGAAGATCGGTAGGTCCTACAACACCCCCGAATGGAGAACCGATGTCGCCCGTGCGAACATGTCCGGCGCTATCGCCTCCCTTGGCCCAGACGGGATCGACGGCGTCTACGCGGCCAGCGACGGTCTCGCCACCGGCATCGTCTCTGCCCTGAAGGCAGCTAATGTGAAGCCTTTTCCTCCGATCACCGGACAGGACGCCGAGCTCTCTGCCCTCCAGCGCATCGTCGCTGGGGAGCAGTACATGACCGTCTATAAGAACTTCAAGGTGCAGGCCGACGCCGCTGCCAAATTGGCCCTTGCACTGGGGCGCGGCGAGAGTATCGATGATCTCGCCAAGGAAAGCGTCAGCAGCCGCACCGTCGAGGACATCCCAGCCGTCCTCCTGAGTCCGGTCTCTGTGACCGTCGACAACGTCGACACTGTGGTCAAGGACGGCCTGTACACGATCGAGCAGATCTGCACCTCCCGATACAGAACTGCGTGCGAGGAGGCCAGCCTTCTCGCCGGCTCCAGGTCGTAGCCGGCCGTGAACCGCTGGATGGAACAGCGTCAGGCTCGTATGCCCCGGGGACAGCTTCCCGCGCGGCGGAAAGGCGGGTGGACGCCGTGGCATCCACCCGCCGGTGCCGTTACACGCTCTGGCCTGGCCTACTCGCTGGTGTGGTAAACAGCGATCTCGGTCAGCGTCGGGGTGTACTGCTCCGTCGCGATCTGCCCGGTGAGCGCCACCCGGAGCCGGGAGGTCGTGACGCTGCCGAAGCCGGTGACGGTGAGGTCGTGACTGATACCTGTGTCGCGGCTCGCGAAGGTCACCCATTGGCCGGTTCCGGCGTCCCACCGCTGAAGTTCGAACGACTTCACCCGCGGGTTGGTGCCGGAGTCGGTGTACTCGTCCAGGTAGACCTCGTCGAACGTGGTGTCCGCGCCGAAGTCGATGTCGAGTGTGATCGGGTAGGCCGCGTCATCGGCCGCGGCCCAGCGGGTCGTAAGGTCGCCGTCGGTCAGCTTGTCCGCGGTGAGCGTCCCGTTCGCCCCGGGGTGGGTCGAGCTCGCGGTGACGGGTTTGCCGAGCGCGAGGTCGACCCGGTTGTCCACCTCCTCCTCGATGGGATCGTCGTCGACAGGGTTGGTGACCTGCGGGCCGACTCGGGTCTCGGCCAGGCCTATGTCCGGTGCGTCGCCGTAGTAGATGTGCGTGCCGAGGAAGTCCTTGGTACCCAGATGCGGGTTGTACCGGCCGGCGTCGATGAGCGGTGAGTCCTTTCGCAGCGCGAAGTGCGCCGCGGCCCTACGGATTCGGTCAACGCCTGCCCCGGTGACGTACTCGGCGGGGTCACCGACGAACCGCGGGTCGGCCCGGGACCCCTTCGGGTCGGCCGGTTCCTGGCTGGAGTGGGTGCCGCCGGCCTCGTAGTAGTCGTTGTTGGAGAACACGGCCTGGCGCAGGGCGCCGGTCCGGCGGTACCACGGTGTCGGAGTCGTCGTCGAGGTGTTGTAGAAGATGTTGTTCAGGAAGTAGACGCGGCTCAGAAACGTTTCGTCGTGGACGTAGTCGAGGTCCGCGCCGTCGTAGACGAAGGTGTTGTTCGTGAAATACGTCGGCGAGTAATTCGTCGACAGCATGTTCTTCACGAGCACGCCGTTGTCGTTGACGCTCAGGTTGTAGCGGGCCACCGAGTTGGAGCTGTTGCCCATATAGGCCATCCAGCCCGCCGCGTTGTCGTGCGAGTAGTTGAACTGGTACGTGACGTTGAAGTTCGTGTACTCGAGGTCCCAGGGTGTGCCGTCGAATTCGTTGTTCGGACCGCCGTAGACCTCGTTGAACTGCATGACCGAGTCGGCGCCGGCCCATAGGTAGAGCGCGCAGGACACCGCGTCGTAGCGCTTCAGATACCCGTTCACCTCGTTGTACTCGACCGTCATGTTCTTGGTGTTGGCGAGCTGGATCGCGCCCTGGCCGATGCTCTCGGCGTAGTTGTGGCCGATGTAGACGTCGCGGCTGTACAGGTCGCGGGTGCGCACCCACAGCTGTTCCCAGCCCTCGTGCCACTTCCCGTTCTCGTCGTACTGGCCGGCGTCCGCGCCGTCGGCCGCGAACCAGTTGAACGCGAACTGGACGGCGTGCAATTCGACGTTCTCGAAGGTGTTGTTCTCGATCCGGACGTCCTTGAAGTAATAGCCGCCGGTGCCGTAATCCTTGTAGCTGCGGCTGCCGAAGACCTGGAAGTCGACGGCGCCGTAGTGGATTTTCTGCCAGTAGCTCGGGCCGTCGATGTTGTGGACGTACACGTCCGAGATGCGGAAGTGGTCCATGATGCTGTCCGCGCCGTCCTTCAGGAGGTCGGCGTTGATCGACACCATGATGCCGTCGCGGACATAGGACCCTTTGGTGATGTTGGTCGCGAAGTCGTCGTCATTGGACAGCTCGACGTTGTTGATCTCCCAGTACTGCTGGTTGCGCAGCACGATGGCGCCGGTGAGGCCGACGGTGGCGGGATTCTTCGTGCCGTCCGCGTTGAACGGGCTCGGCACCTTGCCGTTCGTCGCGATGTACGGCCGGCCGGCGCTCGGGTCGCCGTACGCCGAGATGGTGATCGGTTTGCCCGCGCTGCCCGAGCCCTTCGGCCACAACTGCTCGTCCTGCCACTCCTCACCGGCCTTGAGCAGGATGCGGTCGCCGGGCCTGAACGTCGTCGCGTTGGCCTTGGACAGGCTGCGCCAGGCGGCCTTCGGCGAGGTCCCGGCCGCGTCGTCGTGACCATGCGTGGCGTCGATGAAGTAGTCCTTGCCACCCGTCATGTTCGGTGTGTTGCCCGGCCAGCTCGGCTTGGCGGCAGCGGGGGTGGGAGCGCGGTCCGGGGCCGCGGTGGCGTGCGCGGCGGGAACGAGCGATCCGACGAGCAGCGCGGCGAGCAGGGCGGTGAACAGGGCGCTGAGGCTCCCGCGGAGCGCCCGCGCCGAGAACTGCCGACGCGTTGGAGTCGCCTCGTTGACGGGTGGTGGTTCGGTGTCGACAGGATCGACAGGTCTCATTGCTGCACATCCTTTGCGTTGATGGCGTCCACCGCCGAGGTGTTGACTTCGATGTCGCTGCTCTTGACGCGGCGTTGGAGGAACTTGTTGAACTTCTCCTCGAGGAGTGACTGCCGGATTCGCTGGCGGTAGTCGGCGAACGCCTTGTCCTCGTCGACTTTCTTGCTGTCGAGCTCGTAGTAGGTGATCTGGCCGGTGCCCGTGACGGGGGCGGAGATCTGGCCCGGGGCGAGTGTGCCGAGCACTGCCATGAGGTCCTGGTCGTGGGCGTTCAGCCCGGTGGAGCCACTGCCGTCGTACGTGCCGGTCGTGAGCTTGGCACCGGATTCCCCGGGGGCGACGGCCGCGAGGCGCCCGGCGGCGGCCACTCGCCGTTGCAGGCGGGCGGCGTAGTCCGAGGAAGCGCCGGCGGGCACCGGCACGACGAGCTCCGAGTATCTGTACGTGGTCGCGTTGGCGCTCCAGGCGTTCCGGTCGGCGTCGAACGCATGCCGGACGTCGGCGTCGGTGACCCAGAGCGGTTTGCCGACGTCCGCGCTGAGGCGCTTCTTCAGGCTCGTGGTGAGCTCGGTGAGCCGGTGTGTGTAGTACTCCTCGGGGGAGAATTGCGCGACGCCGTAGACGGTCTGGCCCGCCGCGATGGCATCGGCACGGGACTGGTTCTCCTTGGCCACCCCGGCGAGGAAGTCCGCGTAGTCCACGGAGTCGATGAGCCCCTGCTCCTTCGCGAGGATGAGCGTGGTCTTGTCCCGCCAGATTTCATCGAGCGCACGGGTCTCGAGCCGCTGGAGCGCGGTCTTGTCACCGGCCTTCGCGTTCCAGTCGATCGCACCCCACAGGTGGTACTTGTTGCGCAGCTCGTTCTGCACGGTCGGCGCGAGCCGCCGCATGTGGAAGAGCAGTTCGTCGCGGGTCACGGGGTGCCCGTCGAGGGAGGCGACCTCGCTGGTGCGGTCGTGGCGGAGCATCGTCACTCCGGTGGCCACGAGCGCGGCGAGGGCGAGGCACACGCCGGTGAACAGGACGACGGCCCGGCGCGACGGCCTGCGGGAGGTGTTCGTCGTGCGGGGGGTGGCCGGTTTGCGGGGGGCGCTCGGCTTGCGTGAGGTGCTCTGCTTGTGCGGGGGGCCGGGCTTACGTGAGGTGCCCTGTCTGGGCAAGGTGCCCTTCATGAGGTCGCCCCGATCACAGCCACCCGGGCGACGACGGGCGTGTCCCGGGCTTGGGTCACCTCGGCCCGCACGGCGTCGACGTCGGCCGGCGGGAACGTCAGGATGCGCTGGTAGCCCACCGCGTTCGCCTCGGCGAGCGTCGTCCACCGGCCGTCCCGGTGGCCCCGTACGACGACGTGCTCGATGCGCTGCCCCTGCGTGATGTCCTCGCCCAGGACGACCGCCTCGACCGGGCGGGGCCGTCCGAACGCGAGTGTCACGCCGGGCAGGGGGTCCGTATCGTCAGGCCGCCACGGCGTACGCCCCGCGCCCGGCCACGCGGTCGCAATGTCGCCCGCGATCCCGGACGAGACCGTCGCGGTCGCCTCGATTCGCCGCGCCCGGAAGTCCTCGATGCGCCGCCCGAGCCGCTCAAGGACCGCCACATCGGTATCGCGCATACGCCCGTCCATGGCCGGCGGGACGTTGAGCAGGAAGCAGGAGTTGCCGCCGACGGCGCTCAGGTAGATGGTGAACAGCTCATCCACGGAGCGGACCGCGGCGTCCTCGGCCGGGTGGTGGAACCATCCCGGACGGATCGAGGTGTTGACCTCGGCCGGGTACCAGACCAGGTCGTCCTCGTGCCCGGCCAGCGCGGCTCGGCTGCCGTGGTCGCGGTCGTCGCTGCGCACGAGCCGGGCGAAGACTCCGTCGTCCGTCTTCTGCGAGCGGTCCGCGGTCCGCTCGGCGTCCTGCAGGGCGCGCGGGACCACGCTCCACTCGTCGGGGCGGGTGTCCCCGGCCTCGTTGCCGCACCAGCGGACATCGGGCCCGCACACGCTGATGACCGCGTCCGGCTGCAACTCGCGGACCACCGCGTAGTACCGCTCCCAGTCGTACACCTGGGTCTTGCCGTTGGGGCCCTCGCCGTTCGCGCCGTCCAGCCAGACCGAGAACACCGGTCCGTACCGGGTGAGCAGTTCGGTGAGCTGGGCGACGTAGAAGTCGTCGTACGCGGTCCCGGAGCCGTAGGTCGCCTCGGTGCGGTCCCAGGGGGAGAGGTAGATCCCGAACCGCAGGCCGTGCCGCTGGGCCGCGTCGGCCACCTCCGCGACCACGTCGCCCTGGCCGCTTCGCCACGGCGACGAGGCGACCGAGTAGGTCGTGACGTCGCTCGGCCACAGGCAGAACCCGTCGTGGTGCTTGCAGGTGAGGATCACGCCGGTCATCCCGGCGCTCTTGAGTGCCGCGACCCACTGGTCGGCGTCGAGTCCGGCCGGGTCGAAGGCGGCCGGGTCGTCGTGTCCTTCGCCCCACTCCCGGTCCGTCATCGTGTTCATGCCGAAGTGGATGAACCCGTAGAACTCCATTGCCTGCCAGGCGAGTTGGCGCTCGCTCGGCCCTACTGCGGCCAGTGCCCGTGCCTGTCCGGAGGTCGCGGCCGCGGTCACCGGAACCGCCGGTTGTACGAGGCGAGCAGGGCCAGCAGCCCGGCCAGCGCGGCGAGCATGACCAGGAGGTTTCCCCACCCGACCGTCGTTCGCGCGATGACCACGAGCGTGAGGCAGGCTCCCGCGACGAGCGTACGGGCGGTGACGAGCAATGCCGTACGCGTCGATTCCTTCATGTCAGTCATGACGGTTTTCCTTCCGCTGATGCCGCGGGGGGTCGGTCAGCCCTTCACTCCGCCGGATGCGATGCCCTCGATGAGCCGGCGCTGGATGACGGCGTAGAGGATGAGGACGGGCACGATGACGATGACCATGCCGGCGTAGAGACGGCCGTAGTCGGCCGCCGCCTTCTGCGCGGTGAAGAGGTTGAGCAGGCCGACCTGCAACGTCTTGCCCTCGCCGGGGAGCAGGGTGAGCGCGATGATGAAGTCGTTCCAGTAGGCCAGGAAGTTGAACAGGATCACGGTGGTGACCGCCGGGCGCGCCATCGGGAGCATGACTTGGGTCATGATCCGGAAGCGAGACGCCCCGTCCAGGGCGGCGGCCTCCTCGTATTCGACGGGTATCGACCGGAAGTATGCGGTGAGCAGATAGATCGTGAACGGGATCGACGTGGCCGCATAGACGAGCGACAGGACCGCGGGGTTGTCGATGAAGAAGCCGCCGGGAAAGACGTCGATGAGCGAGCGGTCCCAATCGACGAGCATGAGGAAGATCGGCACGACGATGTAGTTGACGTTGACGAAGAGACCGCCCAGGAGCGCGATCTCCACGAGGCCGCGGCCGCGGAACTCGTACCGGGCGATGACGTAGGCCGCCGGCACGGAGACCGCCAGGACGAACACAAGCCCGAGCACCGTGACGAGCACCGATGTCAGGAAGTACTGACCCATGTGCGCGGTGACGAACGCGTCGACGTAGTTCTGGAGTTGTAGGCTCTTCGGCAGCGTCCAGGGGCTGCCGAAGAACTCGCTCTTCTGCTTGAGCGAGGCGAGCAGCACCCAGGCGACCGGCATCGCGATGGCGAGGGCGAGTGCGATGACAAGGGTGTACGTGAGCGCCCGGCCGATCCGCGACCGGGCGGCGCGCGGGTGGTCGGCGCGCGGGTGGTCTGTGCGCGGTCGGAACGAATTGATCATGGTCATGGTGTCTGTCCTCAGAACTGGAGGGGCTCGCGCCGCGTCGCCCGGCTCACCAGGAGCGACACGAGGAACGAGAACGCGAAGATGACGACACCGATGGCCATGCCGTAGCCGTACGACGAGTTCGTGTACGCCTGCTTGTACATGTAGTTCAGCAGGACCTCGGAGGAGCCGTCGGGCCCGCCGCCGGTCATCGCACGAACCAGGACGAAGCTGAGGTTGACGGCGCTCATGATGAAGAACGTCAGCGTTGTGCGGAGGTTTTGCCAGATGAGCGGCAGCGTGATGGCGAAGAACTGCCGGAAGGGGGACGCGCAGTCGAGCGCGCTCGCCTCGTAGAGCTCCTCCGGGATGCTCGCCATGCTCGCCATGTAGAGGACCATGTAATAGCCCAGCGACTGCCAGACCATCGCGATCGCGACGGAGTAGAGCACGAGTTTCTGGTTGCCGAGCCAGACCTGTTGAAGGCCATCGAGGGACAGCAGCCGGAGCGTGCCGTTGAGCAGACCGTTCTTCTGGTCGTACACGGCGGAGAAGATCGCCGCGATCACGACCACCGAGAGCACGTTCGGGATGTAGAGGACGAACCGGTACAGGTTCCGTCCGCGCAGCCGTTGCCGGGTCATGATCGCGGCGAGGAACAGGCCCATGCCCATCGTCACGACGGTCACTACGACCAGGAGCGCGACCGTGTTCTGGAATGCGCGCACGAACTGCTCGTCGTCGAGGAGGTGGGTGAAGTTGTCGAGCCCCACGAAACGCATGCCCGGGGAGAACCCGCTCCAGGTGTAGAGGGACATCCGGAACACGTTCACGGTCGGGACGACCATGAACACCGCGAAGAGCACCAGCGCGGGAAGCAGGCAGGCGAGCACGAAGCCGGCGTTGCCGCGCCCGCGGGCCGGGGCACGGGCGCCGCGCCGGGAACTCCCGGAGGACGGCGCCGGTTCGGATGTGCGGTTCGTCGAGCCTGGGGATGGGGTGGGGGTGGAGAGGGTCGTCACCGTGCCGGTCCTTGGGTCGTCCGCAGCAGTCCTGGGTGAGCGGAGAGGGTCTCCCCGGTCGGAGAGGCGTCGGCGGCGGCCCCGGCTGGGCGGGCCGCCGCCGGGCACGTCAGTCGCCCGCCTCGCGCAGCTTCTCGCTGGCGTCGTTCAGCGCGGCCTGCCACTTGTCCTCAGTGGTGTCGCCGCTGATGATGCTGTTGGCGGTGTCGAAGAGCGTGGCCTTGATGTCGACACCCTCGACCGGTGCGGTGCTCGCGAACCCGCCGACGAGCGCGGCGACCGACGGGTCCTCGTACACCTTGTAGAACTCGGCGTTCTCCCCGGACAGGCTGCTTGCGATGCCTTCGATCGGCTGGATCGCGTTCGACTTGGCGAAGATCTTCGCCGCCTTGTCGGAGTACAGGTAGGCGATGAAGTCCTTCGCCGCGTCCTTGTGTTCGGCGGCGGTGGGGATCCAGACCGACTCGACCGACGTCGTGATGTAGCGCTTGCTGCCCGCGGTGACCGCCGGCAGCGGCGTCAGACCCCACTGGAAGCCCTTTGCGCGTGGCGCATCCGCCATCTCGCCGACAATCCAGGTTCCGTTCGGCATGAACAGCGCCTTGTTGTCGAGGATCAACTGCTGGTTCTTGGTGAAGTCCTGCTCATTGGCGTATCCGACGGTGGCGGGCGCGGCGTAGCCCAGCAGGCGGGTGGTGATGTTGAGGGCCTTGCGGGCGTTCGCCGTCTTCCAGACGTCCTTCTTGTACGTCATGACGTCGGTGTAGAACTGCTCCCCGCCGATGTCCGCGAGGAGCGCGAAGAAGAACGAGTCGAGGTACCCGGCGGTCGGGTAGGTGAACAGGGGTATGCCCTGCTTCTTGGCCTTGTCCCCGAGCGTGAACATCTCGTCCCAGGTGGCCGGGACCTTCCAACCCTTCTGCTCGAACAGGCCCTTGTTGTAGAAGAGCCCGGTCGGGGCGTAGTACATCGGCATCAGGTACGTCTTGTCCGTACCGTAGGGGTTGGTGTTGAGGTTGCCGACGATGCCCTTGGTGAGCTTGTCCCCCGCGGTCTTGTCCTCGCCGGGGACCTTCGCCTTCAGCACCGGTGTGAGGTCCTCCAAGGCCTTGTCCTTGATGAGGGTCTCGGTGAGGGCGGCCTTACGGCCCTGGCCGAGCACCACGACGTCCGGGTACTTTCCCGCCTTCATGTTCGGGGTGATCTCGTCTTCGATGCTCTTCGAGATCTGCAACTGGACATCGATGTCGGGGTGCGAGGCCTCGTATGCCTTGATGACCTGTGTGTACATGTCCCGGCCGTAGCCGCCTTCGAGGGCGGCGACCTTGAGGGTCGTCTTGCCGGAGTCCGAGCCGCTCCCGCCGGCCGAGCAGCCGGCGAGCAGTCCGAGCACCGTGACCGCGGCGCCCGCGAGGACGAGCGATCTCCTCATGTGAGGTCCTTCCCGTGGACAGTTGCCCACCTGGCTGCGAGCGGTAGAACAAGTCCGGGGCCAGCCCCTTCGGAGGCCACACCGCCGTGACGCCACGCCACCGCGCCTGGGATCTGGATCACATGGCGACCCGGGCTTGTTACGGTGGCACCGATAACATGCAGGCTTACGGTGGCACCGATCCATATGAAGGCGCAAGGGGCCCACAAGAGGCATTTCAACGAACGGCTGGCGCGTTGCTCAGAGGGAGCGCGGCGGTGCCGTGGAGGCGCGTACCGACAGTGACGCGGTGGCGACGGATTCATCGACGTCGGCATCGTCGCCCTGCAGCAGCAGGGCGACGGCCGCCGCGCCGTAGCGGTAGAAGTCCTGCCGGACGGTCGTCAGCGGCGGAGAGCAGTGGGCCGCCAGGGCGATGTCGTCGACGCTCACGATGGACACGTCCTCGGGCACCGACCGGCCGCGCTCGCGCAAGGCGCGGATCACCCCGAAGGCCATCTCGTCGCTGGCGACGAAGACCGCGGTCACCTCCGGGATCATCGCGATGATCTGCCCTTGCCGGTATCCCGAGTCGGGCGACCAGTCGCCCTCGAGGGGAGGCGGCGCCACGATCCCGGCTGTGGCCAGGCACTCCTGCCAGCCCTGTCGCCGCTGGCGCGCTTCGATCCACTCGTCCGGCCCGGAGATGTGCCAGACCTGGCGGTGCCCCAGGTCGAGCAGGTGCTGCGTGGCGACACGGCCCGCCTCCTGCTGGTCGATCCCGAGCACCCGGGCGCCCGCTGTCCGCGAGCCGTCGAGGGTGACGGTCGGGATGTCGCGGGTGATGTCCTCCATCTTCCGTGTCACGGAGATGAGCGGTACAGCGATGACGAAGCCGTCGACGCCCTGGTCGGCGAGCTTGGACAGGGATCGCTCCATCAGCCCGGTGTCGAGCGCGGCGATGGTTGCGATGCTCACCGCGTACCCGGCCGCGCCGGCGGCCGCCTCGACACCGGCGGTCACCGCCGAGCGCGAGTAGTACCCGCCGGACGCCAGCAGCACGAGTCCGATGGTGTGGCTGCGCCCGGAGGAGAGCGCCCTGGCGGCGCTGTTGAACCGGTAGCCGACCTGTTCCACGGCGGCGAGCACGCGCCTCTTGGTCTCGGGGTTGACGTTCGGCGAGTCGCGGAGCGCACGCGAGACGGTCTGCGCCGACACCCCGGCGGTCCGAGCCACATCAGCCATGCTCGGCTGCCTCAGCCTCGCGGTGCCCTCGGTCATGGCGCTCCTCTCCCGCGGCCGGCCCGCGACTTCGTCCATCAGATCCTATCGAACTTGTTACTCATGGCATCGATAACATACGCTCGCAACGTGACTGAGCCGCCCACGACGCACATCTCTCCGGCCCACACCAACATCGATGCGACGGCCGGCGCCGCCACGAGCGCTCTCACCTGGCGTGGAGGCCGCGTGTACCGGCATGGCGTCCCCCATCGCATCCTGTCCGGGGCGCTGCACTACTTCCGCGTCCACCCCGACCTCTGGCGGGACCGGATCCGCCGCCTCGCCGACCTCGGACTCAACACCGTCGACACCTATGTGGCATGGAACTTCCATCAGCCCCACGAGGACGAGGCGCCACGCTTCGACGGCTGGCGGGACGTCGAGCGGTTCATCCGCACGGTGGGCGAGGAGGGCCTCGACGTCATCGTCCGGCCCGGCCCGTACATCTGCGCGGAGTGGTCCAACGGCGGCCTGCCGAGCTGGCTCACCGGCCGGGACGTCGCGGTCCGCAGCTCGGATCCGGCGTTCACCTCCGCCGTCGGCCGCTGGTTCGACGAGCTGGTCCCGCGCATCGCCGCGCTCCAGGCATCCGAAGGAGGGCCGGTCGTGGCGGTGCAGGTGGAGAACGAGTTCGGCAGCTTCGGCGACGACCATGCCTATCTGCGCTGGAATCGCCAGGCCCTGACCACACGGGGCATCCGGGAGCTGCTGTTCACCGCTGACGGACCCACCGAGCTCATGCTGGACGGCGGCACCCTGCCCGGGACCCTGACGGCCGTCACGCTGGGCTCCGAGCCCGACGCCGCCCGGCAGCTCCTCGCGGCACGGCGACCGGACGAACCGTTCGTGGTCGCCGAGTTCTGGAACGGCTGGTTCGACCACTGGGGCAAGCGGCACCACGTCCGCGGGGTGGACAGCGCGGTCCGGACACTCCGCGGCATCATCGCCGACGGCGGCAGCGTGAGCATCTACATGGCACACGGCGGCACCAACTTCGGGCTCTGGGCGGGCGCCAACGAGGACGGGGGCCGCCTGCAACCCATCGTGACGAGCTACGACTCCGACGCGCCGATCGCCGAGGACGGCAGCCTCACCGCCAAGTTCTTCGCCGTACGGGAGGCGCTCGGCGCCCGTGGACCCCTCCGCTCACCCGAGCAGATGCCGACGCTCCCGCCGAACCGCGTCCCGCTCGTCCACCGTGCCGACCTGCTCGCCGGCCTCCGCGCCGTGCCGGCCCCGACCTCGACCGCCCCGCGCCCTGCCTCGTTCGAACAACTCGGGCTCGACGCGGGAATGGTCCTGCACACCGCGCATCCGCGCATCCCGGCGGGCGAGCACCGGCTCGTCCTCACCGACGTACGCGACCGGGCACTGGTCTTCGGCGACGGCACCCTCCTCGGCGTCGCCGAACCCGGTGACCCGGAACTCCCCATACACGGAACCGGCGACGTCGTACAGCTGGAGGTCCTGGTCGAGAACCTCGGCCGGGTGAACTACGGGCCGGGCATCGGCCGGCACAAGGGCCTGCTCGGTCCCGTCCTCATCGACCGGCGCATCGTGCAGGGCTGGGACAGCACGCCGGTCGCGCTGCAGGAGTGGTCCTCCACGGAGCTGGCCGGCGCGGTCGCCGCCGGTCCCGCGACCACACACGCCGGGTTCGCCGTCGCGATGTTCCACGTCGACACGCCCGCGGACACCTTCCTCGCGCTGCCGGGATCGAGCCGCGGCCTCGTCTGGGTCAACGGGTTCCTGCTCGGCCGCTACTGGGAGATCGGACCGCAGGTCACGCTGTACTGCCCGGCACCCCTGCTGCGCATCGGTGAGAACACCATGACGGTCCTCGAGCTGGAACGGCTCGGCGGAATCCTGGAGTTGCGGGATCGCCCCGAGCTGGGACCGCCAGAGGAGTACGTCGAGGAGTTCGGCTGACGAAGTCCCCAAACCGAGCCGACCGCCAGATCTGGCAGCGTCTCCACCGCCCGCAGGACGATGACCTTTTGCCCCGCGGGCCTCGGTCGTACGGTGGACGACTCCCAGGGCATGGCACTCCGGGCGCCCGATGACCCTCTAGGCGCGGCCTACGAGGTCACGCGCGGAACCGCAGAGCTGGGGTCGAAGCCTGCGAAGGCCAGCCCGATGACGAAACCCGCCACCTCCTCCGGCTGACGGACGCGATCCAGCGACCCAAGAACCGCCGGCGTTCCGCCGACATCCCGCACCAGCTCGCTGACGACGCTCAGCGCCCCCAAATCGTCGCCGCACATCGCCACCGTCACACGCGCCGCGCCGCCACCCGGAGCTGTTGTCCACTGGGCGGCGGGAAAGAGATGGAACGCCTTGA
Source organism: Streptomyces sp. NPDC002896 (assembly GCF_040295225.1). Lineage (NCBI taxonomy): Bacteria > Bacillati > Actinomycetota > Actinomycetes > Kitasatosporales > Streptomycetaceae > Streptomyces > Streptomyces sp. NPDC002896. The sequence goes on along the minus strand of NZ_JBEOVA010000049.1, from coordinate 8,001 downwards.
CGACATGCGCTCCCGGAGCCTGCCCGGCGATCCGCTTCGCCATCGACTCGCCGTGTTCCGTGAGTAGAAAACCGACACCATGCGCGACGGCATTCGTGGGATCGATCAACGCCGTCCCCTCCAGCGAACCGCCGGACGCGCCCACCGATCCCAGCATCTCCTCGACGCCATCCCATGACACGGCGAGCAGCACCGCATCGCGCCTGATGACGGCCTCACGCGGCGCCACGGCGAGCACGCCTGGGCCCAGCCGATCGGCAAGCTCCTCTGCCTTGGCCTGCGACCGCCCGCCGATCACCACCTCATGCCCTGCACGTGCCCAGCCCTCACCCAGCGCCGCCGCCAGCGTCCCCGTTCCCAGGATCCCGATACGCATCGTCACTTCCCGTCTTATAGAGAGCAGTTGGGCAGCTACGGTAAAGAAGGCATTACGCACCGATCGGTGTGTATCAAGCGCGCGATGATGGCTGGCGAGATGAGTGATCACGAAGCCCACTGCTACGAGCTGGTTGCCGATTGCCGCCTGCGCGCCGCTACCGATCTTTTCGCCCACACGTGGGATCCCGTGGTCCTGGCGGCCCTTCACCTGGGACCGCGCCGGCGCCGCGAACTCCGCGCCGCCATCGGCGGCATCAGCGACAAAGTCCTCACCGACACCTTGCACCGCCTACTCGCCAACGGCCTCGTCGACCGCCACGCACACGCCGAGGCGCCACCTCGCGTCGAATACGGCCTGACCAGCTTGGGGCAGAGCCTGGTCGACGGCCCGATGAGGGCACTCGGCCTCTGGACGATCGAGCACGGTGACGAGCTCCTTGCCGCCCAAGAAAAGGGTGCACGGCGGGCATCCACGTAAAGTGCGGCCACGGACCGGAAGAACTGTGCCCGCTTGGAGGCAGTAGTGAAGCGTCCCGGCATGTCGCGGCGTGAGCGTCTGGCTGCCCACAGCACCGTTTCCACTGCTTTGGCCTTGTGCAGTGACGACAGATTGAACGACCTTGTCGACGCGGCTGTGCCGCTTGGTTCCGGTATCGGGGGCCGGTCGGCGCTGCTGGATATCGACGGGACCCCGGTCTTCATCAAGCGGGTCCCGTTGACCGATACGGAGAGGTTGCCGGAAAACGTGCGGTCCACCGCGAACGTATTCGGGCTGCCCGCCTTCTGTCAATACGGTATCGGCGGCCCGAGTTTCGGGGCCTGGCGGGAGCTGGCGGCGCACATCATGACCACGAACTGGGTGCTCGCAAACCAGTACCAGGACTTTCCCCTGATGTACCACTGGCGCGTACTGCCGGACACGGTGCCACCTCTCCCCGAAGAACTGGCAATTTAGAGCCGACTCCACCCAGGAGCAGGCCCTGACGGCTAATCCCGGTCGAGGGCGGTGCACACGCAGACCCTGTTGCCGTCGGGATCGGCAAGCACGGTGAACGCCGGCGCATGGGAATCGTCGACAACGGTGCCTCCGGCGGTGACGGCGGCCGTGATACGTGAGTCGGCCTGCTCCGGAGCCAGCCACAGGTCGATGTGTCAGCGCTGACGCGGGGTCTTGTGGGCGTCGGTCGCATCTGGGCCGAGCAGTACCACCGGGACAGGCAGGGGGTGTGCTGGCGGGAGGGCAAGGCACTCCGGAGTATGTCTCGGCAATCTTCAGCTCATCGCAGCTACCCCGGGGTGTAAAGGCGGAACTCGGCGTAGGACGGGCGGTAGATGGTGAAGTTGACGGTGCCGTGGGCGAACCCTGAAGGCGTTGTCAGGTGAGGAAGTTCAAAAGTGCCGCAGTGAGCTCGGCTGGAGTGTCCTCTTGGACCAGGTGGCCGGCGCCGGGCAGCAGATGCAGCTCGGCTGTCGGTATACGGGCTGCCAACTCGTGTGCCTTGGTCACGGGTATCCACGTGTCGTCCTCTCCCCAACACACCAGGACGGGGACGGAGATGGAGCCGTAATGTTCCTGGATCTCATCGGTGAAGCGCTGGTCGGCCTGCGCGATCTGGCGGTAGAAGGCCCGCTGGCCGTCTTCGCCGAGCCACGGTTCGACAAGGCGGTCGAGGACCGCCGGGTGGAGCCCAGGGCTGCTCGCCGAGCTGACGTATTCGCGCACGAGTACACGGTGCAGGTCGGGCGGCAACTGCTCGAAGACCTTGAAGTGCTCGCCGACCAGGCGGAAGAACGGCGAGCCCCAGGGCGCCAGGGCGACCGGGTCGACCAGTGCAAGCCGCCGGTAGCGTGCGCCGTGCAGCAGATGGGCGCGCAGGGCGACAGCGCCGCCGAAATCGTGTGCCACAACGAGGGGTTCGGCCGCCCCCCAATGCTCCAGCAGCTCGGTGAAGACCCTGCCCTGAGCGGCGAGCGAGACGTCCTGCCCGTCCAACTTCGCCGAAGCGCCATAGCCGGGCATGTCCCAGACGAACACCTCATGATGTGCCGCGAGCGCGCGGGCGATGCTGCGCCAGACGTAGGAGGAGAACGGCGTGCCGTGCAGCAGAACCACCGGCGGCGCGGCCGGGTTACCGAGCCGCTCCCAGCGCACCTCACCCGAGCTGCTGTCAAACGTCCTGGACAGCTCCCAGTCACGCAACGCGTCCACCCCTCAATGTAAGGTGTCACCATCCGATTGACACCTTACGTGTCGTGATGGGGCGGCGCCAGGGCTGGAGTTCAGCGGGTTCTGCAAAGCCCTGGCATCTGCCGAAGAAGACGGCGAAGTAGGCACGGCCAAGTTTGCCGGCGCCGATGCCGACCTCGAGGATCCCGTCGGGTGCGGGCTTTCGCTGCTGCTCGGCGCGCTGGCGCTCCAGCAGGAGCAAAGACACAGGTCCGAGCCCGGGGACCGGGGCAAGCCTGGTTATCCAAGATGCACGTCCTGTTGGATGGGAACGGACTGCCCCTGGTCGTCGGAGTATCGGCTGGCAAAACCTACGACAGCGAAGGCCCCCGCGACGGCGGACGGCGACCTCATCGCCCGCTGGGCTCCGGAACAAGCAATTCCTTACTGGTTCGAACCGTCCGAGTCGGAGATGAGTCCACCGGTCTGTTCTCCCTCAAGGAAGCGCGCATACCAGAGCGGCCAGTCCGCGTCCCGGTGCCCGAGCTCCTCCTCATACCGCCCATGTGCCTGCTCCGCACGTATGAGGGCCTGGGCCAGTTCGTCCGCCGAAGCGAATGCCACAGGCATCGGATTCTCTCCCGTCTCTTTCCGTCGGCCAGTTTCAGGCAGCCCGACGACGAGATCGGCTGCCTGGGAGCTGCCGACACGGGGTCAAGCAGCGTCACCGGCCTGGAAGCCGTTCGGTGACTTCCTGCAATATCCAGCCGTTGCCGTCCGGGTCAGTGAACGAGGCGAACGACGCGTAGCTGCGCCGCTCGGGATCGGGACCGGGCACCCGGTCCTTGGTGCCCGCGTGGTGGAACACTCCGCCCGCGTCGTGGAAGGCCTCGCTCACCTCAACCCCGTTTCGGGCCAGCTCCGCCCGCGCCGCCTCGATGTCCGAGACCACGAGGTACAGGCCCTCGGCAGACCCCGGCACGGCCGAGCTGACCCCGTTGCCGAAGATCACCGAGCACGCGGAACCCGGCGGTGTCAGTTGCACCACGCGGAAGCCGTCACCGGCGGCGAAGTCAGCATCCAGCCGCCACCCCAGCGCCTTGTAGAAGCTCTTCGACCGGTCGACGTCGGCGACGGGGATCACGACGACTTCGAGTCTCATATCCACGATGGAGCCCTCCTGCATTTCTGGCAGCTATGCAAGCCGCCGGTCCACGAGTCCCGCGCTCTGGCGCGCAGTACTGGGTTTGCGCCTGTGACACGGCTGGTGAGGGTTCTCTTTTTGAGCGCCGCAGCCGTGTTCTTGTAGACGTCCAGCGATGTGGTGGACAGGAGGCTGCGCGGAACCGACCGGATCTGGGACGGCTGCTGAGGGTCGACGGTCGCCTGGGTGTCGGCTCCCGCCCGGGGGCGGCGGAGAATGCCGCGGCGGAGAGACCCCTTCACGATACTGCTCAGCCGCAGCAGCGTCACCCAGGAACCTTTTCGTACTCAATTGCTGGCCACGGGGTCTGCGGTCAGAACGGCAGGTCGATCCATTCACCGGTTTCAGCGGTGCGCAGGCACCCGGCCAGTCCCGCGTCGTCGAACGCTTGCTGGATGTCGGTGCGCTCTTCGCTGAAGTGCGCCCAGCTGTCGCAGTGGGCAGGCACCACGAGGGGCGCACCAAGCACGGACGCAGCGGCGCTCGCCCGCTGTGCGGACAAGGTCAGCGGGTGCCCGCGCATCTTGCTCGGCACACGAGCCGCTCCCATGAACAGGACCGCGACGTCGATGCGCGGCATTCGGCAGGCGATCTCGGCAATGGTGACAGCCCTTGCCAGCGCCCCGCGCCGAGCAAAGCCGGGGAGGGTGCCGCTGCCCCGGGCGCCCCAGGCGCGGTGCAGCCGTCAGCAGTAACACCCGACGTCGGTGACCTCGAGCACGGTGCCACGGGACATGTACTCGATCCAGCACTGCTGGCCGAACGCTGCTGCGATCACCCCTCGCGCCGGGGCCGGCGCCTCGGCCACGGCGGCGATGATCATGATGATCTCCTTGCGCGCGTCGTCAGGCACGTCCCACAACACGTCGGCGGCGCGTTGGATCAATTCGACTCGCATTGCGCACCCCTTGGCAGGAGCAGCGTGGTACGGCGCAGGGCCCGGGCTCGGATGGAGCTGAGGCCAACCAAGACCAGAGTCGCTCGACAGCTCTGGCCATGTACAGAGGCACAGCGAAACCTCGCGCACATGGTGCAGGGGCACACGCATGCCTGCTGCGGTGTCGGCGCCGCGCCCTCCGGCACCGGGTGCCTCACGACCAGCCCCCGCAAGCCAGAGGCCATCGGCTGAACTGACCGCCGAGCCTCGGAAGGGCTCAGCTGACGCGGGTGCGCGAGGAAACACCTCGCGTCCTCCATATCTCCTTCCACTGCTCGGTACGGGCAGCAGCCAGCACCGGGTCATGCGCATCAACCCGTTCGACCGCCAGACTCACCCCGCAACGTCGGCACAGCTGGTGAACCCGGGAGACGCCGTCGGACCAGGGCCTGGCATCGTCCCGGCCGCCGCACACCAGGCACGTCAGGGCAGCCGTATCCCCGGGCGCGGCTGACGAACGCAGGACCTGGTCGACCACTGCGGACAACTCACCGTCGGGATGGACCGCAGGGTCGGGGGAGAAGGCGATGTTTCCCCATCCCCGCTGCCAGTCTCGCCAGGTCTCGTTGCGCCGCGGCTGCCGATGACCACGAGCCTTCTCAGCCCGCCGTCGCGCGGCATAGGCGCGCTCGTCAGCCAGCCAGAGCTGCCGAGCAGCGTGCAATTCTTCGATCGCCCGCACAAGGGAGCGCGGGTCATCGTCCATCTCCTCGGGGATCCCCGCGCTGACGCACAGATGGTGGTACGTGGCGCGGAATCCGTAGGGCGCGAAGTGCACAAGGCACGACCGCAAGTTCGTATGCCGGACACGGGCCGGGAGGCCGCCGTCGAGGACCCGTCTCCGGTGTGTCGTGAAGCTGCTCATCCTGGGACGCGACGGTCCGCCAGCCTGGGCGCGCACCTTACTTTGGCCGTGCTTGCCGGTGCTCCTGCGTCGGCTGCCGGGTGTCCCGGGCGGTGAGGGTGACCCCCGTGGCGACTGTTGCTGTCGCCACCAGCCCGGCGGTCAGCACGGCCCAGTTGCCGAGGAAGGTGCACAGCAGAATCAGAACAGCAGAGACGGGCAGGGTCAGCTGCTGGGCCGGCCCGCGCTTGAAGTAGCGGGCGTGCAGTACGTACACCGTGATCAGGAACAGGGCTGTCGGAATCGTCACCGCCGCGGCGGCCGCCGTCACCGAGATGTGGGCCTTGTGTACGGCCTGCTCCACGGCCACCTCCAGGCCCGCCCCGATAGCGGCGCCGGAGGCGAAGATCAGGTAGTGCCCGTACCCCCACAGGAACCCTTCCTTGCTGGAGAGCAGTCTCCTGTGGGCGGGCACCACGAAGTAGATCCACCAGGCCGCGAAGACGATCAGCAGCCCGCCGACGGCGATCGGCGCCAGCTCGCCCAGGGCGTGGTCTTCGTCGAGCGCCGACTGGACCGCGACGGTGGCCGCCAGGACGGTCTCGCCCAGCACGATGATGGTGAACAACCCGTACCGCTCGGCGATGTGGTGCGGATGCCAGCTGGTATTCCAGCGGCGCTCGGCCACCAGCGGCACGCACATCTCGGCAAGGGCCATGACCAGGAAGACCCAGACCCTGACGGACTCGGGCACGAACAGCAGGCCAAGCCAGCCGAGCTGGCACAGCGACACCCCGCCCGCGTACGCAAGGGCCATGGCCCGCTCCTCGCCGGAGGTGGACCGTGCCGCGCGCAGCCACTGGGTGACCAGCGCCAGCCGCATCACCACATAGCCGAAGCAGACGACCGTGAAGTCATGCTCGCCGAAGGCGCGGGACACCCCGGCCGCGAGGATCAGCACGCCGGCGATCTGCACCAGTGTCGTGACGCGGTACGGCACGTCGTCCGTGTCGTACGCCGAGGCGAACCAGGTGAAGTTCATCCAGGCCCACCAGATCGCGAAGAACACCATCGCGTAGTTCACGACGCCACTCGCCGCATGATCCTCAGCGACGGCGTGCACCAGCTGGGCGCCCGCCAGATTGACGGCCACGACGAAGCACAGGTCGAAGAGGAGTTCCAATGGTGTCGCGGAGCGGTGCGCCTCGTGCCGGTTGCGGGCGGTCATCCGGCGTATCGGGGATGCAGCGGGTGTCGATGTCACGGCACCAGCACAGCAGATCCGATGGGCCGTTGCCTACGCCGCCCGTCCGGCACACGCAGCACGCACCTTGCGCCCTGGTCAGCGTGTTGCGCCATGGTGGTCACGCGGGCCGGCGCCCAGTGGGACCTCATCTGCGGCAGGTCGCCGACGCCGATCCGTGATCACGTGTCGCCGCGCCAGCCGCCGGCTGGTCGGTCCACACACGGGGGCAGATCACCGAGTTCTCCGCCGCAGGCCTGTCGGTAAGGACAGGAATTCGAGGCGCTGGTCGGGCAAGGTGGAGGGATGCCTGAGCTGCCCCTGCCCGGAGGTTTCGTCAATCACGTCGTTCGCGTCGGTGAAACCGTACGCCGCCCCGCATCCGCCAGAACCCAATTCGTCGGTCACGTCCTCGATCTGCTGGAGGCCCATGGCTGGTCAGGAGCGCCGCGCTACCTCGGCAGGGATGAGGAAGGCCGCGAGATCCTCAGCTACCTCGACGGGCATGTGGCCTGGGAAAGGCAGCAGCCGGCCGCTGTGGTGTCCGATGAGAGCCTTGCCCGTGTCGCCCTGCTCGTCCGTGAGTTCCACGATCTGACGGCCGGTACCGAGCTGGCCGGAGCGTACGAGGTCGTGTGCCACAACGACCTGTCGCCCAAGAACACCATCTACCGTCCGATGGGCGGCGCTCTGCGTCCGGTGGGCTTCATCGACTGGGATCTCGCAGCGCCAGGTGACCGGATCCATGACGTGGCCCATGTGTGCTGGCAGTACCTCGGGCTCGGCCCGGAGGTCGCGGACGTCGCCGATGCCGCTCGGCGGATGCGGTTGATCGCTGACAGCTACCAGCTGTCGGAGCGGCGTGATCTCGTATCGACGATCCTGTGGTGGCAGGACCACTGCTGGCGCGGCATCGAGGCCGCGGCGGAATCCGGCGATCGCGCGATGGTCCGCCTTCGCGACGCGGGAGTGGTCACACAAGTGCAGGGCGCTTATCGGTGGGTCGTGGAGCAGCGGGCTGCCTTGGAGCGTGCACTGCGCTGAGCTGAGCGAGCCCTGGCGGCGGGCAGGGGGGCACGCCGTTCAACGGGAGGGGACGACCATGTTCATGCCAGACGGTGCGGCGCTGCGCGGCAGGCTCACCAGTTGGATTAGCCAACCGTAGTGATGCTGTGGCAGGGTGTGACGCGCACGCCCGGCGCCCAGGCGACGTCGGGCACCCTCCCCG